>NZ_JAMPTM010000100.1 GCF_025403375.1 Frankia gtarii
CTGCGGGCCCCGGGGGCGGGCCGACGCCGCCGAGCCGCGCGCCGGGCGAGGCGGATGCACGACGGCGTCCAGCAGCGTGTGCAGGGTGATCGGGTCGCGCAGGCTGCCGCCGGCCACCCGCTGGAAGACGAACCAGCGCCCGTCGCCGACCGGGATGGGCTGGTGGACGGGCTCGGTGAGGTGGCGGCGGGCGAAGTCCGGGGCCTCGGCCAACGCCCGCTTGTGGTGGGCGAACTCGCCGGGTTGAGGGTCCTGCGCGGTGCCCGGCGAACGATCCAGCTTCATGATCAGTTGGCGGGCGCCCTCATGGGGATCGTCCGCCAGGACGGCGGCGACCATGGCGGCGGATCGGCCACCGGTGAGCCGGCGGACCAGCCGAAAGGTGATTTCGGTCTGGGAGCACCAGTGCCGCAGCGCGGTCACGGCGGCGTCGTCAAGCTCGGTCTGCAGTGGCTCATCCAGCCAACGGGAAGACACCATGACTCCTGGGAACACATGTTTGCGGATTGCGGATTGCCTCCGCGGCGATGAGCGGGCTGCGCGCGCCGACTGGCGGGTAACGTGCCGAGAATACCGCGCCCGGAAACCCGGTTGCCGCCGGCGACCGCCGGCCGAACCGTTTCGACGCTGCCCGCGGACTCGGCCGCGGACCGATGTTCCGGTAATAGGAGACGACGACGGGAACCCGACGCAACGGTAGCGCAACGGAAGCGCAACCATTCGTGCGGTCGCGCGGTACTTTCTCGCCCGCCGCATACGACGCGTCCGCGGGTGGGCGGGTTGCTTACCCGTCGGCCCGAACTGTCGTTCGTACCTCGGACCATCGCGTACGAGGTTGTACGGATTTGCCCTCGAGGTCTTTCCGGTTAGTCCGACACGCGGTTATCTGAGAGCCGCCGACGGGTTGCGGCCGCCGCAGCCGCATGATCTGCACCTCCGTGGTCGACGGGGGTGGCTGATCGACGACCGCACCCTCGGCTCGCCGCCGGAGCGGACCTACCATCGGGGGGAGGCCCGCTCCGGCGGCCGTCGGCCGCCGTTGCCGCAAGGCCGCCCCGGCGCGGGCCCGCTCAAATCCCGCTCGCCCGCGACAATGCGCCTTCGTGGCCGTCAGCGCTCGCCTGGTGAAGCCGAGCCGTTGTCGCAGATCTTCCGGTGTGCGGTCCGGGTCGGGCATTGCCGCGAGGCCGATGCTTTCCTCGCCGGCAGGCCCCGAACCCGGCGCCCGGTCGGCGGTCGGCGGTCGGCGGCGCACCGTAGCGGTAATCTTACGGCAATACGGATTGGTTCGCCGGCACTTCCGATCGGCACGCTCAGAGTGTTACATCGCGTACTCGCCGCTTCCTGTACGACCTTGTACGGTCATGCCCGACCTCCTTTTCTCGGCGCCTCGAATGAGCTTTTCTCGACAGGCTGCAATCGTCCGTGAGCGCAGTGCTCGGGGGCCGCGAGAAAACGATCGTGAGGTCGGATGGAAAGCCGTGCCGCTGGACAGCCGGCGGGCCGGGCAGGGGCTGCGCGGTGGTATCGGCCCGCGGCCGGACGCCTGGCGGACGCCCGTGCTCTGACCCAGCCGGAAGCGGCGTCGGCGGACGCGGTCCCGTTCGCCGTCGGCGGCCTCGCGCTGACTGATCCCCAGGTCAGGGCGGTGCTGCTGCTCGGCCTCGCCGGGGCGCTGCTGTCGGTGTACGGCCGCCTGCTCGACGCGGTCGTCGGTGTCGACGTCGACCGGATCAACCCGGCGCGCCAGCGCAGCCCCCTCGTCCAGGGCAGGGTCGCGCCCGGCTGGGTCGCCGGATGGGCGGTGCTGACCGGGTTGGCGGTGGCGGGTGGCGGCTGGCTGTGGGCGGCGTCCCTACCCGCCCGAATCGGCTTCGTGGCCCTCGTCGGCCTGCGGGCCTGGCTGATCTTGTCGCGGCGTCGGATGGGGGGCGGGCCACCGTTACCTTGCCTGCTGGTCGCGGCCACGGCCGCGGGAGGACTGCCGTTGGGTGTTGCCGCCGCCGGGGGCAAGGTGGGCGTCGGCGTACTCGTGCTCACCGCGGGATTCGGCCTCGCGGCGCTCGTCACCGACTGGACGGTCGACGATCTGCGTAATCTGCCCACGGATCGGGTCTGCGGGGGGCGGACTCCGGCACTGGCGACCGGCGTGCACCTGCGCCGACCCCGCGGCTTCGTCTTCCCCCGGCGGTACACGGCGATCGTGCTCACCGCGCAGATCGGGATCGTCATCGCCGTGTCCGCGACGGGCGGTCTCGCCCTCGCCGCCGACCCGGCGGGCGCCGCCATCGCGCCGGTTGTACCGGGAGGGCCGGTCGTGGTCGCCCCGGTGACGCCCGGCCCACCCGGCGGCCATGCGTCCCTGGCCGGGCGCGGGCTCGCCGCGGCGGCGGCCGTCCTCGCCGCGCTGGTCGCCACCGCCGGGCTGGTCCGGCTGATTCGCTCGGGCGCCCCCGGCCTCGACCCGATCCGGTCCCCTCGCCCCCACGGCGGCGGCTTCGTCCTGGCGAACCTGCTTGCCTGCCAGCTGGTGAGCGTCGCCTGGCTGCTGACCGAGCCAGCCGGGCTGCCGTTGTGGGCCCTGCTGCCCGCCGTCGGCGGCTGGGTGGTCGGCCTGCCGCTGCGACTGCAGGCCGGACGGGCCGGGTCAGGATGACGGCGGACGGCCGGCGAGCCGCGCAAGCCGTTGCGTGGTTCCGTGTTCCGGGCCGAGCACGACCAGGCTGCGCCGGTGCGCGTCCGCCAGGTCGGCGCGCGCCACGGGGAGCCGGTCAAGCTCCTGTTCGAGTTCGCCGTGCAGGCAGACCGCCGCCAGCGTGCGGGGATGATCGGGGCCCAGGACGCGCCGGCAGGCCGTCACCAGCTCGGCGGCCGTCCGCGCGCCGCGGGCGTGCTCGCCGCGGCGATGATCGAGCCGGGCCAGGTGGTGCAGCGTCACCAGGGTCGCGGGATGCTCGGGCCCGAGTGTGCCGACCCGGTCCGTCCACACGGCGCTCAGCAGCTGCTCCGCCGCGTCCCACTGCCGCTGCTCGACGAGCACGTCGGCGACGTTGTTGCGGGTGGTGAGGGTGTCGCGGTGGCGGTGGCCGAGGACCCGTTCCCGGCTGGCGAGCGTCCGGGTGAACCAGCCGAGCGCCTCGCGGTGGCGGCCCGCCTCGCGCAGGGTGCGGCCCAGGTAGTGCTGCGTCGTCAGGGTGTCGGGATGGTCCGGGCCGAGGACGCGGGCCCGGTCGTCGAGGACGGTCCGCAGGCCTTTCTCCGCGTCGCGGGCCCGGCCCTGCGCGGCGCGCACCCGGTACAGGTCATGGGCGGCGGACAGCACGTCGGCGTGATCGTCGCCGAACAGTCGCCGGCCGGTGACCAGCACGGCCTCGTACGCCGCGGCGGCCTCGGTGAGGCGGCCGGTCGCGCGCAGGAAACGGGCGGCGAGCGTCGCGGGAACGAGCAGCTCCGGCGGCAGCCGGCCCTCGGTCAGCTCCGCCAGCCCCCACTGACGTCGCGCTTGCAGCATCATCAGGCCCGCGTCCGCGTGCCCGGCGAGCATCGACCAGGCCGGCCAGGTCCCAGGGTCGCGTGGGTCGTGCCGGCGGGTCGCGTGGACCAGCAGCGCGGTGATCGTCTCCAGGTAGTCCTCGAGCCGACCGGAGATGTGCGCGGCCCGGCCGAAGCTGTCCCGCACCAGGGGATGCAGCCTGATCTGGTGCGCCACATCCGCGCCCCCCGCCGCAGTCGGGGAGTGCTCGATCAGCCCGTGGCCGGCGAGGGCCCGCACCAACCCCCAGAGTTCGGCTGCCCGCAGGTTGGGGAACAGGGGCGAGGCGGTGAGCACCTCGGCGTTGAGGAGCACGTCGACGGGAATCGGATCGCCGCCGAGGCAGGCGAGCAGGGTCAGCAGCGGCTGGGCCCGGTCCTGCCCGCGGGCGGCGAGCAGGCTCAGTGAGCGCTCCCAGGTCGGCCCGACGAGTTCGCGCTCTCGGCGGCGCCCGGGCGCCTGCGCCCGGGGGTCCGCGCCGGCGAAGTCCGGTAGCAGCGACCAGGGCCCGCTCGTGCGTAGGGATCGCTCGTACGCCGGATAGGACCGGGGGATGGTCGAACCGCCGAAGCCCGGCGGCATCCGCCACGCCTCGGCGAGGAACTGGCCGGCCAGCGAGAGCGCCAGCGGTAGCCCGCCGAGGCGGCGGCCGAGGCTCTCCGCGGCCTGCGCGGATCCCGGGGCGTCGCCCGCCAGGTCGCGCAGCGCCTGCCCGGCGTCGGGGTCGGCGAGGGGAGTCAGCCGGTGCAGGCGTATCCAGGGCGGGGTCCGGCCGCCGGCCATGCCGCGCGACCAGTCCGCACTGTCGCGGGTGGTCACCACGACCATCCCCCGCGGTCGGGTGAGCGGACGCAGCCAACCGGTGCCGTCGAGCACGTCGCCGCCAGGTAGACCCAGATCACCGGCCGGATCGTCGGCGTTGTCGATGACCAGCAACCACGGCTGGTCGAGGGCGGCAAGCCGGCGCCACACCAGGTCGGGCAGGCTTGCCCGGCGCAGCTGATGATGGGTGGCACCGAGCTCGACGGCGAGCGCCTCCATCGCCGCGGGCACCGCGCCGGGGCGGGTGGCGCTGATCCACCAGGTCCGCACGCCGCGGTCGAGCGCGGTCGCGGCGAGGGCGAGGGCGACGGTGGACTTGCCGATCCCGCCGAGACCATGCAGCACGTGCATTCGGCTGCGGACCCGGCTACTGCCGCTCGAGCCGATGGTGTCACTCCCGGCGCGCTGCCTTTCGGCGGCGGGCAGCTGGCCGGTCAGCAGGGCGAGAAGCTCGCCGCGGCCGCGCACCGCCGGCAGCCGATCCAGTAGCGCCACCGGTGGCGCGATCGTCAGTGCCGCCGCGATCTCGCCGCCGCGGGCCTGGTCGAGGGGCGCCCGCCGGGGACCGCCGTCCGCCGACTGTCCGCCGGCGTCCCCGCCCGGGCCGGGCCGCCGGCCGGGGACGGCGCCGGGGCCCCACCCGCCACCGGCTGCGCCCCGCTCGTCGTCGCTGGAGCCCCGGCGGGAGCGTCGGATCCGGCTCCAGGTCTCGACCCAGCGGCGCAGCTCGGCGGGATCGGCCACCCCGCAGGCGCGCAGCATGTCCTCGACGAGGTTCGCCGGCTTCAGCCCCGGCAGGTGGGCGCCGCCGAAGTAGCCGCCGACCGTGCTGGCCGGGACGTCCACCCGCCGGGCGACGTCACGCACGCTGAGCCCCGCCCGCTCCCGGGCGACTGTCAGCGCACGGCCGAATTCCGTGCAGGTGGTGACGGCGGCTAGGTCGATCTCGTCAGACACGCGCGTACCTCAGGCAGGGCGGTGAGCAGGACGGAAGGTGATGCTGTGGGTAGATCTTGCCGTGATCCGCGGGAGCCGGGTAGTCCGTCCGACCCCTGAACATGTTGCGCGATTCCCGGGGGAGCGAACTGTAGTCGGTCTCGGCTTTCTGCTGGTTCAGTGGCTCGGGCTGGTTCAGCAGCCCGGCAGCGGGACGATGTCCGCGAGGATCTCGTGACGATGCCAGCGCCGCCGCGGTGCCGGGCTGTCGTGCACCACCAGCAACGCCGACGGTTCGCCGGGCATCAGCGCGATGCCCTCCGGGTGGTCGTCGCCAATCCCGACGGGCAGCTCCAGCACCCGTTCGATCGCCTCGTCGGTGACGACGACGCTCGTGCGGGCGTGCGCGGCGCCCCGCCAGCGGTAGATCCGTACCGGCCCGTCGAGGTCCATCGTCGGGCCCGCGAGCAGCAGCAGATCGTCGCCGTGGGCGAGGATGTCGCGCACGCCGAGCCCGTCGAGGTCGAGAAAATGCTTACGGTAGCGGCGTCCGTCGCCGTCGCCGCCGATTGGGGCGAGCAACAGGTCCTGGCCGTCGCCCTCGGTCAGGCGCAGCTCCAGCACGACTGCCCAGCCGCGCAGCACCGGGCCGCGCAACCCCAGGTAGATCCGTTCACCGACGACCGCGAGACCCTCGATGTCCAGGCCGTTGTCCTTGCTCGGGATCTTCAGGAACAGGCCGAGGTGCTCGTCGTCCCGCAGCGCCCGGGTCAGCCGGTTCTGCTTGGACAGGCCGAGCGCGGCCGCGGTGAGCTTCTCCCCGTTCGGCGAGGCCGGCGCCGGGGCGCTTGCGACAAGCGTCGGCGCACCGTCGATCTCCACCACCGGGATGCGGCCGAGCAGGTAGCGGTTGGCGTTGCTGCTCACCTTCGCCAGCCGGGCCAGCGCCTGCTCGGTGGCGTGGTGCGGCCTGACCCGCTTGCGGGTCCGGGCGTGCGAGCCGACGAACCAGAGATAGCCGCCGTGCCGGTCGATGCCCTCGATGTCGATCTCGAGCTGGCTGCCGTCCGGCTCCGGCGGCTCCGGCAGGGGGAGGAAGTCCGCGATCGAGAAGCTGACATGGTCGACGAAGCCGTCCCCGGCCGGCGACAGCGCCGCCCGCTCGATGGTGATCGTCTCGTCGCCGGCGAGCCACAGGTGGCGCCCGTCCCCCTTGAGGGCCGACAGCGACTCGGCGATGTCGATCACCCCGGCATCGTCGGTGAAACGGATCGGAATCGTCCTCGCCGTCATAGTCCCCCCTGCGGCTGCCCCGTTCCGTGTGGCCGTCCCGGTCCCCGCGGATCTTCGTCGGCGTCGAGCGCCGCCGTGGGGGAGCGTAATGCGGATCCGGGCCGCACCGCTGCCCCTGTCGAACAGCCGATACGCGACGAACGCCGCAGGTCGTCGAACACGGGCGGCGGGTAGCGGGCCATGGCGAGGCCGGCGAGATCGGTGTGCACCTGCCGGGTCCCATGCGGATCGACCAGGACGGCGGACATCGCGCTGTGCGCCGTCGGCAGGACCCCGGCGCCCCGGCCCGAGCCGTCCTCGCCGAGCAGGCCGAGGCGCCGCAGCTCGGAGCGGATCACCAGCCCCGCCGGATCGTCCCCGACGAGGGTGGCCGGCGACACCGGCGTGCAGGCGAGAGGAAACCCGTCCACCGACACCGTCTGCTGCACGTTCACCACCCCGGCCACGACCACATGACCGGCCTGACGACAGTGCTCGGCGCGACCGTGCACGAATGCCCCCCACATCGCCTGCCTCCCATCTGCGTGTCGTCCGTCAGCGGGGCACGAACCCCATACGCCTGCGTCGGCCCGGTAACGCCCGCCGGCCTGTGTTCGCGTCGGATGTCGGCCAGCGACTGGAACTCGATGCCGGCGCCGAGCGCGTCTCCCAACGCGCCGCCCAGCAGGCAGCCGTGGACCTGGTCCTTCATGAATTCTGGGGATCCCCTCGCGAGACGACGGCCTCGTAGCCGTGGAGAACCCTGCCCGTGGGGACTACGGATGGAAAGCCCGTGATTCGCCCCGGCTTCCTCTCGATCGGCGTGCCGCCTCGGGTCCGGATGGAGATCGGCACGGGTCGGGGATTCGCCCGGACACGTGGCACGGTTCCGCGGCACACCAAGATCACCATGGCTTGAGTCGGCGGCCGATCCTCCGAGAGCGAGTTGGCCCTGAACATGTCAGTTTCCGGCGGGGTCGGCGGAGCGGTCGGACTCGCTTCGCGTCGCCGTCGCGGAGGCCCGTGTCGGTGCCGGAGGGTGCCGCGCCGGGTCGTCGACATGCTGGTTGCGCCGAACCATGTCGACGATCTGGGTGACGGGGCCGACGACGAGCAGCTCGTCGCCCGGCCGCAGCCGGGTGTGCCGGCCGGGCCGGTAGTCCGGCTTCCCTGCCGCCTGTCCGTCGCCGCCGCCGTTCTCGTCGTCACAGCTTCCGCCGGTGGCGGTGGTGGCGGTGGTGACGGCGAGGACGCGGGTGCCGGTGGACAGCTCCCGCAGGGTCGGGCCGACGAGCGCCCCGCCGGCGTGGACGGTCATCCGGGCGACGAGGAACGGGGTGCGCTCCACGTAGAACGTGCTCAGCACGTCGTAGCCGAGGGCGGCCCCGACGAAGTACGGGGTGGCCAGCGCCGAGGCGCTGCGGGCGGTGTGGATGCCGAACCGGCGCTCGACCTCGTCGGCCATCGTCGTGTCGAAGATCCGCAGAACGACCCGCAGGCCGGCTTGGCGTGGCTGAGCCTCGGGCGACCGGACCCGGCCGTAGGAGCGGCCGTAGGAGCGACCGCCGGAGCGCCGCGCCGCCTCCCTGGCCGTGCGGGCGCCACGAAGTTCGCCGTGCGCCTCCCGGGCGGACAGCACCGTCTCCAGGTTCGCCACCCCGTCGCTGGTCAAAGCGGCGACCGTGGTCGCGTGGGCGAGGCCGGCCTCCAGCAGGGTGGACCGCACCGTCGCATCCCCGATGATCACCGGAACCCCGTGTTCGCGGGCCACGGGCAGGTACCGGTTGTTCTCGTCCCGTTCGATGACCACCACCTGGCGGCCGGTGCGGACCAGGCCGTCCATCGTCGCGACCCCGACCGAGCCGAGGCCGGACAGGATGACGTGCCCGCGCACCGCCCCGGCCCGGCCGCGGCCCAGCGCGCGTTCGAGCCGACGGCTGATGATCACGTTCGTGATGAAGGCATAGACGACCGCGATGGACAGCGCGCCGGACAGCATCAGCCCGATGCCGAAGACCTGCAGCCACTCGTCGGCGGCGCCGAAGTTGAAGTCGCCGTAGCCCACCGTGACCATCGTTTCGACGGTGAGGTAGAGGGCGTCGAGCGGGCCGAAGTCGGGCGGCGCGGCCTGGTTGTGGTCGGTGTAGGTCAGCGACAGCACCACCGTGCTGACCAGCAGGATCGCGGCGACGGCGACGAGGGCCAGCCGGAAGGGCCGGTCCAGCTCCCCGCGGATTATGGACAGGAATTCCCGTAGCCGCGCGGTCGTGCCGCGCCGGGCCCGGGACGCGCCACCGCGTTCGGCGGTGCCGGCGCCGAGGGTCGCGAACAGGCGCGCGTCGTGCAGGCCGGAGACGGTCATCCCGCGCTCGTCGAACTCGGCGAGGCGACCGAGGACGGTCAGCCGGTCACCCGGCCGCAGCGGGGTGTCCCGCGGCGGGAGCATTTCGGCGTGTCGGGCGTCGGCGCGGCGCAACGCGATCGGGGTGAGGTCGCCGTAGCGGGCCCGGAAGGCGCCCCGGCCGGTGATCTCCTCCTCGATGACGGCGAACACCTCGGCGTCGGCGCGGGCGTCCATCGTGAAGGCATGGGTGACGTCGGAGCGCACGCACGCCTCGACGAAGCTCGGCCCGGCGAGTTCCGCCAGGTTCAACACCCGGACCTGGGGGAGAGCGTCGGCGAGCTGGTCGCCGAGCTGCGGGTTGTCGATGCTGACGACCAGCCGGACGGCGGGGGCGACGTCGGCGGCGAGCAGCGCCGTCTCCAGATTGTCGAGATCGGCCTCGTGGCAGATCACCACGGCGAGCGCTGCGGTGATGCCGGCCTCGCGCAGCACCTCGACCACGTGCGGACTTTCGAGCAGGACGCGGACCCCGCACCGTTCCAGCCGGCGGCGCGCGACGGCGGTGAGCCGGTCGTCGACCGCGACCACCGCGACGCCGGAGGCCTGCAACTGCTCGGCGAGGCGCAGCCCCATCGCGCTGAGCCCGGCCACGATCACGTGCCCCAACGGGCCGGCGTGCCCCAACGGGCCGGCGTGCCCCGGGGGGCCGGCGTGCCCCGGGGGGCCGGCGCGATCGGATTCACCGGAATCCGTCGGCATACCTCCACCTCTCCGCGGGCACCGGGCTCAGACCGGTCCACAGCGATGGAATGCCGCGTTGAACTGGGCCGATGCAACTGATCCCGTGAGGGGCCAGTCTCGCATGCCGGCGCCGGCCCGTCCGGGTCAGGAGTTGATGTCGGCCGGGTAGGGGGCGAAGGTGCCGCGGTTCTCGTCGAGGGCCAGGCTGCGGCCGATCTGCGGGAAGGCCCGCTGCGCGCAGCCGACGCGCTCGCACACCTTGCAGCCGATTCCGATCGGCACCGCGGCCGCTGGATCGTCGAGGTTGAGCCCGATGGAATACACCAGACGGCTGGCATGGCGCAGTTCGCAGCCGAGACCGATGGCGAACGTCTTACCTGGGCGGCCAAATCGGCCATAGCCCCGACTGACGGTACGGGCAATCCAGAAGTAACTGCGCCCGTCCGGCATGGTGGCAATCTGGGTGTGAATCTTTCCGGGGGCGGCGAGCGCCTCGTACACATTCCACAGTGGGCACGTTCCGCCGGCGCGGGAGAAATGGAATCCGGTGGCCGACTGGCGCTTTGACATGTTGCCCGCGCGATCCACCCGGATGAAGGAGAAGGGGACGCCCCGAGCCCGGGGGCGCTGCAGGGTGCTCAGCCGGTGGCAGATCGTCTCGAAGCCCATGCCGAAATGCTCGGAGAGCCGTTCGATGTCGTAGCGGAACCGCTCGGACGTGGTGTGGAACACATCGTAGGGCAGGATGAGGGCGGCGGCGAAGTAGTTCGCCAGGCCGATCCGCGTCAGCGTCCGGGCCGGGGGGCCGGAGAGCATTCCCTCATCGGTGAGCCGGGTGACCAGGTCGTCGAACTCGGTGAAGGCGAGCTGCAGTGCCATCCGGAACGCCCGTTGTCCGGGCCGCAGATGGCTCGACAGGGTCAGCACCCGGGTCTGCGGGTCGAAGTGGTGCAGCACGTCGACGTCGAGTTCATGGTCGAGCTCGCGGCCGTCGTCGCGCGGCCCGGCGAGGTCCGGGCCGGGCTCGCGGCTGTGCACGCGAACGCCGTGGTAGGCCAGCCGCTCGACCAGCACCGCGTGGACCCGGCCGCGGGTGAGGCCGATCTGGCCGGCGAGCCGCTCGGCGGCCTCGTCGAGCTCGCCGACGTAGTTCTGGCGCTGGTAGAAGAAGTCCCGGACCTCCTCGTCCGGCATCGGCGCCGGCGCCGGCCCGACCGGCTCCGGCCCGCGGGCGCCGGTGAGCGCGGCCAGGCGCTCGTTGGCCTGCCGGTAGCGGCGGTGCAGGGTGATCAGCGCGTGCGCGGTCTGCGGCAACTGCTCGGCGAGCTGGGCGGCGTCGGTGGCTGGCACCTTCAGGCCGATCGTGCCGTCGGAGAGCACCTCCCGGACCTCCGCGATCAGCCGGGTCACGTCGTGCGCGGCGAAGAAACCGGCGTCCACGCCGAACGCCTCAGTGATGCGCAACAGGACCGGAACGGTGAGTGGCCGCGAGTTGTGCTCGATCTGGTTGAGATAGCTGGGCGAGATGCCGAGCAGGCGCGCCAGCTCGACCTGGCTCATGGCCCGTTCCTCGCGCAGTTCCCGCAGCCGGGTCCCGACAAAAGTCTTCTGCATCCGCTCCTCCCTGTGGGGAGGATAGCCGACCTTCTGCCAACGGTCCATTTGCAAGATTTGCAATCCCGGCTCAGAAGATTCGCAACACTTGGCTCGTTGGGCCACTCGACCGGTCCGAATCGCTGTGACAGCTTCGAAGAGCAAGGTGATTCGCGCTATTCCGAGTCGGGGGCAGGGAGAGATCGACATGGCCGAGACGAAGACGACGGTGACGACGACTGCGGCGACCACGCCGGCGAACGGTGTCGCGCAGGCGGCCGAGGAGCTGGCCGGCCGGTGGGCGACGGACCCGCGGTGGGCGGGCATCGAGCGCACCTACGGCGCCGGCGAGGTCATCAAGCTGCGCGGCAGTGTGCTCGAGGAGCACACGCTGGCGCGCCGCGGCGCGGAGAAGCTGTGGGGGCTCCTGCACGACACCGACTACGTCCACGCGCTCGGCGCGCTGACCGGCAACCAGGCCGTCCAGCAGGTCAAGGCCGGACTCAAGGCCATCTACCTGTCCGGCTGGCAGGTCGCCGCGGACGCGAACCTGTCCGGCCAGACCTACCCGGACCAGAGCCTCTACCCGGCGAACTCGGTCCCGGCGGTGGTCCGCCGGATCAACAACGCGCTGCTGCGCGCCGACCAGATCACCTGGGCCGAGGGTGTCGCCGATGCCCCCGACTGGCTGGTGCCGATCGTCGCCGACGCCGAGGCCGGGTTCGGCGGCGTCCTCAACGCCTTCGAGCTGATGGGCGCGATGATCACGGCCGGTGCCGCCGGGGTGCACTGGGAGGACCAGCTCGCCTCGGAGAAGAAGTGCGGCCACCTCGGCGGCAAGGTGCTCATCCCCACCGGCCAGCACATCCGCACCCTCAACGCCGCACGCCTGGCTGCCGACGTCGCCGACGTGCCCTCGGTGATCGTCGCTCGGACCGACGCGCAGGCGGCGACTCTCATCACCAGCGACGTCGACGAGCGGGACCTGCCGTTCGTCACCGGCGAGCGCACCGCCGAAGGCTTCTACCGGGTGCGTGACGGCATCGAGCCGTGCATCGCCCGAGGCCTGGCCTACGCCCCCCACGCCGACCTGCTGTGGATGGAGACCTCCACGCCGGACCTGGAGATCGCCCGCGAGTTCGCCGAGGCGATCAAGGCGCAGTACCCGGACCAGATGCTCGCCTACAACTGCTCGCCGTCGTTCAACTGGCGGGCGCATCTCGACGACGCCACCATCGCGAAGTTCCAGCGCGAACTCGGCCACATGGGCTACAAGTTCCAGTTCATCACCCTGGCCGGATTCCATGCGCTGAACCATTCGATGTTCTCCCTCGCCCACGGCTATGCCCGCGAGGGCATGACCGCCTATGTCGACCTGCAGGAGCGCGAGTTCGCCAGCGAGGCCGACGGCTACACCGCCACCCGTCACCAGCGCGAGGTCGGCACCGGCTACTTTGACCTGGTGAGCACCGCCATCAACCCGGCGAGTGACACCATCGCGCTGCGCGGCTCCACCGAGGAGGCGCAGTTCACCGCGACCGGTGCCGGCGCGGGGCACTGACATGCCGGCACCGCGTGGCGGTCGGATCGAGGTCATCGGCGAGCCCGGTGAACCTCGGGAGCGTTTCCGGGAAATCCTGACGCCGGAGGCGCTGGAATTCCTCATCGCGCTCGACACCGCCTTCGCCGCGCGGTGGGCCGGGCTGCTCGCAGCCCGGCGCGAGCGGCACCTCCTGCTCGCCTCCGGGGCGGCCAGCCTCGACTTCCTGCCCGAGACCGCGGCCATTCGCGCCGACGCATCGTGGCGGGTCGCGGGCGCGGCGCCGGGCCTGGTCGACCGGCGGGTGGAGATCACCGGGCCGACCGAGCGGACGATGACGGTCAACGCGCTGAACTCCGGGGCCCAGGTGTGGCTGGCGGACTTCGAAGACGCCACCGCGCCGACCTGGTTCAACGTGATCGCCGGCCAGCTCAACCTGCTCGACGCGCTCGAGGACCGGCTCGACTTCACCACGCCGGCCGGCAGGCGTTACCGGGTCGGGCCGGACCCGGCGACGATCGTCGTCCGGCCGCGGGGCTGGCATCTCAGCGAGCACCACCTGCTCATCGACGGCCGACCGATGTCGGCGAGCCTGGTCGACTTCGGCCTGTACTTCTTCCACTGCGCCCGCCGCCAGCTCGATCGGGGCAGCGGACCGTACTTCTACCTGCCGAAGCTGGAGGGTCATCGCGAGGCCCGGCTGTGGAACGACGTGTTCGTCCTCGCCCAGCAGCGCCTCGGCCTCCCGCGGGGCACGATCCGGGCGACCGTGCTCATCGAGACGATCCCCGCCGCCTTCGAGATGGAGGAGATCCTCTACGAGCTGCGCGAGCACTGCGCCGGCCTGAACGCCGGCCGCTGGGACTACGTGTTCAGCATCATCAAGGCCCTCGGGGCCCGCGGGGAGGCGTTCGTGCTGCCGGACCGCGCCCAGGTGACGATGACGGTGCCGTTCATGCGGGCCTACACCGGGCTGCTCGTGCGGACCTGCCACCGCCGCGGCGCCCACGCGATCGGCGGCATGGCGGCGTTCATCCCCAGCCGGGACCCCGAGGTCAACGCCCGCGCGCTCGACCAGGTCCGCCAGGACATGCGGCGGGAGGCCGACGACGGGTTCGACGGCTCCTCGGTGGCCCATCCGGGGCTGGTGGCGGTGTGCGATGCGGCATTCGACGCCCGCCTCGGCGCCGCGCCGCACCAGCTCGACCGGCCGCTCGAGGAACATCCCGAGATATCGGTCATGCGGGAGGTCGGATCGCAGCCGGTGTGTGCTATCTCCGAGACGCTTTTGGGTGCGGGAACATAGATGATCCACGCCTCCCCGGCGGACACTACGTCGCCCTCGGGACGGGGGCCGACGCGGACACCGGCCTAGCCGTGCTCGGTTGGTTGGCTGTGGGGTGGCCCCGGCCCCGTTCGAAGCGCAGCGCTGTCTCGGCCACGCGGCGACCGAGATGCTCGGCTGTGCGCAGGTCGGCTTCGGGCGGCGCGGCGTCCGGCCCCTCGTCGACGTTCGACTGGGCCCCTGCTCCCAGCCAAAAGCCGAGCCGGTTGAGTTCGGCCTCCGACCCCGACGTCGAGTTGTTCGCCGGCGGTAGGCCGAGGTTGACCCAGTGCATACCGTGCTGCGCGGCGAACAGCGCGAGCTGGAACAGGGTGGCAAGCTTGTCTCCGGCCCTGGCGCCCGAGTTCGTGAAACCGGCGGCAATCTTGTCCTGCCAGGTGTGGCCCTGGGCCATGACCGCATGTGAGGTCGCCTCCTGGAACGCCTTGAAGGCCGCGGAGACACCGGCCATGTACGTCGGCGTACCGAAGATGATGGCCGCCGCGGCGGCCAGGTCCTCCCAATGTGCTGGAGCCTGCTCGACATCCACCAACAGCGCCTCGACGTTCGGTACGCGGCGCACTCCCGCCCGCACCGCCTGGGCCTGCCGAGCCGTGTGGCCGAAGCCGCTGTGGTAGACGATCGCGACGCGTACCGACGGTGAATCGCCATGCGGCGCCGCATGGCGCCGCGGATTCGGCGCGGGCGGGAGGCCTCGGGTGGGAGCGTCCATGGTCATGTCCTCCGGTCATTCGTCCTGGCATCCACTGGACGCCGGGGGTCGTCGCTACCTTCATGACGACCCAGGCGGGGCGGAGGTGACCGACGGAGTCAGGGCCGGCCCCGCTGATCTGCAGGGGTCTGAGGTCCGTGCCCGTCCGGACGGTCCGCGTCGCCAATCCTCGGGTCCTCCTGTGCGGTGGTGTCGTCGCCCCTGACATGATCCAAAAGACCGCCGAGCCTGATCCGTCGCAGCCGAGCAGGATCGCCGATGACCTCGATTGCGGTGACGCGGTCGCCGACCGTCGTGATCCGCAGCACAACCATCACCATCCCGTGCGGTGCAACGACCGCACCCACCGTGCCGTCCACCAGCGCGGGCCGGGCCAGCCGCGCCCGGTCCATGTTGGCGCGGGTCTCCTCGGCGACGGCCCGGGCACCCCGTACCTCGGCCGGCGTGCCCGGGGCCACAGCCAGGGCGTCGGCTCGGCGGACCACGTCCGGCGCCAGCACCGCGAGCAGGGCGTCGAGGTCGCCGGCGCGGGAGGCGCTGAGGAAGGCGGTCACGACCGCCCGCTGCCGGGCAAGGTCGACGACCTGCAGGTCGTCGGTGCCGCCATGCACTCGGTGACGGGCCCGGCTGGCCAGCTTCTTGGTGGTTGTCGTGGACCTGCCGACGATCCCGGCGATCTCATCAAACGGCACGGCGAACAGATCGTGCAGTACGAAGGCCACCCGCTCGGCCGGACTGAGCCGGTCGAGAACGGCAAGCAATGCCAGTCCGACCGCGTCGGCCGTCATGGCCGCCTGCTCCGGATCAGTGGCGGCGTCGGCCATGACCGGCTCGAGGCTGGTCGGGTCGATGGGTTCCTCTCGTCGACGTTGGCGCGCGCGCAGCAGGTCAAGGCAGACGCGGCTCACGATCGTGGTCAGCCAGGCCGGCACGTTCGCGACCGAGGCGGCACCGGCCCGGCTGGCTCGCAGCCATGACTCCTGAACCGCGTCATCGGCCTCGTCGGTCGAGCCGAGAATCCGGGCCGCGATAGCCCGCAGCCGTCCGCGGACCTGGTCGAACTCCTCGGCCAGCAAGGCTTGGTCGTCCATCGGTCACCTCTAGTCGTCACGGATCGTCGTAACAGGTGACGAGGGATCGACGACGAAAATCAGCGACGACTCTGGAGGTAGCCCATGCTAACGCCGGGCTCAGTCCCGCAGGACGGTCTTGGTGCGCATGAGGAACTCGCCGAGGTAGCCGTCGTGGGGGACGTCGGGTCGCATCCAGTAGGTGGGGTGGTCGCCGACGTAGACGTTGCGGATCGTCGGATCGTCGACGAGCTGGTCGAGGAGGCGCTCGTCGTGGGTGAGGGCGGTGAGGACGAGGGAGTTCCGCAGCGGGCCGATCCCGTCGGCGGGCGACCAGGGGGCGACCCACACGCAGGGGAAGCCGAGTTCGATGCCGGTCTGGGCCGCGTCGGCCCGGTCCACCTGGAACACCGCCGGGCGTAGCGCGACGCCGCCGCCGGCCACCGGGTCGGTGATCCCGGTGCCACCGAGGTGGGGCGTCGTACCTGCCGCGTGGTCGAGCAGGAAGCGTTCCAGCGCCGCGGCCTGCTTGGTCGGCTGGCAGGGCAGCACCGCCCGGTCGTCCTCGGGCGGCAGGGTCGGGATGGCGGCGAGCCGTTCGGCGAGGGCCGCGGCGAGGCCGCCCGGGTCGCTGTCGGTGAACACCGCCGTCGCGTTGACGCAGGCCGTCCCGCCCTCGTCGCCGATGGAGTCGACCAGGGTGTCGAGGTGTTGGTGCCAGTTCTCGCCGGCGAGCAGGATCTTCGA
Source organism: Frankia gtarii (assembly GCF_025403375.1). GTDB lineage: Bacteria > Actinomycetota > Actinomycetes > Frankiales > Frankiaceae > Frankia > Frankia gtarii. Next base: position 16,655 of record NZ_JAMPTM010000100.1, read on the forward strand.
TCGGCCGGGCCCCTGGACGAGCACCGTGGGGTCCGCGCCGTACTTGGCGACCACGTCGTCCCCGCCGTAGACCATGGACAGGTCGGCGGCGGAGATGATCTCGTCTGCGACGGTGTGGTCGGTGGGCAGGTAGGCGACCTGGTCGGGGCCGAAACCGGCCGCGCGCAGCGCGGTGATCAGCCGGTGCGCGGTGAGCGGCTCCCGCCGCGACGGCCGCACCGCGACCCGGTATCCCAGCGCCAGCGCCTGCGGCCACAGGGCATGCACGCCGGGATGGTTACCGGAGGCGTGCACCGCGAAGACCTCCCCGCGCCGCGTCCACACCGCCCGTCCGCCCCGGGTGGCCGGGTCGTGCCAGTCGTCGACGCTGGCCATGGGCCGGGCTTGGCGCGCATCGCGGCCGGCGTCGAGCAGTGCCCGCCGAGTCGTCTCGGTGGCGTGGCGCACGATCTGGATCGGCATCCCCGAGATCCGGCTGACCGCGTGCGCGTAGGCGTCGACGCTCAGCCCGCCGATGGTCTCGGTCGTGAACGCCTCTCCGGCTCGGGTGAGTGCGGCGAGCCGGTCCGCGGCCGGCAGCGGTTCGGCGGCCCGCAACGCGGCGATGGCGCGATGCACGTACAGCGACGGCACCAGGCTCAGCTCGGCGAGCGGGACGCCGGCCAGGTCGGTGATCGGCAGCCGGTTGCGGGATCGGTAGGGGCCTGCGGGGCCCAGCGCGTCGAGTTCGATCAGCTCGGCCCGGTTGCCCGCGGGTTCGGCCCGGTTGCCCGCGGGTGGCGCGGTGGACGGGCTCCTGGCGGCCATCAGTACACCCCCTCGATCACCGGGGAGTCGCCGAACATGGCGACCGGTGCGACGTCGGCCACCGAGTCGCCGGGCCGCCCGGGTGGCGCTTCGATCCGGGTCGCCTCGTCGCGCTCGAGATTGTTGGGCAGCAGCGCCGACTTGCTGACGTGGTTCATCACGACGCGGCCGCGGCTGCCGTAGGGCACCGGTTCGCCGGTCTCCGGGTCGACCACGCGGAACGTGACATACGGGGAGAACGAGTCGAAGACGCAGGGGGCGTCCGGGGCGAGCCCGTCGCGTTCGATGGCACTCGCGAGGATCATCGTGCTGCCGTACCGGCCGACCATCCGGTTGTGCGGGAAGACCTCCGTGCGCAGCAGGTACCGGGTGTCCGGGTCGAGGTGCGCACCGCCCCACTCGATGACCTGGACCCGGTCGGCGATCAGCTTGTGCAGCTCCTCGTCGCGGACCAGCCGTTCCAGCAGCGGCGGCGTGGTGATCAGTACACCGATGTCCTGCGACTCCAGGACGGCGCGGGCCTGCGCGACGATGTGGTCGGCGTACTGCTCGGCCTGATCGCCCCGGCCGGTCGCGATGCACTTCTTCACCCAGCGGGGATCGAGGTCGACGGTGAAGCCCAACCGGCCGCGCCGGCGGACCGACTCGCGGACGAACGCGCCGAACATGTGCGGCCCGCCCGGCGCCAGGGCGAGCCAGTCGACCCGGCGCGGGTAGTCCCGCTCGTCCATCTCCTGGTCGGTGTGGACCAGCAGGCGTTGCATCCAGTCGGTCATGAAGACCACGCGCTTCGGCGGGCCGGTGGTGCCGCCGGAGTCGTAGACGCCGTACACCGCGTCGTCCTGCCCCGCGTAGCCGCGGGGGATCAGGTCCCCGGCGGGCACGTACCGCAGCCGGTCGACGATGTTGGGGAATCTGGCGAGGTCGTCGACGGTGTGGATGTCCTCGCGCGGGTCGAAACCGAGGGTGTCGGCCTGGTCCAGCCAGAAGCGCGAACCGGTGCGCGGGTCGAAGTGCCAGCGCATCGCCGCCTCGATCAGGTCGGTCTCGTCGGGGATGTGGTCCGCCGGGCCGTCGAGGATCGAGTTCGGGTGCAGTGTCGTCATCGGAGAGCAGCCTCCCGCCGCGTGCGCCTGCTGTGGCGGGCGACCGCCGTCCGGCGGACGCCCTGTCCTTCGAGTGCAGGCCGCGCGGGTACGGGTGTCAACCGCAGTGATCGGTTGGCCGCAGGGGGCTCAGCGGGCCGGCCTTCACGCCGGCCATCGCGCTGTTGATCAGGGGGGCGAGATCGGTGCCGGCGGGCATCGCCGCCCAGGTCTCCAGGACGATGTTGAGAGCCGCCAGGGCGCAGCCGGTCGCCACCTGGGTGGACAGGTCCGCCGCGGGCCGGCCGAGGCGGGGCGCGAGCGCCTCGGCCAGCGCGTTCTGGCCGGAGCGGGACGCCTCGACGAGCAGGCCCCGCATGCGGGGGAGCTCGGAGATGAGCCGCAGCAGGGTGCGGACCTCCTCGGGGTCCTTGTCCATGCGCGACCACATGTACACCGTCGCCCGACCGAGGGCGTCGGCGGGATGCTCGTGCGCCGGCCGGTCCCGCAGCGCCGCGATGAGCTCGGTCAGCTCGAAATGCACGGCCTCGCGGAGCATGTCCTCCTTGAACGGGAAGTAGCGGAACACCGTGCGCGGGCTCAGGTCCACCGCGGCGGCCACATCCTCGACCGTCGTCGCGTCGTAGCCGCGCGACATGAACAGCCGCAGGGCCGTGTCCGCGATCGTCGCGCGGATACGCGCACGCCGCCGTTCGGCTCGCGTCTGCTCGGCTCCACCGTCGCCGACCCCGGTCGCGACCGCGGGCGGAGCCTCCCCGGTCTGCGTCGTCACGGCGTGATCATACCGCGGGACGGACGTGATTGTCATCTCTGACTGTTTGGCAGTACTGCCACTATGGCATTCAATGTCAGGGAAGCCGATCGACATCGGCCGAGGTGGAGGGGAACAGGACATGGCGACAGCTACGGACGCGGCGCACTCACCGCGGCGCACCGCCGACGGAGGCGACTCGGCCGCCGGTGGCACCAGCAGGCGGGGTCATCCGTGGTTCACACTCGTCAGCGTCGCGCTCGGTGTGATCATGGTGGGTCTCGACGGCACGGTCGTGTCCATCGCGAACCCGAAGATCGCCGAAGATCTGCACGCGTCACTCTCGGACCTGCAGTGGGTCACCAACGCCTACCTGCTGGCGCTCGCGGTGCTGCTCATCCCCGCGGGCAAGCTCGGCGACCGGTTCGGCCGGCGGCTGATCTTCCTGATCGGCGTGGTCGGGTTCGCCCTGACGTCGCTCGCGGTCGGCCTCGTCGGCTCGATCGAAGGCGTGATCATCTTCCGGACGCTGCAGGGTGTGGCCGGCGCGCTGCTCATGCCGAACACGCTGGCGATCCTGCGCTCGGCCTTCCCTCCGGAGAAGCTGAACTCGGCCATCGGGATCTGGGGCGGCGCCTCGGCGATCTCGATCGCGGGCGGGCCGATCATCGGCGGCCTGCTCGTCGAACACGTGTCGTGGGAGTCGGTCTTCTACATCAACGTCCCGGTGGGCGCGATCGCGCTGATCGTCGGCCTGCTCGTGCTCGCCGAGAGCCGCGACGAGTCGGGTTCCCAGCGCTTCGACGCCCCCGGCCTGCTCACCCTGGGCGGCGGCCTGTTCGCGCTCGTCTTTGGAATGATCAAGGCGCAGGGTTGGGGCTGGGGCTCCGGCAAAACGATCGGCTTCCTGGTCGCCGCCGTCGTGCTGCTCGTGCTGTTCGTGGTCATCGAGACCCGGGTCCGCGCGCCGCTGCTGCCGATGCGCCTGTTCCGCAACCGCTCACTCAGCCTCAGCGCGCTCATCGTCACGCTGACCTTCTTCGCGATGTTCGGGGTGCTGTTCTTCCTCACCCTCTACCTGCAGAACGTGCACGGATACTCCGCCATCCAGGCCGGCGTGCGCACCCTGCCGCTGTCGGCGGTGTTCATGGTCTCGAGCCCGCTGGGCGCCGTCCTCAACGGCCGCTTCGGTCCGCGGCTGCCCATCGCCATCGGAATGGCGCTGCTCCTCGCGTCCTTCGTCGTGCTGACCCAGCTCGAGCCCGACTCGTCCTTCAACCTGCTGTGGCCGCCGTTCGTCGCCATCGGCGTCGGCGTCGGACTGACCATCACCGCCGCGTCGGATGCGATCATCGGCAACGCGCCGATCGAGGACTCCGGCGTCGCCGGCGGGCTGCAGTCAACGGCGACGCAGCTCGGCGGTGTGCTCGGCACCGCGGTGCTCGGCTCCGTGCTCGCCAGCCGGGTCGGGTCGGTGCTGGTCGACCGGCTGGTCGGGGCCGGGGTGCCGGCGGAGCAGGCCGGCAAGCTCGCCCAGGCCAAGGAGCTCGTCGGCCAGGGCCTGGTGCCCCCGGCCACCGGTGCGCCCGAGAACCTGCAGGGCGCGATCGAGGCCGGCAGCCACGCCGCGTTCATGAGCGGACTGCACGTCGCCATGGTGATCGGCGCCGCGCTGTCCGGGGTCGCGATGGTGCTGGCGCTGTTCATCCGCCCCGGCGAGAACGCGGGCAACGCCGTCGCCCACGTCTGAGCGCCCCGCCGCGGCGGGATCCGGATCTCCCACATCGGGCGGGCGGATCCCGCCGCGGCGTGTTCGGCCGCGGGCGATGGTCTGGCCGGGTCAGTGGGCGGTGATCGGGCCGGCGGGCGGTGGCCGGGCCGGCGGGCGGTGGTCGGGCCGGCGGGCGGCGGTGTGCACCAGGATGTCCCGGCCGACGCTGACGGCGTCCTGCAGCGGGCCGAAGTGGCCGAGATGACCATAGGAGACGTGCCGGGCGGCCGGCAGCGCCGCGGCCAGCCCGGGGGCCGCGGGGATCAGCTCCGAATCGGACTGTTCACCGGTGGCGACGACGGTGGGAAGCGCCGCCTTCGCCACCGTCGCCCAGGTGATGCGGCCGCTGGCCTCGAAGAAGCGGGCCTCCTGCTCGGCCCGGCAGCGTAGCCGCACGGTGCCGTCGGGAAGGTCTTCGAAGCCGTGCTCGACGTAGGCGGCGAGGGCGCCGGCGGTGAGCTCGCGCAGCGGCGGCCTGGTCGCGTAGCGGGCCAGCGCCGCCTGCCGGGAGGGGAACACCTCCCGGCGCTGGCGGGCGGCGGCGGCCATCAGCGC
>NZ_JAMPTM010000101.1 GCF_025403375.1 Frankia gtarii
GGTTGAGGGAGAGCTCGTCGGGGGCGGAGAGGCTGAGCACGGCGTCGACGACGGCGGGCGAGGCGGACAGCTTGGCCTCCACACCGCGCAGGCGCATCGCGACGTTGGGCTCGATGTCGTCGCCGATCAGGTCCACATCCCCGACCACGGTGATCATCCTCGGGCCGACGACTTCCAGGCGCAGCCGGGTGACCCGGTCGACCTCGGGCAGCGCGAGCAGGGCCCGCAGCGTCGCGTCCCGCACCTGCGGGTCGGCCTCCTGCCCGATGAGGAAGCGGCGGTTGCGGCCGATGAGCACGATGGCCACCACCCCGAGCAGCACCCCGACCAGGATCGAACCGATCGCGTCGAAGGCCGCCATGCCGGTGATCTGGTGCAGCGCCAGGCCGAGGGCGGCGATGACGATGCCGGCGAGCGCCGCGGAGTCCTCGGCGAAGACCGCGCGCAGCGTCGGGTCGGACGTCTCCACCACATGCTCGATGACGTCCCGGTTCATCGACGCTGCCTCGGGCCTGGCCTGGCGGACCGACTGCAGGAACGAGGTCCCCTCCAGCAGGAACGACACCGCCAGCACGATGTAGGCGACCAGGTAGTCCCCGCCGGACTCGCCCGCGAACAGCTCCTGCACACCATGAGTGATCGACACCGCGCCCCCGGCGACGAACAGCCCCATCGCCGCGAACAGCGCCCAGACGTAGGCCTCCCGGCCGAACCCGAGCGGGTGGCCGGGCTCCGGCGGGCGCCGCGAGCGCCGGTTCGCCATCACCAGGAAGACCTCGTTGCCGGCGTCGGCCCAGGAGTGCGCGGCCTCGGCGACCATCGAGGCGGAGCCGGTGAGCAGGGCCGCCCCGGTCTTCGCGATCGCGATGATCAGGTTCGCCACGAAGGCGATGGCGACGGTGAGGCCGCTTTCGCTCTTGCCGGCACCGCCGTCCTGCTGTAGCGGGATCGCGTCCTGCGCCTCCGGCGGCAGTTCCGTGGGGGCGGGCGGTGCCGTGAGGCTCTCGGTTGCCGGCTGCGGCACCGGGACGGGCGAGACGGCGGACGCGTCATCCGTGTCAGCGGGCATGCCTTCGTCTCTAGCCCGCGATGACCGTCTTGTAACCCGACCGGGCCCGATGTGTCCGACGGATCGCGACCGGCCGCCAGGCCGCCGCTCACCCGCCCGATCTGCCGGCCTCCACCCGACCGACGCGGAACCGGGTCGCGCGCTGCTAGCGTGCCCCGATGACAGCAACGGGCGGGCGGGGTCTGCGGGTCGACGCGGCACGCAACTACGAGCGGATCATCGCCGCGGCCGACGAGGCGTTCGAGGACGTCGGGCGGGCCGTCACCCTGGAGGAGGTGGCCAGGCGCGCCGGGGTGGGCGTCGCCACCGTCTACCGCCGGTTCCGCAACCGCGACCAGCTGCTGCGCGCCGTGTTCGACCATCTCGTCAGCACCGAGATCGTGCCGCAGGTGGCGCGGGAGACCGGCGACCCGTGGCACGACCTCGTCGGCGCGCTGGAGGCCACCGTGGCGGCGCTCGCCGGCCGGCAGGTGATCCTGGCGCTCGCCCGCGAGACCGACGCCTTCCAGGCCGCGGGGGTGCACCGTTACCTGGAGTCGATGGAGCGCCTGCTCGCCCGCGCCCGCGACGCCGGCGTCGTCCGCCCCGAGCTCGACCGCCGGGACCTGTCCGCGGTCATCGTGATGGCCCTGGCCACAGTGCACCCCGAGGATCCCGCCGGCCTCGACCGCCGGCGCTACCTCGCGCTACTCGTCGACGGGCTGCGTCCCGCCCCCGGCGTGCTGCCGCCCCTGGGCGCGGGTGGCGGGCATGCCTCCGCGGCGAGCCTGCAGTAGGTGTCCCGGCTGACCTGCCAGCCCACCGCCGTGCGCACCACGGTGCCGCCGACGTCATGGGACCGGATGCCGGCCGGGTCGCCGCGGTCCGGCGCCGGCAGAATCAGCGTCGGGTCGTCGAACGTCAGGGTGAACGTGGCCACGGCGTGGGTGGCGTCCAGGGCGGCGACGGCGTGCACGTCCACCCGCAGCGTCCGGGCGGCGCCGGGATGGCGGGCCAGGTACCGCGCCCGCGTGGCGGCCAGGGGCCGGCCGTCCTCGATCGCGGCGAGCGCCGTGTCCGGGTCCACCCCGGCGGCGAAGGCCCGGGTGAGCGCCTGGCGGACCATCCGCTCGACCGCCGGGTCGGTGGCCGGCCGGGGCTCGGCCGCGACGAGTCCCTCGGCGACGCGGCGCACGTCGTCCTCGGTCACCGGGGTGCCCCCGGCGACTTCCAGCAGCAGCCCGTCCCGCTCGATCCAGATCAGGCTGAACTCGTCCTTGGCCGCCATCCGGGTGAGCAGCCCCGGATGTCCGCGGACCGTCGTCGGGGTGAAGGTCCGCTGCGGTTGCGCCGCCCGCCGGGTCGCCTCGACCGCCGCCAGGGCCGGCGTCGTACCCCACTGCGCCTCGACGGAGACGAAGGAGCGCCTCCCGGCGGACATCCCGACGTAGTCCGCGCGGTAGCGGAGGGCATTACCGGTGTTCTGACTCACCCCGACACCCGCGGAGTCGAAGGTCACCCCGGCGGGCAGCCAGGTGACCTTGATGCCGCCCGCATTGGCCCGGACCGCCCCGGCAGCCGCAGTGGCCGACGGTATCGGCCCGACAGTCGGCACCGGACGGGCGGGACGAACCTCCACCGGGTCACCGTCCGGGCGGGCCAGCACCAGCCCGGACGGGACGGCCACCACGATGACCGCCGCGACCGCCGCCGCGACGGCCCGCCGGGTGTGCCGGCGCTGGCGGAACCGGCCGCGGACCGCCGCCGCCGTGTCCGGCCTCGCCACAACCCGCGCCGTCGCCGCCAGCATGGCGTCCCGCAGCTCCCGTTCGTCCCGCAGCTCCCGTTCGACGTCGTTGCTGCTCACGAACTCCTCCTCACGACCGGCAGGGCATCGCCCCACTCCCCCTGCTGCGGGGCACTGCCTAGATGCGCGCTGGCCCGCAGCCGGGCCAGCCCGCGCGACGCCTGACTCTTGACCGACCCGACGCTGCACCCCAGCACGGCGGCGACCTCGGCTTCCGGCAGGTCGTCGAGGTAGCGCAGCACGAGCACCGCTCGCTGGCGCACAGGCAGCGTCAGCAGCGCCTGGATCAGCCCGTCACGCTGCACCAGCCGCTCGGCGTGGTCAGGCTGGCCGGCCACGCCCGCCGTGGCCGGCTCCCACGGCACCTCCCGGATCCGCCGCCGCCGCCAGCGGCTGGCCGCCGCGTTCACCAGCACGCGGCGCACGTACGCCTCCGGCTGCCCGGTGGACACCCGCGGCCAGTGCCGGTAGGTGCGTTCCAATGCCCCCTGCAGCAGATCCTCGGCGGCCCCCCGATCGCCGACCAGCAGCACCGCGCTGCGCAACAGCCGGTCGCCGCTGTGGGCGACGAACTCCTCGAACGCCCGCTCGTCGCGTTCCCGCACCCGACACGTCCCTTCCTCTCCCGCGCTTCCCCGCACTCCCCGACGCCCTCCCTAACGCCACTGGGCGGCGCCAGGTTGACACCGTCCGCGAATTCGCCTGAACCGCCCGGCGACAATGGACGCGACGACTCACGCCGGCCCCGCGGCCTTCGGAGGATGGAGAGGGAACGTCATGCGAGTACGTAGCGCCGTCGTGTGTGGGATCGCACTGGTGGCGCTGGTGGCGCTGGCCGGATGTACCTCGGCCGGGGATGGGCAGGCCGACCCGCCCGCGGGTGCGCCTCCCACCGCGGGCCCGTTCGAGGATTTCCAGCAGCGGCCCGGGGTGGCCTCGTTCGTGGAGGTGTTCCGTACGACGTTCCCGGACCTGGCCGACGGCCGGTCGGATGAGGCCATCGCCTCGGACGTCACTCATGTCTGCCTGGACGACCTGCGGGACCCGTCAACGGGTCAGCCTGCGCCCGACGGCGAGGCTGCCGCCCTGCGGCACATACCGAGCAGGTTCGAACGAAACGGGATCACGCCGGATACGGTGACCGCCAGGATGATCCTGTCCTTTGCCAAGGGCACGGCATGCGGCCCGGTGCACGTCGTCGAGGATTCGAGTAGCACCGCCCACCTCTCGAGTAGCACCGCCCACCTGGTGGCGGGGGCAGGGGCGGCGGCGTGACCGCTTCGGCGCGAGGGTTCACCTCCGAGGTCGAGGCCTCGTTGGACGCCGCCGCCGCGCTGCTCGCGGACGCCGGCGCGCTGCTGGTGTGTGCCGGCGCCGGCATGGGCGTGGATTCGGGGCTGCCGGATTTCCGCGGCGACGCCGGCTTCTGGCGGGCCTACCCGCCGTACAGGCGGCTCGGGCTGTCGTTCGTGGAGCTCGCCGATCCGGTCCACTTCCGCGATGATCCGACGCTGGCCTGGGGCTTCTACGGCCACCGCCTCGGCCTGTACCGGGCGACCGTGCCGCACGAGGGTTTCGCCGTGCTACGCCGATGGGGCGCGCGGCTGCCCGGCGGGCTGCACGTGTTCACCTCCAACGTCGACGGCCAGTTCCAGCGAGCCGGTATCGACGCGGTGGCGGAGGTGCACGGCTCGATCCACCATCTGCAGTGCGCCGGCCCCTGCGACGGGCGGATCTGGCCGGCCGACAGCGTCGAGGTGGACGTCGACCCGGACACGATGCGCGCCCGCGGGCCGCTGCCGCGCTGCCCGTCGTGTGGGGATCTGGCCCGGCCGAACATCCTCATGTTCGGCGACGGCTCCTGGCTGAGCGGACGCACCGATGCCACGCTGCGCTCCTGTTCGTCCTGGCTGGACACTGTGGCCGGCCCGAGCGGCGACGGCCCGCTGGCGGTCGTGGAGATCGGCGCGGGCACCGCCGTGCCGACCGTGCGCCGCACCGCCGAATCTCTCGCCGACGGCCGCCTGATCCGCATCAACCCCGCCGAGCCCGCGATCCGTCCCGGGGCGGGCGTGTCCGTGCCGCTCGGCTCGCTGTGCGCCCTGACCAGTATCGACGCCCGCCTGTGACTATCACCGCACAGATCCGGGTACCTCGACACGCCGGGTGGATCACGCCAGCGTGGCGGCATACCGCATCGCGTCACGGATGAGCGCTCGCAGCTTGCCGTGGGCCTCCGGTATGGAAACTCCCGACTGCCAGGCGCGCACGCTGTGCCAGCCATTACTGCTCTTCAACGAGGGAATCGGCGAGTTCAGCTCCACGTCGACCGGCGGCTCCGGCAGACGGAATACCAACCAGTCCGTGCCGAGCGCGACGACAGCCGCAATTCCGTTCGCCACGATCACCGGAACGCCATACACGGGCACCACATCGCGGGGGTCCGGAGCTAGTTTACTCAGATGCTCGACGAGGTCGGGATGTGTGTTCAACCGCCATCCGTCGAGGGCCATGTCCCCCTTGGGATGTGGCCGTTTCGCATTCAGGCGACGATAGGCCAGCAGGTCCTGGTTGGCTGGCACATCCGCGAGGGGGAGAACAGTAGTTCCTGCCGAATACAGCAGGACCTCAACTGTCGAACCGTCGCCGAATCCTCTGCCATAACCCTTCATTATCCGAGCCGACCCTGACCCGCGCATCCGCATTCCGACCCCGATGAGTCCACCCAGGGAAATCGATGTTGTGGCGCCAAGAAACAGGAAGAACCGATGCCAGTCATAACCGCTATCAGGGGACTTTGCAGTCAGCAGCTGAATGCTCGCAAGAGGAGTTCCGACGACAAGTCCAACGACTACTCCGCGAACGACGAGGTAGATCATACCAATATTCCGCCTTGTCTCCCGATGGCCCGGTTTCCTGCTAGTCGGTGCGAAGGCTGCGCAGCACGGCGCGGGCGGGCAGCAGGCTTCCGGCCAGGGCGAGCAGCAGGCCGGAGCCCAGCAGGGCGGCGGCCCACTGCGGTGGTACGTATGGTGTGCCGTTTCCGCTGATGCCCTGGCTGAAGGGCACCACGGTGATGGCGGTGATGGCGGTGCCGACGGCGAGGGCGATGACGGTGATGAGGACGGCTTCCCAGCGCACCATGCGCAGCACCTGGCGGCGGGTGGCGCCGGTCAGTCGCAGGGTGGCGAACTCCCGGCCGCGTTCCAGGATGGCCATGGCCAGGGTGTTGACGACGGCGATCGCGGCGAAGGCGACGAGCAGGGCGACCAGCAGGTAGTTGGTCCAGGCGCCGAGGTCCTCCTGCTGCTGTTCGGCGCTGGCGAGGGCGGCGCGGCCGTGGATGCGCAGCCCGGGGTGGGCGGCGGCCAGTGCCTGCCAGTCGAGGTGGGCCTGCGGGTCGGTGTCGACCAGGACGGTCTGGATCAGGGGGCTGGTGGTGTGGGTGGCGACGACCGCGGATGGCAGCAGGTAGTCGCCGACGCCGATGCTGCGCCGGTAGACGGCGACCAGGCGCAGGTCGCGTCGGGTGCCGTCGCCGAGCCACAGCCGGACCAGGCCACCCACGTGTTTGCCGTGGGCCCGGTCGGTGCTCAGGGCGACGGTGTCGCCGTGCAGGTCGGCCAGTGAGCCGGCGGTGACGTCGAGGTCGAGCAGGCCGGAGACGTCGCCGGGGGTGACGGCCTGGGCGGGGTAGCTGTCCGATCCGCCAGTGACGACGGTGGTGGGGGTGATGCCGGCCGCCGCGGTGACGCCGGGGGTGGCGCGGACGGTGTCGACGACGCCTGCGGGCAGTCCCTGCCGGGCGGTGAGCGCCTGGTCGGCCAGCACGCGGTCGCGGCCCTGCACCTCGCCGGCGTGGGAGCGGCTGGTCTGGAGGAACAGCAGGGTTCCGCCGAGGGCGGTGCACAGCACGAGGGGGGTGAACACCGAGGTGACCCGGCGGGTGTGAGCCCTGCTGTTGGCCACGGCGAGGAAGCCGCTGGTGCGGGACAGGCCGCGAATGAAGGGGCCGAGCAGGGCGAGGGCCAGGCGGGCCACCAGGGGGCCGAGCAGTGCGGCGGCGACCAGCAGGAGCAGGACGGCGCCGGCGGCGATCGCGGTGAGCACGCCGCCGGTGAGGAAACGGGTGGTGGCGACCACGCCGATCCCGCCGGCCGCACACAGCAGCCCGAGCAGAAACCGTCCGAATCCGAGCCGGGCAGGCGGGACGACGGCCTCGTACAGGGCCTGTGCCGGACGCAGGCGGCCCGCTCGCAGTCCGGTGACCAGCACGGCGAGCTGCGCGGTAAGCGCGGTGGCGCCCGCGCCGACGAGCAGTGGGATCCATCCCACGTCCAGGCGCATCGCCGCGGGTGCCACCCCATGGTCGACCAGGACGGCGCGGCCGGCCCAGGCCAGCGCGACGCCGCCCGCCAGGCCGGGCAGGCAGGCGAGCAGGCCGAGCACCAGGGTCTCCCCGCCGACCAGGCGGCGGATCTGGCGTCCGGTGGCGCCCACGGCCCGCAGCAGGGCCAGTTCGCGCCGGCGCTGCTGCGCCGACAACGCCAGGGTGCCGGCGAGGACGAACAGCGCGACCGCCATCGAGATACCGCCGAAGGTCGCGCTGAGCGCGACGACGTTCTCCACGGCGGTGTCCACGTCGAGGAACTCGGCGCTGCCGCGGCCGTCGCCGGTGCGCACCGTCAGCGGCAGGCCCCGCAGGACCGGACGTACCGACTTGGCCACGGCGGTGGAGTCGGCGCCGGGGGCGGGGTAGATGCCGAAGACGTCCACCAGGCCCGCGGTGAGGCGGTTCGCCTCGGCGTCGGAGACGAAGACCGCGGGACCAGGATCGGCCCGGTGGGGGGCGGCGACACCGACGACGGTGTAATCGCCCGGTGCCGGGTCGGTGGCGGCCACGGTCACCCGGCTTCCCGGGCGCAGATGCGTGGAGCGGGCGAGGTGGGCGTCGACCACCACCTCCGCGGGGCCGGCGGGTGCGCGTCCCTGCGTCAGTCGGTAGGGGGTGAGCTGGGCGCTGCCCCAACCGTGCAGCTGCACGACGTCGGGGGTGGGAATTTCGGTTCCGGCCGCGGCCAGTCCGACGGGCAGCGAGACGTCCGCGACCACCTGCCCCACACCGGAGACGGCACGCAGCCGGGCGGCGATGTTCGCCGCCGGGCGTACCCGTTCCGGCAGTGCCACGTGCTCGGTGTTCTTCCCGTCCCCCGAGCCGTAGGTGAACGCCAGCGACTGCCTGCCCGCGACCACCAGAGGGACATCCCGGTAGCGCTCGGGCAGCGGGTGAGACGTGAGCGCGGACTGGAACAGCACCCCGCACGCAGTGATCAACGCGCAGGCGCACACCAGCGCGACGAAGGAGCCGAGGAAGGCGGATCTGCGCGCCCGCAGTGTCCGCAGTGCCAACCAGAGCACCGTCGTCACCCGCCAAGCCGGAGCAGGCGCTGGGCCACCGCCTCGGCCGACGGCCGGGGCATGGTGTCCACGATCCGTCCCTCGGAGAGGAACACGACCTCGTCGGCGTACGCGGCGGCACCGGCGTCGTGGGTGACCATAACCACGGTCTGGCCGTAGTGGTCGACCGCCTCCCGCAGCAGCCGCAGCACTCCCCGGCCGGACTCACCGTCCAGCGCCCCGGTGGGCTCGTCGGCGAACACGATCTCCGGGCGGGTGATCAGCGCGCGGGCGATGGCCACCCGCTGCTGCTGCCCGCCGGACAGCGCCGCCGGCCGATGCTGGACCCGCTCCTGCAGGCTGGTGCGCGCCACGACCTCGCGTACCCACGCCCGGTCGGCGCGGGTACCGGACAATCGGAAGGGCAGCGTGATGTTCTCCAGGGCCGTCAACGATTCGACGAGGTTGAACGACTGGAAGACGAATCCCATTGCCCGGCGCCGCAGCTCCGTCAGGTCCGGCTCCGGCATTCGCGCGAGATCGTGTCCCGCCAGCCAGACCGATCCCGAGGTGGGGCGGTCGAGTCCGGCGGCGCAGTGCAGCAGCGTGCTCTTGCCGGAGCCGGAGGGACCCATGACCGCGGTGAAGGCACCGCGGCTGAATCCGATGCTGACGTCGCGCAGCGCCGTCACCCCGGCCAGATCGCCGCCGTAGGACTTGGCAACCTGCTCCAGTCCGACCACATGCGCATCACCGTGCATGACCCACATCTTCCTACGCCCAGAGCAACCGCGCGTACGCCCTCGGCAACCCCGCGCGTGCGACGCCTACCGCCGAGGCCAGGGATGCAGATTCCGCCTGCCGCTCCGCCCGGCGACACGGGTGTCCGGCTGACGTTCGGTCCAGCCCGGCTCGACGGGCCCGTCGGCGACCCCGAGGTGACGGACGCCGGCTTCGAGACGACGATGGGGGTGGCGGCCGACACGTTGGACGACCACCTCGGCTACCGGAGAGCCAACAGTTGAGGTAGGCGATGTCAGCCACTCCGAAGATCGGCGTGATTGGTGGCGGCGCGTCCGCGGTCTGCCTGCTGGACGCGCTGGCCCAGCAGCAGGACCTGCCCGCCGGGAAACTGACGATCTTTGACGGCGGGCGACACCTGTGGCGCGGTCGCCCCTATCAGCCGGACCTGGACACGATGCGGGTCAACGCGATACCGCAGGACATGTCGGTACGGGCGGGCGACGTCGGTCATCTCGCCGAATGGCTCACCGCCCGTAGGCTCTTCGTCGACACCGAGACATCGTTTCTCGACCCCATCTCCGGTGCGCCGTTCATCCCGCGGGCAGTGTTCGGCGACTACCTGGAGCAGTCCGCCAGGGTGGCGCTGGTGACGTTGGCCGCGCGAGGCTGGCACGTCGAGCTCAGGCGGCGCATGGTTCACCGCGCCGTGTCAACCCGCCACGGCCTGGCCCTGCGCGCAGCGGGCGGTGAGGATCACGAGGTCGACTACGCGGTCCTCGCCACCGGCGCGGGAAAACCCGCCGACCCGTACGGGCTGGCCGGGTCCGCCGGATTCGTGCGAGATCCCTACCCGGCCGCCGAGATGCTGGCCACGATCCCCCGCGACGATGACCTGGCCGTGATCGGCAGCGGGCTGACCGCGGTCGACGTGGCCCTCGCCCTGGCCGCCCGCGGCCACACCGGCAGGATTCAGCTGCATTCCCGGCAGGCGGTCCTGCCCGCCGTGCGGCAACGGCCCGCCAGGTTCACGCCGCGCCACATCACCGCGGCGCGCTTGCGGGCGATGGCCGCCTCGGGTGGATCACTGCCCCTGGCCGACCTGATCACCATGATCGGCAACGAGCTCGCGGCGGCGGGCGAGGACATCGCCGCCGTGCGGACGGAGATCAACGCCGCCCGCCGGGAGGAGCCCACGCACCGGCTGCGCCGGCAGCTCGGTGCGGTCAACGCACCGGACGGCCCGCTGCGCATCCTGCAGCAGATCATGCCCGATGTCGGACCGGATGTCTGGCCGCTGCTGCCCGAGCACGACAAGGACCGCCTGCTGACCGAGCACCACCGTGCCTTCATGAGCCTGTGCTGTCCGATGCCGCCCGCCAGCGCCGCCGCGCTGCTGCACCTGCTGGAATCCGGGCAGCTCGGGCTGATCGGAGGACTCCGGCGGATCGAGCCGGGGGCGGGCGGCTTCGTCGCGAGCACCGCCCACGGCGAGCATCGGGCGAGCGTCGTCGTCAACGCCGTCAACGGCCGCCTCGGCGGCGTCAGCGACCTCGCCGCGCCGGTGCTGGCCTCGCTGGTGGACGCCGGCCTGGCCGAGCGGCATCCGCGCGGCGGGTTCCACCTCGAGCGGGCCACCAGCCGCCTGACGGTGAAGGCACGCCCGGACCGGCGGCTGTACGCGCTCGGGGATCTCGCGATGGGCAGCCTCTTCTTCACCTTCGGCATCCAGTCCCTGGTGGACCGGGCCGTCGACATCGTCACCTCGATCCGGGGGGACATCGTGCACAGGGCACGCCGCCCCTTCCGCCACGCCGGGCGCGACGTCCTGCAACCGATCTGACCCCGCGATCCACCCCGGGCACGATCCACCCAGGCTCGTTTTCCTCGTCCTGTTCCGCCGTCTCGCCATGACCGCAGATCGGCAGGATCTCAGTCGGCGCGAGCGGCCTCCAGGGCGAGCCGCCGGATCTCCTCGACCACCTCGCTGGAAGGAGGTGGCAGGTGATCCGGGCTTTCCGGAGACACCTGGGGCAGGTACCGGGCGATCCACTTCTGCTCGGGATCCGTGCGCCGCTTCCAGTTCCTGACCGTGATGCGCCGGGCTGCCGCCAGGACCTCGGGACGGTCCCGAACGTGCTGGGCGAGGAAGGTCAGTTCAAGCTTTATGAAGCTGAAGAAGTAGCCGCGGTCCCGGGTGGAGTCCAGCTCCAGCCGACGCAGCACCGCGTCACAGGCACGCGCGTCCCCGACCGCGATAAGCGCGAACAGCGCCGCCTCCTGCGTCTCCTCGCTCCTCACCGCCAGGGCATCGATGAGCCTCTCCGTACACGATGCGTCTCCGCGCTCAGCCAAAGCCGCAATGCTCGCCAGGCGAACACTCAGTGACCTGTGGTCGACGTAGGGAGTGAACAGGCCGATGTCGATCGGCGAGTTGGAGGGTGACGGTGCCGGTGCTGTCCTGGGTGGCCGCCAGGTCGGTGCCGAGGCCGTGGACGTTGCGGGTCCAGGTGCCGCCGGTGACACCGATCCACGCGGGGCTGTCACCCGTGCCGTCGGTGTAGTGGTTGGTCGAGGTGGTGGAACCCTGGGTCCAGGAACGGATGCGCCGGGCCGGGTCGAGGGCGTAGGTGCGGGTGGTCGAGCCCTGGGTTTCGGCGGCGACCATGTCGTCGGCGTTGTAACCGACGGTCAGTGCGGTTCCGCCGGCGTCGGCGGCCGGGACGGTCGTGGTGCGGCCGAACTTGTCGTAGACGTAGCCGGTGTCGGTCTCCCGGTCCGCCTGGTCGTAGCTGTGAGTGAGGGTGTAGGTGGGGGTGGTGGAGGTGCTGCAGATCGCGCCGGGACTGTTGGTGCCGGCGTCGGGGTAGGAGATCTCCTGCGTGCGGTTGGAATCAGCGTCGTAGACGTAGCGCCGTGACGTGCACGTCTGGGTGCTGCTACTGGCGCGGACGTCGCGGGCCAAGGTGAGCCGGCCGGAGGGGTCGTAGAGATACTCGATGCCCTGGTTCGGGGTTCCGACGATCCGGCCCTGGCCGTTGATGTTGTCGATCTCGCTGTAACCCAGCCAGGTCGTCCCGCTCTTGGCATACGTCAAAGCGGTGGGGCTGGCGGTGTTGTCACCGCCATGTGGCGCCCAGGCCGCTCGGATAGGTCTCGGACGCGAGGGCGCCGTCGCCGTTGTACGTGGCGGTGAATCTCGAGGGCGCCGAACCCGCCCCGACGTCCAGGCTCGTGACCAGACCACGATGCTCGGTGGAACTGTCGTAGGTGTAGGTGCCCTTGCCGTCGTTGACCGTGGCAGGCGCGCCGTCAATGTCATAGCTGGTGGTCGCGGTGTTGCCGTCGGCGTCGGTCTGCGAACTGACGTGCCCCCAGCTGTCGTAGCCGGTGGTCAGGGTGACGCTGTTCGCGGTCGTCGTGGTCGGCAGGCCGGTCGAGGTGCTGTAACCGAACGTCGCGGTCGGCACCGCGGTGCCGCCGTCGCCCGCGGGGCTCACCGCGCGGGCCGCGGAGGTCTTGCGGCCCGCCGCGTCGTAGGCCGTCGTCGTCGTCCTCGTCGTGGAACCGACGGTCTCGACCGCGGTCAGCGGCTCGTTGAGGTTGTTGTAGGTGTAGGTCGTGACCGGCAGTGCGTTGCCCGAGCTCGGCTGCGCCGCGGGACCCTCCGAGCAGGCCAGGCCGGCCCACGAGGCGTTGACGCAGCCACCCGACCCGGTCGGGGTGAAGTACGAGGTGACCGCGCTGAACGCATCGGTACCGGCCGCGTTCGCCTTCGGCTGGCGGACCTCCACCGGCTGACCGGCAAGGTTGTAGAAGGAGGTCCGGACGACGTCCGGATCCGACCCGCCACCCATCCAGGTGGTCACCGTCGTCGGCCTGCGCAGCGTCCACCCGGACGTCGCCCCGTCCGCGCCCGTCTTCGCCTCGTAGCCGTTGATCACCTTGCGGGGATCAGTGTCACTGCTGCCGTCGTAGGCGGACGCCGTCACCTGATCCGCCCGGCGTAATCACCCCACGTCGCCGGATCGCCATCATCGGCGGTTGCGGTTGTGGCATAGGTGATGGTCAACATCCGGCAGCCGGCACCAAGACCGCCCGAGCAGGTCACCCCAGCCAGCCTCGGGGCAAGGGCCAGCACCGGGGCGAGGATCCGCGTCGTGCGCCCCTGGCCGTCGGCCTTCCGTTCCTCTCGACGTCGCAGTTCGCCGTGTACGTCAACGACGCCGAACCGGTGCCCACCCCTACAGGTCAGGCCAGCGTGGCTGCGTCGAACGCGGGTTTCCACAGCCGATGGAGCGACCTCGTAAAGCAGCTCCCAGCGATTCCCGAAACGGCCGGGACGACTTGATTGAGGCCGCCCCGGCCAACTTTCCGACTACCTCCTCTTCACGGCAACCCGCCGAAGAATAAGGATTGAGATACTTACAACGGCAAAGATCAAGAATAGAACGGTCGAGAAGATGTCATCTTCAACAAAATAGTTTTCAAGCGCCAAGATGACAGCAACTAGTGCAATCGCCTCGAGTATCTCAGTGACCCGCGGGATCTTGCCTGCCAACTTTCACCGTCCCGGAAAGAGGTTTCCCTCGGTTCCAATGATCAATCTACCGTCGATGACGCCCTCTTGGCCTCGGCTTCCTTTCCTGCACCCTCTTGATCGCCTTTCCTGCACCCCCTGTGAGACCGCCCATAGCTGCAGCCTTGTAGAGTTCCCGAGACGTCGGCTTCCTGGCCCTTACGGCATAAGCAGAGGCACCTAAAACGGCTCCAGCCGCAACCCCACATACGATTGAGGCAACGCAGGCGGTTGCGCCGTAGACACCCAGTAGCGCGACCGCAATAACACCGATATTTCGCCGCGTAATAAACCTTCTAAAGTGAAACCGCTTACCGTCGAGGTCGTAGGTGTTGTAGGGGTCCTGGTGGGCGTAGTCGTAGGCGTTGTCCGAGCCGCCGGGGACCGGGTCGGTCTGGAGGAAGCGGCCGAGGCTGGGATCGTAGAGACGGACGCCCATCAGGGTGAGGCCGGACAGGGTGTCGCGGGAACGCTGCTTCGCGCCGAGCCAGCCGTAACGCGGGTAGGCCGAGCTCGGGAAGTACGGGCTGCCGAACTCGGTCGACTCCGCGTAGCTCGCCGGAGACGTCGCCGACGTCGAGTCGTCGACGGTCGCGACCACATCGCCGTGCAGATTGGCGAGTTGAAGGGTAACCGCGCCGGTGTCGGTCTGGACGGCGGCCAGGTCCCCGCCGATCCCGGTGATGTTCCGCGACCAGCTGCTGCCGGCCCCGATCCACGCCGGACTGTCCCCCGACGCGGACGTGTAATGATTCGTCGACGTCGACGACCCGTCCGTCCACGACCGGACCCGGCGGGCCGGGTCCAACGCGTAGGACCTGGTCGACGAGCCGACGGTTTCGCTGGCAACGAGATCGTTCACGTAGTAGCCGAGACTCGCCGACGACCCGGCCGGCGGATACGGATCCGTCGTCGTCCGACCGAACAGATCATAGGCATACCCGGAGTTGGTGAGCCGGTCCGCCTGATCATAGGCGAAAGAATAACCGGTGGCCGACGTTGACGTCGAGCAGGTACCCGCGTCGCTACCCCCACCATCCGGGTAGCTCGTCAACGACAACCGATTCGAATCCGCATCATAGGCGTACGTCCGGGTGGTGCAGGAGGCCGGACCGCCGTAACTCACCGTATCCGCCACTGACGTCAACCGGCCCGACGGGTCGTAACCCAACGTCTTCACCGACGCAGGTGTCGCCTCCGACCGGACCTGACCGTAGACCGAGTTCGCCTCGGAAAACGTCAGCCAGGGGTTGCCGTCCTTCGCATAGGCCAGCGCCGTCGGCTCACCGTTGTCGGCCTACGCAGCACCGCCAGCTCGTCGCGCAGCGGATCCCGAGGAGCAGGCGGATCCGTGACGATCATCCAGGAGCTGCCGAACTCATTGGCCTGCCAGACGGGAGTGCCCTGGCAGATGGCCCGGCGGCGGGGGCTCGCCGCCGGGCTCTAGCGCTTCCTGCCCTGCGTCGGGCTTGGCCCGTCACACCGACGGGTTCACCCTTTGCTTGGCGGCTGCGGACGCTTGGCTGTAGGTGGTGTCGCGTCGTCACTCTCACTACGGTGCGCGCTTGGCGTGACTTTCTCGGAGCGCCGGCCGAGAAGACTCACTCGTTCGGCTCGGACCGGCCAGCCGTCCTGGACGAGTGCGTCGAGCACTCGCTTAGGCCGCAGCGGGATGAACGAAAGACCAAACCGGTTCCCATATCCGTCGAGGAAGCTAACAGTCCCACAGAGCCCGAGGTCCAGGTCCCTCCTCTCGTACAGAACCTGAGAAACCTCGTCGCGGCGGATGGTCGTGGTTCGCCAGAACGCACGGTGCTGTACGCAGAGGTCCGGAGCCACGGTGAACAGACGCCAGTAACTCGACGTTCTCTGGAACCAGACATGGACGTAAGCACCCCGGAAACGATTGCCGCTCATCTCGCACAATACTTTCCGAGAGGAATGATGTCCACCGCATGAGCCCCAAGGGAGATTCCTC
Organism: Frankia gtarii; assembly: GCF_025403375.1. Lineage (GTDB taxonomy): Bacteria > Actinomycetota > Actinomycetes > Frankiales > Frankiaceae > Frankia > Frankia gtarii. Next base: position 15,551 of record NZ_JAMPTM010000101.1, read on the forward strand.
TGCCAACGCCCAGGCCACTGCCGAATGACACGTCAGCGAGCGAGCGACTCCTCCCCTTCGTCACGTAACCAGCGGGAAGCGAGACCGTCGCAGACTGGCACGCCTGAACAACCCGCCGCAGCCGCTCGTTCACCAACACCAGCCGCTCGTTCGCCACCAGAGCCGCGGCCTGCCCGCCAGCAAGCTCCTCGATCCGCGCCTCGGCCGCCGCCAGACGCGGCTCCCACGACGCGGACGAGTCAGCCACAACCCCGATCCTCCACGCCCAACCACGCCGATCAAGCAACGACCACGACGTGTCCCCTCAACACAAACCCCAAGGTCAGCGACCTACGACCGCCCACCCCTGAATGGACACCTGGGCGGGACTGGCGTCGGCGAACCGCGGCGAGTGCAGCACGGCCAGGACCCGGTCGCGTTCCGCGGCGCCCAACGCCCGCGGCTGGCGCCGCGCCCGGTGCGGGACCGGGACCGGACGGGCCGGTGCGGGGCTTTTCCGATGCCGCCGGTAATGCGTGGCCCTCGACCGTCCCACCACCTCGCAGGCGGCTTTGGCACCGATCTCGGGAACCAGCCGGGCGAGGGCTTCTTCGGTCAGCCGTTCGGCTTCTTCGGCGAGGCGGGGTTCTCGTCGGGAGCGCTCTCGGACAGCTTCTCCAAAAGCGCGGCAAGTTTTCCCTGGACGTCGCTCACGAACTGGGCCTTCGCCAGCTCCTTCTCCAACGTCAGTTTCTCCGCCCGCAGCTTTTCCAGTTCTTTGTCCCGCTCGTCGGCCGGCGGCCGACCTTTCGACTTCGACAGACCCGCCGACGCACCCGCATCGCGGAGTTTCCGCCATTCGACGAGGTGCGCAGAGTACAGGCCTTCCCGGCGCAGGATCGCACCCTTCGCGCCCGGCGCGGTCGCCGCCTCATACTCGTTCAAGATCCGCATCTTGTAGGCGGACGAGAACTGCCGCCGCCTCGCCCTCGCGGGCACCTCCGGATCCGGCCGGCGCCCCTGCTGCGCCTCGTCCTCGCTCACCGGACCATCGTCGACCGGCCGGCGAGCTGCTGTCAGCCCCATGTCCATCTGGCTCGCGCTCCCTACCCGCCCTCGTCACTGGTTGACAGACATCACCTGTCTCGCACCATCTTGACAGGTAGGGCTGAGGAGCTACTCGACGGAGGACCTATTTTTCGCCTCCATCAGATCCCGATATGTGCGCTCCGCGGTCGACCCCGACGCTCTCCGAAGGCTTCGGAACTCGTCGAGACGAAGCTTACGACCGCCACTCAAAGTTACGACCGGAATCCGCCAGGGAAGAATTTCCCCGGCGTCAATAATAGCGACCGTTTCAACTCCCGACCAGCGCATCGTTCGAGTTCGCCCTATCTGGCAGAAGGTCACCTCATCAGCCCTAATGACAATCCTTGATCTCACGCAACGAAGGAGCGCGACCAAAAAGACTACAGCAATTATTCCGCCGAGGACCCGACCCCCTTCATTGGAATTCTCATCAGATGGCAAGAAGTATGTGATCCCGAGCAGCACGAAGATAGAGCAGCAGATTCCGGTAAAGGTTCGATAAAGGTATGGGCGAATCACCGTCGAACTTCCTCTCCTTACACCCTTACCTCTATCATGGCGCATAGTACCTACGATCTCGGCTACGCGAGTAACCGCCCACAAAATTGGCTATGCCGCTCACAGCACCCCCTGCTTTGAGTATGTATTTCGTTCTCCTTCCCGTTGCGGCAAGACTCGCCGTTCTCTTCAACGGGTACCAGACGCCTCCAAAGTTCGCCGTCGAGAAAATGGCGTCACCAGCGTTAGCCCGCAACGCGCGGCGGAAGCCCTGATGGCTAATTCGATACTGTGCACGGATCCCGAACGCCGCCGCCTGCGCGCCCGCGCATATGAGCACGCTGGCGAAGCAGGCTCCAATTGCCGCCACTCCGGCGATCTGCCGTCGATACTTTACTGCCGTTCGTGTGGCTTTCTTGACAGCTTTCTTCCAGGACCAGGTTCCGTCGATGTCGAAGGTGTTGTAGGGGTCCTAGTGGGCGTAGTCGTAGGCGTTGTCCGAGCCGCCGGGGACCGGGTCGGTCTGGAGTAAACGGCCGAGGCTGGGATCGTAGAGACGGACACCCATCAGGGTGAGACCGGACAGGGTGTCGCGGGAGCGCTGCTTCGCGCCGAGCCAGCCGTAACGCGAATAGGCCGAGCTCGGGAAGTACGGGCTGCCGAACTCGGTGGACTCCGCATAGCTCGCCGGCGAGGTCACCGACGTCGAGTCATCGACGGTAGCCACCACATCGCCGTGCAGGTTCGCCAACTGCAACGTCACCGCACCGGTGTCGGTCTGGACGGCGGCCAGGTCCCCGCCGATCCCGGTGATGTTCCGCGACCAGCTGCTGCCGGCCCCGATCCACGCCGGACTGTCCCCCGACGCGGACGTGTAATGATTCGTCGACGTCGACGACCCGTCCGTCCACGACCGGACCCGGCGGGCCGGGTCCAACGCGTAGGACCTGGTCGACGAGCCGACGGTTTCGCTGGCAACGAGATCGTTCACGTAGTAGCCGAGACTCGCCGACGACCCGGCCGGCGGATACGGATCCGTCGTCGTCCGACCGAACAGATCATAGGCATACCCGGAGTTGGTGAGCCGGTCCGCCTGATCATAGGCGAAAGAATAACCGGTGGCCGACGTTAACGTCGAGCAGGTACCCGCATCACTACCCCCACCATCCGGGTAGCTCGTCAACGACAACCGATTCGAATCCGCATCATAGGCATACACCCGGCTCGTGCAGGAGGCCGGACCGCCGTAATTCACCGTATCCGCCACCGAGGTCAACCGGCCCGACGGATCGTAACCCAACGCCTTCACCGACGCCGGCGTCGCCTCCGACCGAACCTGACCGTAGACCGAGTTCGCCTCGGAAAACGCCAGCCAGGGGTTGCCGTCCTTCGCATAGGCCAGCGCCGTCGGCACGGCACTGGACGGACACGACAGCCGCGCACTGGTCCGGGACACCGACGGCGGGCGACTCGACGGCGGGCGACTCGACGACGACCGCCGCTACGACCGGGCCGTCGGGCCGATGCAGTTCATCCCCACCACCTGGGCGTGGGCGGGCCGCGATGGATCGGGCGACGGCCGGGCCGACCCGAACAACGTCGACGACGCGACCCTCTCCGCCGCCGGATACCTCTGCCGCCACGACCGCGACCTCACCGACCCCGCCGCGCTGCGGGCCGCGATCTACAGCTACAACCCCTCGGCGAGCTACCTGCGCGCCGTCCTCGCCTGGACCGCCGGTTACACCACCACGCCGGTACTCCCCGGTGCGGACGCCGCGCCGACGACGAGGCCCTCGCCCCAGCCGCCCGCCATGCCCACCCCGATACCCACACCTGCCTCGCCAGCACACCTGCCTCGCCAGCACAGCCGCCCTCGCCAGCACAGCCGCCCCCGCCAACGAGCTCCGTCCCGGCGGGAACCAGCGCGCCCCGGCCAACCGCGGCATCACCCTCCGGCACCGCCCGGACGACCGCTACCGCACCGACCCCGCTCCCGTCTGTCCCCCCCCTCGACGGGCGGCTCCCAGCCGACGACCTCCCCGGCCGCGCCTGCCCCGACCGTCTCGCCAGGCGGTTCCCTGCTCGTCGTCTCTCTCACCCCCGCGGACGGCCCCGGATCACCCGCCTCGCAGACCTCCGCCCCCTGATGCCAGGCCAACCCCACCGCCGCGGTGTGCCGGACCGAAACGAGACACGATGCCACGCCCAACCCGTTACCCCCCGGCCTTCCGCGCGCAGGCCGTCACCCAGGTCATCCGGGCCCGGTCAGGTCACACCTCCGAATGGGCGGCGATCCAGGCGGTGGCCGCGACTCTTGCCATTAGCGCCGAGACCCTGCGGAACTGGATCCGTCAAACTGAGTCCGCTGACGCTCTCGTCCACGCCGACCTCCGTCGCCATCAGACCGAGATACGCCGCCTCACCCGGGAGAACGCCGAACTGCGACGGGCCCTCGGTCTCCTGCGCACCGCCATGCCGCTGGTCACCTCGCGGACCGCCACACCGCTTCCCGACGAGCGGCCAGACGGCGAGCGACACGGATCGCCGGAACGGCGAGGAGCGCGGGCTGGGCGGTTACCCGAGCCGCGGAATCCCCAAGATCATTGATGTCGGCCAGACACACCCCGACGGCATCATGATCGGCGCGGGCGGCAGCCTTCCCACGTTCCGAACGATCTTCGGATCAGCAGCCTTCTCGGGGCAGTTTCCACACCGCGGCGACGGCGGTCGGCAGCGTTGTGGCGCAGAGCTGCCCGCCCGTGTCGCCGGCCAGCTTCCATGATCCGCCCCTGGGCCGGGTGAACAGCCACGGACCGTCCTGGAAGGCGATGAGGGGGTCACCCGCTGCCCCGTTGAGTTTCTTGCCCTTCGCCAGGGCGCTTGCCGACGGCTCGAAATCGGCCACGGCCCAGTAGGTCCCGGTGCTGGTCTCCTGCGCGTAGTAGACCGAGCCGTTGCTGGTCGACGCCACGTCCGAGCGAGTGAGGACCGCACTGTCCGGCCCCTGATGCCCGTTGACCCACGCGACGACGAGTTGCCCGCGCAGCGCATCATCCACCTGCAGGTTCCGCGCGCCGGCGGGGGCACCGGACGACGCGCCGGCGGCCGGGACCGTCGCACCGGTTCTGGCCGCGGCGGTCCCGGTCCCGGTCGCGGCGGTGGACGCGGCCGCGGCGGTGGAGCCGGCCGGGGTCACCCCGGACGACCCGGTGGAACCGCTTGCACCGCAGCCGCTCAGCAGGAGCAGGCCGCACAGCACCGTGCCCCCCAGCGACCAGCCCCGGGCGGACCGATGGTCCGCCCGGCGGTTCCACGATGACAGTCGCACGACGACCTGGCCTCTCTCGAGCCATCAGCGCGGCACATCCATGCCGCGAGTGGGTTTCGGGAGATTATCGGCACCATGGTCGGGAGTGGCCGCCGGTACAGGGCAAACGTGACCTGACGCGGCGCCGGTTGCGGTGCGCTGGGTACGGTTTCGATGAGTTCGGACCGTACGGAACGCACCGCAACTGCGGGCCACCGGTGTCAGGCGCCGGGCAGGGGGCGCAGGATGTTGCGGTCGGTGTGGGCGACCGGGCCGCTACTCACCCGCGAGTGGTCGATCGTGGTGGTCTCGTCGTAGGCGAAGCTGCCGTCGGGGTTGACGGTGATGGTCACCTCGTACGCGGTGGTGTTCGCCGCGCGGGCCAGGTACGGGTTGGACAGGATGCCGTACGTGGTGGAGCCGAGGTCCGCGCGCAGGGTGAAGCTGGTCGCGTCGGGCGCGACGACGCCGCCGGCGATCAGGGTCTGCCCGCGGGGCACCAGGAAGCTGCGCATGACGTGGCCGAGCTCGGCGTCCCACAGCCAGTAGCCGAGCTCGGTGTGGAACGGGGCCTCCTCGCCGAACCGCCACGCCGCCATCTTGTAGTCGAGGCCGTAGAGATGCTGCGTGCCGTTGGCCACCGGGCCGAACGGCTTCAGCGTGACCTTCTCACGGTACGGGGTGGTGATCATCGAACCCTCGACGTTGCCGAAGGCGACGTCGACACCCTGGTCGCCCTCCCACTCGCCGGCCAGGGCCGCCAGCGGCCCCCACTCCGGACCAACCTTCTCCGTCAACGCCGAACCCTCCTAGACTGAAAAACTTCCGAAACCGGCACAAAACCACCGGAACATCCAGACATTACGTGGCGAGCCCCCGAAGTCCGTCGGCCCTGACC
>NZ_JAMPTM010000102.1 GCF_025403375.1 Frankia gtarii
GATCCCGGCCTCGAGCCCGGAACCCCGCGGCTTGCTGACCGGGACTTGTGCCGCAGGTCCCGATCAGCCTCCGACCTAAGGTTTTCCTTACCTTTCCTTGCCTCTTTGGGATCGTGCCACCCGTGCGCGCCAGCCGGCCCCTGTCGCCGGCCTTCTCCCCGCTCGGGCCAGCGTCCTTCCGTCGAATTCCACCCCGGTGCCTTTCCGCCCCTGCCTGAGCGACCCGCCCCGCTCGCGTCTCCGTCAGGCCCAGCTGGCTCGGCAGTGCCCCCGCGCGACGCATCTGCCGCGTCCGGCGGGTCCGGGCGCCGGGGCTCGAGAGGTGGCCGTGCCGGCACTGCTACCTGCTACCTGCTGCTCGCGGGCCTCCGGAGGCGGCGCTGATCCCCGCCGGGAGGGTGCGGCAGGCGGAGGAGCTCCTGCGGCCGACGGGTGGGATGCGAGGCCTGCTGGCCGGCGCCCTGGGGAGGAGGGCTGATGCAGGGCGTCACGATCGGTCGGAGTGTCACCAATAGGGGCACGTTAGGCATCCGAGAAGGCAAAACGTTTCCCGTTCTTAACGCAACGTGTTGCCCGAAGTGGGTCGCCATCCTGGGAGGCGGCAGCTACCGTGAGAGCCCTAGCGTCTCAAGCCGTGGTCCGGCGTAGTGTCGGACCTCTCGGGAGGCCCCTCGGTGCCGCAAGTGCGACTACACCAGGAGGCCGGTGCCCGGCTCCTGGAGGGGTCGGTCCCGGACTACCTCCGAGTAAGCGGGTGGGCGTGTGCCACGAACGCATGTCGTCGACACAAGCGTGCTGCTTTCTGATCCTGGCGCGCTGCTGCGGTTCGCGGAGCACAATGTCGTGCTCCCCCTCGTCGTCATAGGGGAGCTGGAGGGCAAGAGGAACCATCCGGAACTGGGCTGGTTCGCCCGGGAGGCCCTGCGCCTGCTGGACGACCTGCGCATCCGGCACGGTCGCCTCGACCAGCCCATCCCGCTGGCGGGTGGGGGGACGCTTCGGGTGGAACTCAATCACACCGATGCGGCCGTGCTTCCACCGGGGTTCCGGGTGGACACGAACGACTCGCGGATCCTGTGTGTCGCGATGAACCTCGCCAGCGAAGGCGCGGACGTCGTGCTGGTCACCAAGGACCTCCCGCTGCGGGTCAAGGCCTCGGTGCTGGGTCTGCCGGCGGAGGAGTACCAGGCGTTGTCGCCGGTGGACACCGGCTTCTCGGGCATGGCAGAGCTCACCGTCGCCCAGGAGGACCTGGACCGGCTGTACTCCCGCGAGTACACGGAGATCCTGGAGGCCGCCGACCTGCCGTGCCACACCGGCCTGGTGCTCACCACGGCGGGGGGCAGCGCCTCGGCGCTTGGCCGGGTGACGGCGGACAAGCAGGTCCGCCTGGTGCGCGGTGACCGGGATGCCTTCGGGCTGCATGGGCGTTCCGCGGAACAGCGGGTGGCGCTCGACCTGCTGCTCGATCCGGATGTCGGCATCGTCTCGCTCGGCGGTCGGGCCGGTACGGGCAAGTCCGCGCTGGCCCTGTGCGCGGGGCTGGAGGCGGTGATGGAGCGTCGGGCCCATCGGCGGGTCGTCGTCTTCCGGCCGCTCTACGCCGTCGGCGGGCAGGACCTCGGCTACCTACCGGGCAGCGAGAACGAGAAGATGGCGCCCTGGGCGCAGGCCGTGTTCGACACGCTCGGTGCCCTGGTCTCGCAGGAGGTGGTCGAGGAGGTCGTCGACCGGGGGATGCTGGAGGTGCTCCCGCTCACCCACATCCGCGGGCGGTCGCTGCACGACGCCTTCGTGATCGTGGACGAGGCACAGTCGCTGGAGCGCGGGGTGCTGCTCACCGTTCTGTCCCGGCTGGGGCAGGGGTCCCGGGTGGTGCTCACCCACGATGTGGCGCAGCGCGACAACCTGCGGGTCGGTCGGCATGACGGGGTCGCCTCCGTCATCGAGACCCTCAAGGGCCACCCGCTGTTCGCGCATGTCACCCTCACCCGTTCGGAGCGTTCACCGATCGCGGCGCTCGTGACCACGATGCTGGAGGACCTGGTCATCTGACGGCTGCACCCGGACCGGGCCCGCGTGGTGGCCCGGTCCGCGGGAACGCCCGGCCGCTCTGGGTGGTTGTCAGAGAAGACACTCATCGGAGGTGGCACAGATGTTCTTCGGTCGCCATAAGACCACGCTGCCCACGCCCGAGGAGGCGCTCCCGGGCCGGGACCGTCCGGTGTTCGTGGGTGACTCCCGGCACACCGTCCTCGGCACTTCGTTCGCCGGGCCGTTCCCGGGCGGGCTGGAGTCCGCCGTGTTCGGCCTGGGTTGCTTCTGGGGCGCGGAGCGCGCGTTCTGGCAGATACCCGGCGTGTACACGACCGCGGTCGGCTACGCCGGCGGGTCGACCCCGAACCCGACGTACGAGGAGGTGTGCTCCGGCCAGACCGGGCACACCGAGGCGGTCCTGGTCGTGTTCGACCCGGCGAAGGTCTCCTACGCCGAGCTGCTGAAGGCGTTCTGGGAGGGGCACGACCCGACCCAGGGCATGCGCCAGGGCAACGACGTCGGCACCCAGTACCGTTCGGCGATCTACACGACGTCCGACGCGCAGGCCGCGGCGGCCGGCGCGAGCCGGGACGGCTTCGAGAAGGTGCTGCAGGGGGCGGGCTTCGGCCCGATCACCACCGAGATCGCCCCGGCCGGCACGTTCTACCTCGCCGAGGAGTACCACCAGCAGTACCTGTCCGACGCCAAGAACCCCCACGGCTACTGCGGCCTCGGTGGCACGGGCGTGTCCTGCCCGGTCGGTGTCGCCTCCGCGGGCGGCTGACGGCCGGAAGGACGTCACCGCGTCGGTGATGGCGGCGCCGCGTCGTCGGGGGCGGCGGCCGGCGTCGCACGGCGGGGCGTCGCGGCCAACGGGGTGAGTGCGCCGTCGATGGTGCGGACGTCGCGGCCGACGGGGACCCGGGCGATGCTGTCGACGACCGCGGTAGGCCGGTAGGGGAAGCGTTCGACGTCGGCGTGGGTCGTGATGCCGGAGAGCACGAGCACGGTGTCCATGCCGGCCTCCAGGCCGGCGACCACGTCGGTGTCCATCCGGTCGCCGATCACCACCGTCGTCTCGCTGTGCGCGGACAGGGTGTTCAGGGCACTGCGCATCATCAGCGGGTTCGGCTTGCCGACGAAGTAGGGGGTGACCCCGGTCGCCTTGGTGATCATGGCGGCGACGGCGCCGGTCGCCGGGAGGAGGCCCTCGACCGATGGCCCGGTCGGGTCGGGGTTCGTCGCGATGAAGCGGGCGCCGCCGCGCACCAGTCGGACCGCCCGGGTGATCGCCTCGAAGCTGTAGGTCCGAGTTTCCCCGAGCACCACATAATCGGGCGAGCTGTCGCTGAGCACATATCCGATGTCGTGCAGCGCCGTGGTGAGTCCTGCCTCGCCGACGACATATGCCGAGCCGCCCGGGCGCTGTGTGTGCAGGAACAGCGCGGTCGCGAGCGCCGAGGTCCATATTCGCTCGGGCGGGATCTCCAGGCCCGAGCGGGACAGGCGTGCGGACAGATCGCGGGCCGTGTAGATCGAGTTGTTCGTCAGCACCAGAAAGCCGAGCCCGGCGGCGGTGATGCCGGCGATAAACGCGTCCGCTCCGGCAATCGGGTGCTCCTCATGGACGAGAACACCGTCCATGTCGATGAGATAGTTCTCGATGATCCGTTCCGACATGACCACTGATTCTGCCCGCCGCCCCGGCCCGCCGGCGGGCCGGGGCGGTCACTGGGAGCGGCGTCTCACAGCACCGCGACCCCGGCGGCCTGCTGCCCGGCCGGCATCGTCAGGCACAGGGCGGGAACGACGAGCCATTCGCGCAATCCCTCGTCGTGGGCGTACTTGTGCGCATAGCCCGGTGACCGGAACGGGCCGACCACCCCACGGATCCGCCCGCCCGAGCTACCCAGCACGACCACGGCCCAGGCCGCGGCATCGTCGTCCGCCGTCCCGTCCGGCAAGGAGGTGGATTCCCACCAGCACGGCACACCCTCGACCATTCACGCCCCCTTATGCAGGTCTTTCAGCGGCCACCCATGACGACGACACATATTTCGGCTGGGCATCGCGTCGGGCGCGGAAGTTCGCGCTGCCGGATGTCGCCGCCGAAATGATCGCCGCCGGGCCCTTCCGACCAGGCGGCGATGCACCACGATGCACACCGACGGCGTGGATGGCCCCCTCCGATATCGTGCGCTTTCCCGTCGCCTAGTCCACCGAAACGGCCGAATTTGCTCGGCGTCGTCGTCCGGCCTGCGGCGAGGGAACGCGCGTTTGCATTGGCTGGTGCAGGGCCGTTCTCACCTGGCATACGTTCGCGGCGCGCCGGGCACGGCGAAATCAAAAATGTGACATAAGCCGTCGGGTGCTCCGGTGGTCCATTGCGGGGTGGCTCGGTGGTGGCATCCAGGTGCGGTCTCAGTGGGGCGCGCCACGGGTCCGGCGAGGGCTCGGGTCCCTGGTCGGGGAGTGCGCGGGGTGGGTCTGGGAGGCCCGGGCCGGGCCGGCGGCGATCCGGCGCAACGTCCGGGTTGATTCGAGCGTCTGTTCTGTCGGTTACTTCTCGCGATGTGGGGGATCCGTGGGCCGGCGCCGTAATGACTACCGCAGCTGGGAAGAACTGTCCGGCCAGGAGCGTCGCCGCGGCCTGGCGATTCTGGGTGTGGCCGGTGCCGGTGCGGTGGTGGCGGTGTACCTGGTCGTCGGCGGCGGCGGCGGCACGCAGGCCGAGGCCGGCGCGGCGGTCCCGCCGACGATCGACGTGAACTCCCAGCTCGCCACCTGGTACGGCGGCACCGCCGGGATCCGCGACGAGATCACGACGTCCGTCAGCGCGGTGCGCACGGACATCCAGGCCTCCGACGGCACGGCGCTGAAGCCGGCGTGCGTCCAGCTCGGTCAGGCCGTGGACCGGATCGCCGGGCTCGGCGTACCGCCCGCCGCCGCCGCCGCCGGCCGGACCTGGACCGACGGCGCCGCCGCCTACGCGCAGGCGGTCACCGCCTGCGGGAACCTCTTCGACGGCACCGCCCAGCCTCCACCGGTCCTGCTCCAGCGCATGACCGACGCCCTCAACACGGCCGACGGCCACTGGACGAGGCTGGCCGCCCAGATCGGCGCGCCGGCACAGATCGTCGATGCGGCTGGGTAACACGGCGCCGCAGGACGCCTGACCTGCCAGACTTGGGCAGGTGGACCATCTCGCGGTCATCGAGGCCGAGGGCCTCGCGCTGCTGGCGACGACCAGCGCGCATCTCGACAGTCCCGTGCCGACCTGCCCGGGTTGGAGCTCGCGCCGCCTGCTGCGGCACGTCGGACGCCTGCTGCACAGCGTCAGTGTCGTCGTGCCGCGGGGCACCACCGACCTGCCGCCGCCGAACCCGCCCGCGCCCACCGACGACGAGGGGCTGATCGCCTACTACCGGCGCGCCCTCGACGACCTGCTGCGCGCGCTGCGTCAGACAGATCCCGCCGCGGCGGCCTGGAACCACACCGGGGTCGCGCCGCCCGTCGCCGGGTTCTGGCACCGCCGCCTCGCCCAGGAGCTCACCGTGCACCGCTGGGACGCCGACAACGCCATCGGCGCCGCTCACCCGCCTGCGGCGGAAGTGGCCGCGGACGGTGTGGACGAGCTGCTGACCGTCCTGCTGCCCGGTAGCCGCGCCCACGCGACCACCGGACTGGCCGACGGCGGTGTCCACGTCCATCTCACCGATGTCGAGGGGGAGTGGCTGGTCACGCTGGCCGGCAATGACGTCACCGTGACCCGGGAGCATGCCAAGGGAGACGCCGCCCTGCGTGGCCCCGCCGCCACCGTGCTGCTCGCCCTGTGGGGGCGCCTGCCGTTCGAGCATCCCGATCTCGCCGCGTTCGGCGACGAGGCCCTGCTTGCGGCGCTGAATCCGGGCGTCTGACCCGACGGGTGCCCGAGCGGGCGGGGCAGCACCAGAGTGGTGCTACCCCTGGGTGTACCGCCGGGTGGCGAGGCGTCCGGTGGGACGGGGCACCGTGGTGCCGGCCCTCACGTGCCGCCACCCGCCGTGCTCGGCCGTCAGGAACCGCCGTGCTCGGCTGTCAGGAACCGCCCTGTGGGCGGCGGAACAGGGTCGCGGTCGGCGCGGCCTGGCTCAGGGTCGCCTTCGTCGGGGTGAACAGGAACGACTGTTGCGGCTGGCCGCCCGGTCCGAGCAGGAACGCCCGCTCGATCGAGTCAACCTTGATGCGGGCGCCGCGGTCGACGCCCGCCCCGACGACCCGGGTGGCCTCGATCGTCGAGATGTCCTCGGCGACCGTGCCGGGTGGGAGCTCGACGGCGGTCGCGGCGGGGGTGTCCCGTTCAATCGCCCAGAGTGGGTAGATCTTGTTCGACCGGTAGGTCTCGCCGTTGCCGGACAGCCGCACGCCGACCGACAGGCCGACCCAGCTGTTCTCGGTGTTCGGCGAACCCACCGTGCTCTTACGGATGATGAGGTAGAGGTAGTTGCGCGGGTCGCTGATCTTCGTGATGGAGTTCGGCGCCTTGTTCTCGTCGATCTTGCCCTCGCGCGCGAGCTCCTGCGACATCACCCAGTAGGTCCACGGGTTGCGGTCCATCTCCCGCTCGCGGGCGTCCGCGTTCGGGTCGAGGATGTCGGCGGCGGACAGGGCGAACCGCATCGGGCCATCGGGGTTCTGGCACATGTTGTTGTTCAGCGTGCAGGTTCCGAGCACCGGGTGGCCGCCCTCGTAGCGGCCGGAGAAGGACTGCGCCGCGTGGTCCGGGCCCTGGATCACCGCGCTGCCGGGAATCGCGTTGCCCGCGGCGTCGATCTCCACCTGGTAGGTCCACTCGATGTCGGTGGTCCGGCCCCACTGCGCCATCAGCGCCGGGGTGGAGGTGCCGCCGTCCTCGTTGCTCCACACCGTCGAGTAGGTGAGCAGCCGGTGCCCGGAGATCGCGGTGGGCGCCTCGGAGTGGAAGGCCAGCAGCGGAGTGTCCGTGATCGAGTTCTGGAACGGCCCGCCGGCCAGCGGGTCCGCGGCGGTCACCGTCGACGAGGCTGATCCCGCCCCCGTGCCGCCAGCTCCGGTGGCGGCAGGCGGCGTCGTCCGGCCGTACAGGACCGGGGCATGCGCCAGCGCCTGGTAGCCGTTGTCCTGCGGCGTCACTGTCCGAAAGGCGATGCCGGTCAGGCGGGCCGAGGCCGCCGCCTGGGGGGAGCGGTCGGCGGCGAACTGCGCTCGCAGGGTGTGACCGCCCGCGGCGAGATGGCCCAGCGCGAGGCTCCGCTTGATGGGGAACGAGGCGGGGATGACGACGTCGGTGGCATAGGTGTTGTCGACGAACAGGGACACCACGGCGGATTCGCTGCCCGGCGAACCCCACGACACGCCCGGCGCGGCGGTGGTGAGGTCGAGCAGGACCTCGCCCTCGGCCTCGGTCCGGAACGGCATCGAGGACTCCTGCCCCCGGTTCAGCACGACCTCGGCTGGTGCTGCCTGCGCCTTGTCGCCGGAGTCGCACGCCCCGAGCCCGACCGTCAGTGCGGCCGCGGCCAGACCCGCACCGATCGCCCGCCGCAGTCCCCTCGACACCCGCGTTCCTCCCCGGAATCTGGAAGGTCGCCACCCGCGCGGCCGTTCCCCACGTCCCCGATTCACGTACACATCCTGCTCTGTAGTGATTTGTCATCCCGCACCGGTAGGGCCGGCGTGGGATTGGGCGCCCCCGCACCTGGTCACGGCGGCGGCGGGCCGATGGCGGCCCCGGACCTGCCACGGCGGTGCGAGCCTGGTACCGGGAAGAGTTGTCGGCGTCGGGGAGATCTGGCCGGTGGCAGGGAGGGCGGGGACATGGCGCAGGGGCAGCACGGCGGGCCGGCGGGTGACAGGGCCGACGACGGCGGCGGGGTGACGGCAGGCGGCGCCGGGCCGCGGGACGCCGCGGACGCCGCGGGCACCGCCGGCACGGGAGCGGTCGATCCCTCGACCGCCGCGGCCCTGGCGGCGGGGATCACCCCGTGCCGGGTCTCCCGAAAGGAGTATGAGAAGGAACTCGACCGTCTGCAGACTGAGCTGGTCCGGATGCAGGAATGGATCCGGTATACCGGATTCCGGCTGGTGGTGGTGTTCGAGGGGCGGGACACCGCGGGGAAGGGCGGCACCATCAAACGCATCCTCGAACGGCTCAACGCCCGCCAGTGCCGGGTCGTCGCACTGGGCACGCCGACCGAGCGGGAACGCACTCAGTGGTACTTTCAGCGCTACCTGGTGCATCTGCCCGCCGCCGGTGAAATCGTGCTGCTCGACCGTAGCTGGTACAACCGGGCGGGGGTCGAGCGAGTGATGGGCTTCTGCACGGACGACGAGTACGACGAGTTCCTGCGCACCTGCCCGCAGATCGAGCGGGCGCTGGTCCGCTCCGGGATTGTCCTGGTGAAATACTGGCTTTCGCTCAGCGACGAGGAGCAGGAACGTCGCTTCCAGGAACGGATCGACAATCCCGGAAAGCGGTGGAAGCTGTCGGCGATGGACCTGCAGGCACGGGCCCGATGGGTGGATTTCGCGGCGGCCAAGGACGAGATGTTCGCCTACACCGACATTCGCGAGGCGCCCTGGCACGTGGTGGACGCCGACGACAAGCGCACGGCCCGGCTCAACCTGATCAGCCACCTGCTGTCGGTCGTCCCGTACGGCGATGTGCCGCATGAGCGCGTGGTGCTGCCTCCGCGGCAGGAGAAGGCCTACAAGCGGCCCCCGATCGACAGCCAGGCCTGGGTGCCGCGCCGCTACCTGCGGGGTTGAGCGGGACCGGTCCGCTGTCCGGGTCCGTTCGGGCCGCGGTGGCCGCTGGCGCCTCGGTGCCACCCGATGCGGGTGAGGCTGCTCTCGCGCGGCTGCCCTTTCCGTGCCGGTGGCGGTCGTCGGCCTGGCAGTGCCGCCGCGCCGACGGGCCGTGCCGACGGTGGCCGTAACCTCCCGCTGCCCGTGGTTCTCCGGTGTCCACCCGCCGGCCGGCACGCCGTTGACCTGGTATGTGGCGTTGCCCACGCCGCATTCCTGCGGGTGAGTTCCCGGTCGGCCCAATCGTTGGGCGGATACGGTACCCGGCAGGGAATGAACGGACGACGGTCCGCGGCCGGCCACCTGTGGAACCTGCGATTCGAGCGGGAGAGGATTTCGTGCGCAAGTTCGTCATCATGGGAGTACAGGGCAGTGGCAAGGGAACCCAGGCGACGATGCTGGCGCGGGATTTCGACCTCGTCCACATAAGCGTGGGTGATGTCTTCCGCTGGAACGTGCAGAACCACACGAAGCTGGGCGCTCAGGTGAAGCGGACGGTCGCCGCCGGCCATCTGGTCGGAGACGATCTCGTCGAATCAGTGGTGCGCACCCGGCTGGCCGAGCACGACTGGAACTACGGGTTCATCATCGACGGATTCCCCCGAAATGCGCGGCAGGCGGAGTTCTTTCTGGAGAGCTACGACATCGACGGGGTCATCTACCTGGATCTCCCGGACGACGAGGTCTACCGGCGGGTGTTGGCCCGCCGGCTGTGCTCCCGCTGCGGCCTGGACTACAACCTGATAGCGAGCCGGCCGCTCATGCCGGACACCTGCGACGTCTGCGGAGCACCGCTGCAGAAACGCGCCGACGACAATCCCCAGGCGCTGGCCGTGCGGCTGCGTGACTACCACGAGAAGACTCAGCCGGTGATGGAGATCTTTCAGCGCAAGGAGTTCGTGGCCGTCGTTGACGCCCGCCGCGTGCCACGGGCCGTCCAGACGGAGATCCGCGGGTATTTCAACCTGCCGGACCTGGCCCCCGCGGCGGTGTGATCCCGCCGCCGACGCCCGGCTGGCTAGTGCTTCGTGAACACGATGGCGATCGCGTTGGACTGGCCGAGGCCCGCGGCGCCGATGCTCCCGGTGACACTGTGCCCGTCGAAGGCCAGCGCGCGGGCGACGCCGGGGATGCCGACGTCCGAGGTGATCCGATAGCCGGACCGCGGCAGCGCGGTGCGGTAGAAGGCCGCCACCCGGTCGCTGGACACCCCCGACAGCGTCACCGTCGAGCTCTTCCCGGTGGTCGTGCCGACCTTCACGGCCGCCCCGGGCGGTACGGGGAAGTCCGCGGGGACGTTGGTACCGCGCAGCGCCGCCGGGCCGGTCACCGTGTCGACCTTCCCGACCCCGGGGATGGACGTCGACAGCGAACTTGGCAGGGCCGTCGGCAGGCCGCTCGGCAGCGCCGTCGGTAGAGCCGTCGGGAGGGTTGTCGGCAGGCTCGCGCTGGCGCTCGGGTCCGGCACGTCGCCGCCGTCCGAGCCGCAACCCGCCGTCAGACCGACGAATCCGGTCAGGGCGAGCCCCGCCACGAGCACCGTGGCCCGGCGGACCCGGCGGTTCCCCGGGCGCGTCGCGTCGAGAGGCACCGCGTCGAGAGGCGTCGCGTCGAGAGGCGTCGCGTCGAGAGCCTGACTGTCGGGCACGGTGGGGTCCTCCCGCTCGATCCCGCGGTTGCCGGGTCCACCTGCCGCATCGCTCCAGGTGCCCGGTGAGGGCGGACGCGATGGCGACGTGCCGCAGCGATGACGGACGGCGGCCCGGTGTCGGCATTGTGCCGACGCATCCACGCCGACCCTAGTCGCGGTCGGGTGCCGCCCGCCCGAGGTGTCGGCTGGCCGTCAGGAGTGCCGCTGTCGGGGGTACCGAGATCGGTGCAGGTCCACCCGAACGTGCTGCCTACAGGTGCCGATTGACCGTGCGTTCGGCGCCCGCGCGTCCCGCCGCCGCGGGCCGTCAGTGTCCCGCTGACCTGGGGGCGAACCCGACCCTCGACTGAAGACCGAGCAAAATTTCGTATTTGCGGCACGAAGGAGGTTTCGCGATGGTAGTGGCGGGGTACCCGGCAGGCGGGTACTTGCCCTGTTTGTCCGCTTCACCCGATCTCGGGAAGGATGGATCGACGTGCGGGATGCCGTAGGGGGTTCGGCGGGCGTGCCGCGCAGCTCGACCAGCTGTCGCTTTCCGTCGCACCTGCGTGACGGTCTGGCGAGTTGCCGGCGGGAGGGGGTGTGTCGTGCCGAGCGTGGCCGAGCGGCGCGCGCCCTGCCCCGCGGGCCAGCGCGCCTGGACGAGGAAGTCCAGGACTATGCCGAACTGGCATTCCGATTTCTTCCTATACAGCCAGGTTTGCCGACACCGTAAGTGAGGGTATGTGTGCAGTACGAACTTCGGAGTGTCCCGCCCCGGTGTTCCGTGTTGAACACCCGACACCTGTACGTTCTCTGAGCGTGGCGGTCACCAACAACGCGGTGATCGGTGTGGCCCTTGGCTACATCGAGGCGAACCCGGACGAGATGGACCTCATGCGGTCCTTGGTTGTGCTTGCCCTGCACGGGCCTGCCATCACAGCTCGTAGCACGACTCCGGCTCACGTCACCTGCCGCGCCGCGATCGTCTCCCCCGACTGGCGTGTTCTCGAGATCATGGACTCCTCCACCTCCACCTGGCATCTGCCGGGCGGCCACGTGGACGCGGGCGCCTCGTCTCTGCTCGGCGCGGCGCTCGGGCTCGCCGCCCGCCACGCCGGAGTGGACACGAACATGGTCATCCCCGGTGCGGTCATCCCCTTCGATGTCGAGGCATCGATCATCGAGGCCGCCCCGGCGCGAGAGGAGCCGGAACACGTCCACTACGACATGACCTACCTGTTCCACGTCGAGGACCGCAGCCTCGCCGTGCCCGACTCCGCCAGCACCCGCGTGCGCTGGGTCGAGCCCGGAAAGGTCGCCGGTCAGCTCGGCGTGAAGCTCACGGAGGCGTCCCGCCACTCCCGCCTGGTGCCCTGATCCCGGTCGGCGGGGCCGGGTGCGCCTGCCGGCGGACGCGGGGTCGCCGCGTCCGCCGGGGCGGCCCGGTCGGCGGAGCCGCCGGCCCGGACGAACGCCAGCACGCCCGCCATCGCGGTCACCGGACTGGCGCCGACCGGCCCGGTGACGTTGTCAGCACTGGGTGTCGGTGACGAAGCGGAGGTAACGCTCGGCGGAGCGGCGCACGGCGGCCCGACCGTCGGCGCGGACGACGGTCTGCCAGAACGCGCCGTAGACGGCGTCGAAGTCGAACGGTTCGAGCAGTTCCAGCGCCCGGCGGACGACGCTGGGCCGTTCCGGGATGTAGTTCGGGTAGCTGTACATGAAGCTCACCCACCGGCGGTCGAGGACGACCTGCAGGATGTCGCCGGAGAACAGCGCCCCCCGACCGTCCTCACCCTGGGCCCAGTGCAGGACCGTGCCGCCGGCGAAGTGCACCCCGCCGTTGATCAGGGTCAGCCCGTCGCCGATCGTCAGCGCGTCGCCGGACCACAGCTCGACGGCGTCGTCTGGCCGGCCGAGCCAGTCGGCGTCCGCGGCGTGGATGTAGATCGGGGCCCCGCCGAACGCCCGGCTCCAGTCGATCATTGCTCCGTAGAAGTGCGGGTGACTGATCGCGATGGCGGTGACGCCGCCGAGCTCGGCGACCCGGCCGGCGAGGTCGTCGTCGAGGAAGGGCACGCAGTCCCACAGGATGTTGCCCGCGTCGGTCTGGACGAGCAGCGCCCGCTGCCCGATGGAGATCTTCGGCTCGGCGCCGACGCCGGTCACCCGCTGGCCCTCCGGACGGAGCACGCCGTGGTAGCCGTCGGCGCGCAGTCGGGCCAGCGACGTCCACTGCTGCCCCTCCCAACCGACGAACTGCCGCTCGTCCTCGCAGACCGGGCAGTCGACCCGCGCAGCGGCGTACTGCACCCCGCAGGTCAGGCAGATTGGCAGGTCGAGATCGAGGTCGGGAAGGCGGAACGGCACGGGCACCCCCGGAGGCGGGTCGGCGGCTGGGGTTCGGTGGTGCTGGTCAGTGGGCCACGAGCCGGCGGAACCGGCTGTGGTGGATACCCAACGGTGTCACGCTCGTGTCCGAGCTGAGCCGTGTACGCGCAGCAGCGCGATGAGGTGGTCGCCAGCGACCACCTCCCGGACGAGTGCGCGCTCCAGCGCTGCCGCCGAGTCCGCAATGCCCACCGTTCCCGGTTGTCCGTGCGTCCGGCGGGTTCGTGCCACCGGGCACCGTGCGAACAACAGTCGCGGCTGCGTGTTTCTCGCCGTCGCGAGACCGGTAACCCGCGCATTGCGCCGATGATCGTGACGGGAAAGATGCTGCGGCGTAAGGGCGAAACTTCCGGTTACGCCGTCGCGGCAATATGCGGGCGGCGCCGCGGCCGATCGATGCGCGCAGGCCCGGCGAGCTGCTCGCGGCCCTGCCACGGAGCCTGGCCAGCCGGTGCGGGGGAGGCCCGGCCCCGGCTGGATTCTTTCGCCTTCCCTACATCTTTACCCGGTAAGTCGCTTTAGTGGCGCTTTGTGGTGGTTGGTGACGTGACCCTACGCTGACAATGGAGTGTCGGCTCCGAGTCAAGAGGTACCCATGAACCCATCCAGCAGGAACGTCGAACGGGGGGCCGCGACCCGGGAACACCTGCTCGGCGTCGCCACCCGGCTGTTCGCCGAGCGGGGTTACGAGGGCACCTCGATCGACGCCGTCCTCACCGCGACCGGGGTCAGCCGCGGTTCGCTTTACCACCACTTCAAGGGCAAGGACGCGCTGTTCGACGCGGTGCTGGAAGCGGTCGAGCTGGACGTGGGCCGCCGGCTGGTGGCCGCGGTTGGCGCCGACGGCGGGGGCGACCCCGCCACCGCGCTGCGTCTGGGCTGCCTGGCCTGGATCGGCATCGTGGGCGACCCCGTCGTGCGACGCATCCTGCTCATCGACGCGCCGGGGGTCCTCGGCTGGGCGCGCTGGCGGGAGCTCGACGAGCGGCACGCCTTCGGCAAGATCAAGCAGACGGTCGCGGAACTCGCCCGCGACGGCGTGTTCGACGCCGCGATGGTCGACCTGTTCGCGCACGTGCTGCTCGCCTCGATGAACGAGATCGCTCTGCTCGTGGCCCGGGCCGACAACCAGCGCGTCGCCATCCGCCACGCCCGCGCCGCCGTCGACGAGCTGCTGCGCCGACTGCTGCGCCCTACCTGACCGTCTCGGCCCAGCCGTCTCGGCCCAGCCGTCTCGGCCCAGCCGTCTCGGCCACCGCGGCATCACGGTGAACGCCGTGCTGCCCGGCCTGGTCGAGGCTGACGGCGTCACCACCTACGACCGGCAACGTTTCGATCAGGTGGTCGCGATGACCCCCGCGGGCCGCAACGGCCGGCCCGACGACATCGCCGATGTGGTCGCGTTCCTGGCCGGCGACGCCGCCCGCCGGGTCGCCGGCCAGACCATCGCCGCCACCGGTGGCCTGTCCTTACTGACCCACCGGGCGCCGGTGACCGTGAAACCATCATTCGCATGGACCCTCGTCCGTCGGCCCGACCCGCCAACCTGATCGGCCGGGCGGCTGCGCTGGCGCGGGCGCAGACGCTCCTGGCCACGGGCGGGCGCGTCCTGCTCGGGATCGCCGGGCCGCCGGGCGCGGGGAAGAGCACTCTCGCCGACTGGCTTGCCGCGCAGCTCGCCGCCCGCCACGGCACGGACCCGAGGCTCGTCGCTCAGGCGCCGATGGACGGCTTCCACCTGCCGAACGCCACGCTCGCCCGGCTCGGCCTCGCCGACCGCAAGGGCGCCCCCGAGACGTTCGACGTCGCCGGCTACGCGGCCCTGCTGACCCGGCTGCGTGCCGGCGGACCCGAGGAGGTAGCCGCGCCGTCGTTCAGTCGTGTCCACGATGCCGCGGTCCCGGGAGCACACCGGATTCCGGCCTCCGTGCGGCTGGTGATCTGCGAGGGCAACTATCTGTTGCTGGACGACGCGGCATGGGCCCAGGTGCGCGCATGCTGCGATGAGACGTGGTTCCTCCGGGTCGAGGAGAAGATCGCCCGGACTCGTCTGATCGCCCGGCAGACAACCGGCGGCCGCTCCGGAGCGGCCGCCCGCACATGGGTCGAAGAGAATGATCTCAATAATCTGCGTCTGGTGGATGCGACGGCGCGGCGCGCCGATTACCTGCTCCGGCTGCCTCCGGTGCTGCCGTCCGCCCCCTGAGCCGCAGCCCCACCGAGCCGCAGGAGGCGGCGGGTGGGTGCACCGAACCCCGAGACGATCCCCCGTCATCTGATCAGATCCGCTGGCCGCTGGCCGCTGGCCGCTCAGGACTCCCTCGTCTCGGGCGCGGGCGCCTCGTCCTGGGCGGTCAGCCATGAGCGCGTGCCGAAGCTCGTCACCGACCGGGCCGCGACCCGCGACGCTGCGGCGAGCGCGTCCACCAGGCCGGCGGTGGTGAGCCGGGGCAGGGCCGCGATCGACCAGGCGAACGCCCCGTGGAACACGTCGCCGGCGCCGAGCGTGTCCACCGCGCGGACGGCCGGGGGTCGGACCTCCCCGTCGGCGCGGGCGGTCGCCCACCGGACCGGGCCGGGGCCGTGGGTCACCGCGGCGAACGAGGGCCCGTGCGCCAGCAGGTAACGCAGCACCTCGTCCGGGTCGACGCCGACTCCCGGCGGCCGGAAGGCGGACCCGCACAACGCCACGTCGACGTGGGGGAGCAGCCGCTCGGTCCCCGGCTTCCAGGAACCGCCGTCGAACACCACGGGCGGCCGCCCGGCCGAGGTTGCCGCCCCGTCTGCCCCCGTGGGCCGGGATCGGCGAGCTCCCAGGATGTTGACGGCGACGTCGAGCTGATGGCCGTCGACGAGGACGACGTCCGCCCCGGCGAGCAGGGCCCGCGCGGCGTCCGCGGCGGGTGGCGCGGCGGCCGGCAGCGCGCCGTGCGCCGACACCACCGCCCGCTCTCCGCCCGCGAGGTTGACCATGATCGCCGAAACCGGCAGGGCCGGTACTCCTGGTCGCAGGTCGTGATGCCGGATTCCGAGCGTGACGAGATCCGCCCGCGCCGCGGCGGCCAGCGGCCCGGAGCCGACCGCGCTGACGAGCGTGGCCCGCCCCCCGAGGTGGGCGAAGGCCACGGCCGCGCCCGTCGCCGGGCCGCCCGCGGCGACCACCAGATCGTCGGCGACGATCTTCTCGTCGGGTCCGGGCGGGTGTCGGACCAGGTAGATCGTGTCGAGGGTCGTGAGGCCGACGAACAGCCCTGCCGACTGTCCGGCCACCGCCCCGACCGGCCGTGCCCTTGCCCCGTCGGCCTGCTTCGCCACGCGTCCTCCTGTTATCAGCCCGGAACCGGTCTGGTCTGCGCCGGGCAGGAATCAGTACCTCTGTCCGAGTATTCGGGTTACTGCGTTTCGGCGCAAAGATGTCACCCTGCCGAGTCGGGGCTAATATCGCGTTATAACGGTTTACTGTTCATCGACAAGGAAACATCATTGTTTTCCTGTGGGCCCCACTTGTCCTGGCGGTAAAAGATTGATGTCGTTTTCTTCCGTACTCTTCTTATATTCGTCCGTCTTGGTTAGACAGGCGGCGTGCATGAGCGAATGGTGCGCCGATGGGGCGCTAGTGTGGTGTTGCTGACCGTCACCGGCATGGCTGGCGGCGTGATGTACTGGCCGGCCGGCGAGGCGCCTGGGTCGGCGGTGCTCGGCGGTCGGATGGCCGCCGGCGCGCCCGTCACGGTGTCGGCCGCGCCGCGCACCCCGTCGTACGTGATCGCCGACGGCGTGGCCAGACCCGCGCACCCCACCTCGAACAGGCCCACCTCGAACACGCCCGCTTCGAACACGCCCGTGACGGGCGACGCGGTCGCGACGGGGCAGGTCGGCCGTCTCGCCACGGTCGAGTCGATCGCGGCGGCGCGCGGTGTCGCCCCGACCGGACTGGCGGCGCGGTTGCGCAGCTACCTGGCGAGCCGACCGGGTCACGTCAGCGTCGCGATGTACGACGCGGTCGCCGGCACCACGGCCGTCTACACCGATCCGGCCGTCGCCGGCTACGAGACGGCGAGTTCGGTCAAGCTCGACATCCTCACGGCGCTCGTGCGGCGGGCGGGCGCGTCGGGGCGGCTCACGGCCCGCGAGCAGGCGTTGGCCCGACGGATGATCTCGGTCAGCGACAACGCGGCGGCGAGCGCCCTGTGGGCCGACGTCGGCGGCGCACCTGCGATGAACGCCTTCTTCGCCCGTCTCGGCATGCACGCGACGACGGCGGGACCGGGCGGCAAGTGGGGGTTGACCCGGACCACCGGGGCCGACCAGCTCGCGGTGCTGCGGGCGATCTCCTACCCGGGCACCCTGTCGGCCGCCGGGCGGGCCACGGTGAGCGGCCTGCTCAAGACCGTGATCCCGGCGCAGCGGTGGGGCCTGACCGGCGGTGTGCCGGCGGGGGTCACGGTGGAGCTGAAGAACGGCTGGCTGCCCCGCACCAGCGGCTGGGTGATCACCAGTCTGGCGCACGTCCACGGCGCCGGCCGCGACTACGTCATGGCCGTTTACACGAAGAACGGGCCGAGCATGCAGTCGGGCATCACCACCGTGCAGGGGCTGTCCGCGCTGGCCTGGAAGGCGGCGAGGAGCTCGGCGGCTGCCGGGTAGCGACGACCGGCGTACCGGCAGGCCGGCGCGCGGCGGCGGCGGGCCTGACCGGCCGGCCGTCGTCCCCCCGTCGCGTGCTCCGGACCGGGAGCTGTACCTCGGCCCGCGACGGGGGTGCGTGCGTACTGCGAATGCGGGGTTGCCGCGGCGGCCGGGATCAGCCGCTGAAGCGGGCGACGGCTCGCATCTTGTTCATCGCGTCGAGCGCCGCGACCTTGTAGGACTCGGCCAGCGTCGGGTAGTTGAACACGCTGTCGACCAGGTAGTCGATGGTGCCGTTGCAACCCATCACCGTCTGCCCGATGTGGATCAGTTCGGTGGCGCCGGTGCCGAAGACGTGCACCCCGAGCAGGCTTCGGTCCTCGGGGCTGACCAGCAGCTTCAGCATCCCGTACGAGTCGCCCAGGATCGCGCCGCGGGCCAGTTCCCGATACCGGGCGATGCCCACCTCGAACGGGATCGCGAGCTCGGTGAGCTCGTCCTCGGTCCGTCCGACGTAGGAGATCTCCGGGATCGTGTAGATCCCGATCGGCATGAGCTCCGCCCGCATCGCGTTCACGTTCTCACCGCAGGCCGCGTAGGCCGCCAACCGGCCCTGCTCCATCGAGGTCGCGGCGAGCGCCGGGAAACCGATGACGTCGCCGACGGCGTAGATGTGCTCGGCCTCGGTGCGGAAATCGGAGCCGACCTTGATCCGACCGCGGTTGTCCGCGGACAGGCCCGCCGCCGGCAGGTTGAGGATGTCGGTGAGCCCCTGCCGTCCCGCCGAGTACATCACCGTGTCAGCGGGCAGCTTCTTGCCGCTCTCCAGCAGGGTGAGCGTCCCGCCGTTGTGCCGCTCGACCGACACCACCGACTCGCGGAAACGGAACGTCACCGCCAGGTCCCGAAGCTGGTACTTCAGGGCTTCGACGATCTCGACGTCGCAGAAGTCCAGCATGCGGTCCCGCCGCTCGACGACCGTCACCTTGGTGCCGAGCGCGGCGAACATCGACGCGTACTCGATGCCGATCACCCCGGCGCCGACGACGACCATCGACCGCGGCAGCCGTTCCAGGGCCAGGATCTGGTCGCTGTCGACCACCGTCCGGCCGTCGAAGTCGACCGTGTCCGGCCGCGCGGGCCGGGTGCCGGTGGCGATGATGATTCGTTCGGCCTGGACCCGCCGATCCTCGATGTCCCCGGCCGCCCGCACGCTGACCGTGTGCGGGTCGATGAAGCTCGCCAGCCCTGTCAGCAGCGTGACGTGGTTGCGGCTGAGCTGGTTGCGGATGACGTCGATCTCTCGACTGATCACGTGCCTGGTCCGGGCGGACAGATCACCCACGGTGATGTCGTCCTTGACCCGGTAGCTCGACCCGTACAGCTCGCGCTGCGACATGCCGGTCAGATAGAGAACGGCCTCCCGAAGCGTCTTGGACGGGATCGTGCCAGTGTTGATGCTGACACCGCCGATCATCTCCCGCTTGTCCACGATCGCGACCCGCCGGCCGAGCTTGGCTGCCGCGATCGCAGCCTTCTGCCCGCCGGGTCCGGACCCGATGACGAGGACGTCATAGTCGAACACCGTCACCTCCCCGCATTCTTTCCGGCTCCCGGTGAAGCTGAGGTTATCTGGCTGGAGCGGGTGGGTCGGCAAGTTGCACGGGCTTGTTACGTTTATTTCTTCTCCGCGCTTTCCTCTGAGGGTTTCAGCCATGTGATATCGCGGAGAGTAAACAGAATCTATCTGTCCGTAATAACCGAGACGTGCCGGCGGTGGGTGGCCCTCTCGAGCCGAGTCGTCGCCGTCGGCCGTGCCCGCCCCGGCCCGCCGTGTGCATGGTGGGCCCACGGCGGCATCAGATGATCTTCGCTGGGCCGTTCGAGATTCGTGTCGCCGTCACCCGTAACAAACGGGCCGCCGTCTCGTTAGACCAGAGGCGGGGGTCGTGGAGGCTGTCTGGGGGGTCTTCCACGACCCCCGCCGCTTCGCCGCCGTGTCACCGTTGTCGGGACGGACGCCCGCCCGTTGTCGGGAGGTGCGCTGGGAGCGGTGACCCGCCTGGAGCGGCGCCGGACGCCGACTCCGGAGTGATCCTCCGGAGCCGGCCGATCCGGACGCGGGTGGATCGTTCTACGGATGGGTCATCGAGAGCACGTCGAGGGCGGCATCGAGCTGGGCCTCGGTGAGCTTGCCGGCCTCGATGTAGCCGCGCTCGATCACCACCTCGCGGATCGTCTTCTCCTCGGCGAGGGACAGCTTCGCAACCTTCGCCGCCTCCTCGTACCCGATGTACTTGTTCAGCGGCGTCACGATGGACGGCGAGGACTCGGCGTAACGCCGGCAGCGCTCGACGTTGGCGATGATTCCGTCGACGCAGAGGTCCGCGAGCAGCCGGCTGATCGTGGACAGGATGTGGATCGACTCCAGCAGATTGCGCGCGATCACCGGCAGCATCACGTTGAGCTCGAAGTTGCCAGCCGAGCCGCCGAAGGCGACCGCCGCGTCGTTCCCGACGACCTGCGCGACGACCTGGCAGACCGCCTCCGGGATGACCGGGTTCACCTTGCCGGGCATGATCGACGAGCCGGGCTGCAGGTCGGGCAGGTGGATCTCCCCGAGGCCGGCCCGCGGCCCGGACGAGGCCCAGCGCAGGTCATTCGCGATCTTGTAGAGCGAGATGGCGACGACCCGCAGCACCCCGGACGCCTCGACCAGGCCGTCCCGCGACGCCTGCGCCTCGAAGTGGTTACGCGCCTCGGTCAGCGGCAGGCCCGTGCTGGCGGCCAGTTCCTCGATCACCGCGGCGGAGAAGCCAGGCGGTGTGTTGATGCCGGTGCCGACGGCCGTGCCGCCCAGCGGCAGCTCGCCGACCCGCGGCAGGGCCGCGTTCAGGCGCTCGACGCCGAGGCGCACCGCCGCCGCGTAACCGCCGAACTCCTGGCCGAGCGTCACCGGCGTGGCGTCCATCAGGTGCGTCCGCCCCGACTTCACCACGTCCGCGAACTCGGTCTCCTTGCGACCGAGCGAGGCGGCGAGGTGCTCCAGCGCCGGGATCAGCTCCTGCACGATCCCCTGGGTCGCGGCCACGTGGATCGACGACGGGAAGACGTCGTTCGACGACTGTGACGCGTTGACGTGGTCGTTCGGGTGCACCGCCCGGCCGAGCCGCTCGGACGCCAGCGACGCCAGCACCTCGTTGGTGTTCATGTTCGATGACGTGCCGCTGCCGGTCTGGAACACGTCCAGGGGGAACTGGTCGTCCCAGTCGCCGCGCGCGACCTCGGCGGCCGCGTCCGAGATTGCCTCGGCGATGTCGGCGTCCAGCACCCCGAGCTTGGCATTGACCGTCGCCGCCGACGCCTTGATCCGGGCAAGCGCCTGGATGTGCGCGCGGGAGATCCGCTGGCCGGAGACGGGAAAGTTCTCCACCGCCCGCTGCGTCTGGGCCCGCCAACGGGCCGATGCCGGCACCCGGACGTCGCCCATACTGTCGTGCTCGATGCGGTATTCCTGCTCGCTCATGCGCCCGTTCTCCCGATGTTCCGTCGCCTTTGACCTGCATCTGACCAACACCGCACCCCGGTGCCCACCACCCGGCGAGACGGGGGCTGGACAGCGGTCCCAAGGGGGACCCTAGGACATGTCGGGCGACTCGTGCCCGCGCCGCACGGTGCCATGGGAGCTCTCACACCTTTCCCCGCAAAGCGCCTTCGCGCTTTGCGGGGGCCCCTGGTACTGGGCGCCGTGCGGGGCTCGGTCGGATCGCCTTCGGCGATCTTCCCTGGGGGTGGTGGTCGGGGG
>NZ_JAMPTM010000103.1 GCF_025403375.1 Frankia gtarii
TCCCAGCGCCGGCGTCCGACCCCCCGGAACCCCCACCGGAGAGCGGGTCCGTCATGGCGCCCACCGGCGGGCAGCCACCCTCCTCCTCCACCACGGCTACCCTCCGCTGACCACTCCCCCACCGGTGGCGGCCGCCGCGTCACCCCCATCCGCCAGGGGCGCCGGCGGATGCGCGGCGCCGCCGCCGGACCCCCATCCACCGGGGTCCGCCGTGCCCGACGGCGGACCCCGGTGGATGCCGTCGGATTCGTGGGGCGTTGCCCGGTGGCACGCACAATCCGGCCACCGGCCGGTTCCCCCTGCGTCATGCCGGGCGCGCCGATACTGACCCGGGCCCCGCGCGACCGGAGCCCGGCGAGCACGACGACAGGGGGCCGAGCGTGGCGTTGCCCGGTAGCCCGGCGGGTCGGGAAACCACCACGGCCGGAGAGCCCGGGATCGCCGGGGCCCCCCGGGCAGCAGCCGAGAAGCCCGGTGCCACCGAAGAACCTGGTGCCGCCGAGGCGGTCCGCATCGACCTGGAGGGCGTCGGGAAGCGTTACGACGGCGGGACGACCGGCGTCACGGCGCTCGCGGACGTCACCCTGCGGGTCGGCTCGCACTGTCTGCTGGTGATCCTGGGGCCGTCGGGCTGCGGCAAGACGACGTTGCTCAACGTGATCGGCACGCTGGACACTCCTACCACCGGCACGGTGCGGCTGGAAGGCGTCGATGTCACCCGTGCGTCCCGGCGGATCCGGCGGGAGGTCCGCCGCCAGGCGGTCAGCTTCGTGTTCCAGTCGTTCAACCTCTTCCCGGCGCTCACCGCGCGGGAAAACGTCCGCTTCGGCGCGGACGTCGCCGGGCGGGACCGGGCCGGCGACGTCACCGACGAGGTGCTCGTCGGTGTCGGACTCGCCGAGCGCGCCACGCACTTCCCGCACCAGCTCTCCGGCGGGGAGCAGCAGCGGGTGGCGATCGCCCGCGCCATCGCCACCGGCAATCCGATCCTGCTCGCCGACGAGCCGACCGGAGAACTGGACTTCACCACCGGCGTGCGCATCCTGGAGCTGCTGCGCGGCCAGTCCGCGCAGGGCCGGACCGTCCTTGTCGTCACCCACAACCGGGAGATCGCCCGGATCGCGGACCGGGTGGTCGAGCTGTCCGGCGGGCGGATCGTCCACGACGGTCCGCCGCCCGGCGGCCGGATGCCGGTGGCGGAGCTGCGCTGGTGACCAGGTAAGCGGGCGGACGGATGAAATCGCCTGGGCTGTGGTGGCGCTGGTCGCTGCGTGAGCTGCGCCAACGCCTGCTGCTCGTGGTCGCGATCGCGATCATGATCGGCCTCGGCACGGGGCTCTACGCCGGGCTGACCAGCTCCTCGCAGTGGCGGCGGCAGTCCTACGACGCCAGCTACGCCCGGCTGAACGTCCACGACGTGCGCGTCGCCGTCGGGGCCGGGGCCGGGGCCACGGTGGCGCAGGGGCGGCTCGCGGCGGTGGTCCGGTCGTTGCCGTCCGCGGCGGCCGTCACCGGCAACGTCGAACGGCTGGTGCTGCCGACCGAGATCGACGCCTCCCGCCCCGGGCACACCGTGCTCTCCCGTGGTGAGCTGGTCGGCATCGACCTGACCGCCCGGCCGCCGGTCGACGCGGTGTCGGTGGCCCGGGGGCGTGGGCTCGTCCCTGCCGACCAGGGACGCGACGTCGGCGTCCTGGACCGCACCTTCGCCCTTGCGAACCACCTGCCCCCGAGCGGCACCGTGCGGACCAGCGGCGGCGGCCAGGTGCGCTACGTCGGGCAGGGGCAGTCGCCGGAGTACTTCATCCTGCCCGGGGAGCAGCCGGGTCTGGTCACCCAGTCCGGCTTCGGGGTGCTCTACCTGTCGCTGCCGACCGCGCAGCGGCTCACCGGGCAACCCGGCGCCGTCAACGACCTGGTGCTCACCCTGCGGCCGGGCACGGACACCGGCGCGTTCACCGCCGAGCTGTCCCAGGCCCTGTCCGCGGCGCTGCCGGGCACCAACGTGACGGTGAGCGACCGGGACGACATCCAGACCCGGCGAATCCTCTACGCCGAGGTGAACAGCGACCAGCGGCTGTGGGACGTGCTGGCCGTGGTCGTCCTGATCGGCGCCGTGTTCGCCGCCTTCAACCTGGTGGGACGGGTCGTCGACGCGCAGCGCCGGGAGATCGGCATCGGGATGGCCCTCGGGGTGCCGCCGCGGCGGCTTGCCCTGCGCCCACTGCTGCTGGGCGTCCAGGTCGGGGTGCTCGGCGTGGTCGCCGGCGTCGTGGTGGGCCTCATCGTGGGAGCCGCGATGGGTGCGCTGCTGCGCGGGGTGTGGCCGCTGCCGGTGTGGCACACGAACTTCCAGGTCGGGGTGTTCGCCCGGGCGGCGGCCGTGGGTCTGGTCCTGCCGGTGCTCGCCGCCCTGCCACCGGTGTGGCGGGCGGTGCGGGTGGAGCCGGTCCAGGCGATCCGGGCCAGCGCCGTGGCCGGCGGGTCGGGGCCACTCGGGCGCCTTCGACTGCCAGGGGGCAGCCTCGCCCAGATGCCGCTGCGTAACCTGACACGCGCCCCGCGCCGGCTGCTGCTCACCGCCATCGCGATCGCCGCGGTGATCACGGCTCTGGTGGTGTTCACCGGCGAGCTGGACACCTTCACCCGCACCACCAACCGGGCCGAGAGGGACCTGACGACCAGCGCCCCCAACCGACTGCGAGTGATACTGCCCCGGGTCGAGCCGGTGTCCTCGCCGACGGTGACCGCCGTGCGCCGCTCCCCCGCCGTCACCGAAACCGACCCGACGCTGGCGCTGCCCAGCCGCATCTTCGCCGCCGCCGGGGCCGGAAGCGGGCGCGGGAACGGGGCCGGAAGCGGGCGCGGGAACGGGAACGGCAGCGACGCGACGGCCGAGCCCATCGATGTGCTCACCTACATCCTCGACATCGGGCACGGCTTGTGGTCGCCTTCCGTCGTCTCCGGGTCCCGCACCGGCGGCGTGCTGATCGCCGAGAAGGCCGCCCACGACCTGGGCGTCCGCCCCGGCGACACGATCACACTGCGGCATCCGCAGCGGGTCGGCACGGGCTATCGGACCGTCGACACGCCGCTGCGGATCGCCGGCATCCACGGCTTCCCGGTGCGCTCGGTGGTGTTCCTCGACAACGCCGACGCCGGCTCGTTCCGGCTCGCCGGCACGACGAACGTCCTCGTCGTCCAGCCCGCTCCCGGGTACGGGCGGGACGCGGCGACCCGTGCGCTGGCGGCGATCCCGGGGGTCGCGTCGGTGGCATCGGCGACGGCGAGCATCGAGGAGATCCGGACCCTGCTGCGCAGCTTCGTCGGGATCCTGCGGATCGGAGAGGTGGTGGTGCTCCTGCTGGCCGCGCTCATCGCCTACAACGCGATGAGCATCGCCGTGGACGAGCGGCGCCGCGAGCACGCGACGATGCTCGCCTACGGCCTGTCCACCCGCACCGTGCTCGCTC
The DNA here is from genome assembly GCF_025403375.1 of Frankia gtarii. GTDB lineage: Bacteria > Actinomycetota > Actinomycetes > Frankiales > Frankiaceae > Frankia > Frankia gtarii. Next base: position 3,474 of record NZ_JAMPTM010000103.1, read on the forward strand.
TGACCGTCGCCGAGAGCGCGGTGATGGGCCTGGTCGGGACGCTGCTGGGGATCGCCGCCGGCTACTGGGCGCTGCGCTACACCGTGGAGGTGCTGCTCGCCGAGACGCTGCCCGACCTCGGCGTGCAGGCGATCCTGTCGGGACGCACCCTGGCCGTCATCGTCCTGTTCGGCGTCGGCGCGGTGGCGGTCGCGCCGCTGGCCGCAGCCCGCCGGATCCGCCGGATGGACGTTCCCTCAACCCTTCGGGTCATCGAGTAACCACCGCGCAGGGCCGGGCAGGCAGGATGAGAACCGCCGGCTGACTGACGGCGGAGATGTGCTGAGGCTGCGCTGATCGCTGATCGCTGAGGCTGCGCTGGCTGGTGAGGTGCGCTGGTTATGAGGCTGCGCTGGTTATGAGGCTGCGCTGGCTGAGGGTGCTGGGGCGGGACGTGGTCGGCGCGCTGCGCGGCCACGACCTCGCGCTGCTCGCGGCGGGTGTCACCTACTACGCGGCGATCGCGGTCGTTCCCGGGATGCTGGTGGCCGTCAACCTGCTCGGCCGGCTGCTGGGCCGGCCGAGCACGGCGGAGCTCGGCCGTTCCCTGGCCGACGCGCTGCCGGGCGGTCTCGGCGCCCCGGCGGTCGTGCTCGCCGCGTTCGACGCGGCGCTGACGATGTCGCCGCTGGTCGTCGTGGCCGCCGTGGTGCCCGCCACCTTCTACGGCGAGGGGCTGCGACGGGCCTTCGTCAGGCTCGCCGGAACGACCGAGGGTCTCGTTGGGTGGCGGGGTCGCCTCGGCGTCATGCCGTTACTCGCCGCCGCCCCGGTGCTGCTGCTGCCGGTGCTGCTCGTGACGCCGACTCTCGCGCGGCTGTTCGCCGAGAGCGACGTCTCGGCGGGGCTGGGAGTGGTCGTCGCGTTCACGGTCGACTGGCTGGTGTTGACCGCGACGTTGATGATCGTCTTCCGGGTGGTGGGGCCGGGCCGGCCGGGCTGGGCGGCGACGCTGTGGGCGGCGGCGGCGACCGGGTCGTTCGTCGCCGGCTTCGTGCAGGGGTTCGTGCTGTTCCTGTCGTTCCATCTGAACCTGGGCCTGCCGTTCGGCGGCTTCCGCGCCATCGGCGGGGCCGTCGCGGTCGGCTTCTGGCTGTTCCTGCTGCACCTGATCGTCCTCGTCGGCTACAGCCTCGCCCTGCGCCTCGACGAACGCGACGGCGTCCCCTGGGCGGACGCCGGCATTGTGGACGGGCGTTCGGCGTAGCCGTGGTCAAGGAGGTGGGCTCTCGCCGGAGCCCGGCACGCGGCGCGGCTGCGCAGAACACCATGATCCGGCTATGACCTACGACGTAGCTGTTTGGCGGCACGCCGGTTCCCTGACCGGCGAGGAGGCGGCGGCCGAGTACGAACGCCGGATAGACCAGTCCGAGCAGCGATGGGAGTCGGATGCCCTCGAACCGGCCTGCCCCGAGCTGGTCGAACTGATTCGGCGCATGCGCGCCGAGTTCCCCCAGCAGGAGCCGATCTGGGAGGGCCCGGCTGATGGCGATCTGGCCAGCCAGGCCGACGGCGAGTTCATCTACATCACGATGTCCTGGCACGGTGGGCCGGACGTGGTCAGGTTCATCGCCGGCATCGCTCGTTCCCTCGGCCTGGTCGTTTACGACCCTCAGGACGAAGCGCTCATGAGCTGAACAGGCCGGCGTGATGGGCAGGAGAGCACACCTGCCCATCACGCCGGACCGGGCGTCAGGACGAGGGCATCCAGTCCGGGCGACGGACCAGCTCCACCCCGAGCAGTTCGATCCGGGCGGCGTCGTCGTCCAGGATCACCACGTCGCACAGGGCATGGATGTTGTCGATCTCCCGGGCGGTGACGACGCTGCGGGCCGCGCCGGTCATCAGGCCCGGCCGGTGGATGCGGCACTCGCGCACGGCGACGGGCAGCGCACCGCCGAGCACCCGCCAGGCCCACAGCCCGGCGAGCTGCATCCCGCCGTCGAGGCCGGCGACGTCGAAGTACCAGTCGTCGAGCCCCCACGCCAGTTCACCGACGCCGACGACCGATCCTTCGGCGCCGTGCTCCGACATTCCCCTGAGCCACTGGATCGCCTGGAAACGGGGGCCGTGGAACAGGGCGTCGCTGCGGTAGATCAGGTCCCGGCACGTCGACACCTCGGCTGCCTTCTCGGCCAGGCCCTCCGGCGTCGGCCACGCCGACGCGGGCACCGGCTGCGGCCGAGCCGGGTCGAGCCTGGCCTGGTAGTGGGGCATGCCGTCGGCGTCGTCGATACGCAGCACCGGAAGCGGCGCGGTGGCGGCGCCGGACGGGTCGCCGTCGCGCCGCGGGTCGGATCCGGCGACGCTGACGAACAGCTCGTGCCCGGTGTCGGCCAGATGCGGGAAGGCGATCTTGCGAAGAACCCGCAGGTCGCGCAGCACCATCCCGCCCTCGCCCTCGCCGTCGCCGCGCAAGGCACGGGCGCCGCGGGCGAGCCAGTCGAGCGCCATCGCGAGCGGCAGCACCGCGATGTCGGCCGGGCTGTGGTCGCTCAGCCAGGGATGGGTGCGTTCGTGCACCGAGAGCTGGCCGAGGATCCGCCGGGCGGCCGACGGCCCGAACCCTGCGCCAGCGCCAGCCCCGAGCGCCTCGGGGCCGCCGGCACCGAGCAGGATCCGCGGCTGCGTCCCGGCGCTATGCGGGCCGGTGATCTCGTCGACGAACGCGGCCGCGCCCTGCGCGACCGGGATTGTCGGCACCCCCCGACTGGCGAAGACCTCGGCGAGCAGCGGCCCGACCATCCCGCCTGCCCACGGGCCCCAGGCGATCGAGCGGACCAGGCAGTCCGGGTGCGCGGCCCGCCAGGCGGCGGCGACCTGGTCCAGGGTCGCGTTCGCCATGGCGTAGTCGGCCTGACCGGCGTTGCCGAACCAGCCGGCCACCGAGGAGAACAGGCACAGCAGCTCCACCGGGTCGTCGACGAGCACGTCGAGCAGTGTCCGCAGGCCCCGCACCTTCGTGTCGAAAACCCGGTCGAAGGCGTCGTCGGTCTTGTCCACGAGCAGTTTGTCGGCGAGCGTGCCGGCGCCGTGGATGAGCCCGCTGATCGGCCCCCAGTCCGCCCGGACCTCGTCCAGGACTCGGGCGACCGCGTGGTGATCTCTCACGTCCACTGACAGGTAACGGACCTGCGAACCAGCGCGGCGCAGGGTGGCGAGGGTCGCGCGCACCTCCCGGACGGCGAGGATCTCCTGTGCCTGCGCCCGCAGCCGGGCCGGTCCACCCGCCGAACCGTCACGCCCCGCCAGCAGCCGGACCAGCGACGGCTCGTCGGTCGCGGCGGCGAGCCCGTCGGGCTCGTCGAGCAGGGGCGTGCGGCCCAGCAGCACCAGCCGCGGCTGGCAGGACCGAGCCAGTTCGATCATGGATGCGGCCGTCACCCCGCGGGCGCCGCCGGTGGCGACGACCACCGCGCCCGGTGCGAGGCGCAGCGGATGCGCGTCGGCCGGCGTCGCGGGGGTCGGTACCACCCCCGGGACGATGCGGGTGCCGTCGGCGCGCAGGCCGACGACCGGGGTCATCCCGCCCTGGCGCAGCTCGTGGGCGAGGACGGCGGCGAGTCGCGCCGGGTCGCGTCCAGCACGCTCGCAGTCGATCGCCCGGACCGCCGCGTCCGGCCACTCCGCGCCGGCGGTGCGGGCCAGCGCGGCCAGTCCGCCGAGCCAGGCCCGTTCCCCCTGCCGGCCGTCGAGACCAAGGTCCGCGCCGGTGTCCTGCACGGTGACGAACAACCCGCCGTGCACGGCCGGCGAGGCCGCCATGGCCCGCGCCCAGCCGAAGGCCTCCTTCTGCCGGTCGAGGGCCTGCTCGACCGAGTCGACGTCCGCCAGCCCGCCGAGCAGGATCACCCCGCCGACGTCGGCGGGCAGCCCGCCGGGCGTTGCACCGGCACCGGCGGGTGGCGCTTCGTCGGTGACAACCGCGCGGATGCCATGGCGGTCGAGCTCGTCGGCGAGCGCGGACCCCATGCCGCTGCCGCCGTCGACAATCGTCAGCGGCCCCGCTCCCAGCCCGAGGGGCTCGAGCCCCGGGGCAGCGACGGGCCTGACCTGCGGCACGAGCCGGGTCAGCGGCTGCCAGCCGGCGGTCCCTTCCGCGGAGCCGGCCGGAAAGGGGGCATCAGCCGCCACGCCCGTCGGGCCCTGCATCGGCGTGGCCGCCATGGTCTCCGACGCGTCCCCGGTGAGGCTCTCGGCGAACTCCGGGATGGCTGCGGGCGCTGCCGGTTCCGGGACGCCGGGCTGGTTGCGCATAAGGTCGACGACCTCGCCCAGGGTGCGCAGCGCGGTGAGCCGGGCCAGGGCGTCGCTCTCGCTGACGTCGACCCCGATCTCGCCGACGTGCTGGCGCAGCGCGGAGAGGATCTCGACCTTCTTCAGCGAGTCGATGCCGAGATCACCTTCCAGCTCCATGTCCATCGCCAGCGCCGCGACGGGATATCCGGTGCGCTCCGCGACGACGTCAAGCAGCAACGCCTCCAGCTCTTCGACGCTGCGCGGCGCGGACGCGCCCACAACCTCGTCACCGGCCGATGTCAGAGCATCACCGGCCGGCGCCAGAGCGACGGCGGGCAGTGCCGAGTCGGCGGCGGGCGGGCCGACGGCCAACTGACCAGCGGAAGCGGGCGGCACCGGAATCGCACCATCCGCCGTCGCCACGGACGACGCCACAGACGGCGCCACGACGGACGGCGCCACGACGGACGGCGCCACGACGGACGGCGCCACGACGGCGGACGGTGGCCGGGCGAGTGGGGACGGCGGCGTGGCCGTCGCCGGCATCGACGCCGTCGGCGCGACCGCCGGTGGCAGCGCGGCGGGGGTCGTCGCAGGTGTGGCCGGCAGATATCCGGCCGCCGGGGAAATGGTCACTGGCGCGCCGGCGAGCCGGGCGCAGATGGCCTCCGAGGTGCGCAGGAACTCCACCTGTGCCTCGGTCATCAGTTGCTGGTAGGCGGCCTGAACCTGGGCGGTCTGCCGGTGGGCCTCGACGAACGCGGGCCACTGGCCCGGCCCGGCGACGACATCACCTGCCAGGGCCACGCCGGGTGTCGGCGCGGCCACCGACCACTGCGCGGCAGTCACCGGCACAGCCGCGGGCGGCGCCGTGGCGCTCGCCTCGGCCGCGGCGACCGCTGGGGTCGCCATCTCGGCAGCGGTGGCTCCCGGCTCCGCCAGCCACGACGCAGCCGGCATCGGCTCCGCGGGCGGCGGCGCCGGCATCGGCTCGGCGGCCGGCGGCGCGGCCATCGGTGCTGCCACCGCGGTTTCCGTGGCCCGCGGCGAGGGTCCCGGCGGCGTCGCCGGTTCCGCGGCAGGCGCGGCAGGCGCGGTCGGCGCGGTCGGCGCGGTCGGGATGGCGCCGTCGACGGCGATCGGGCCCGGCTGTGCGGTGGGCAGCGCGGTGGGAGGCGGCGGGGCGGTCACGTCGTCGGCCGTCGCCGGGGCCGGCACCGTGGGGGTGGCCACCGCGGCAGCCGAGGCAGCGGCGGTCGCGGCGGAGCGGGGTGCGTGGTCGCCATTGGGCGACGGCTCGTCCAGCGGCGGTGGGTAGTTGCGGCCGTAGTTGGATCCGTCGATGCGCATCGTCATCACCGGCTTCCGTCGCCGCGCACCGACCGGGGTGGGTGGCGGGTCGTCGAAGGTGAGCTGGGTGCCCTGGATGGCGAGCTGACCGAGCGCGGACTGCAGCATGGCGTCGCCGTCCTGGCCCCGGCGGTCCAGGCTGATCGCGAGGTGCTCCCGGCCGTCGAGGATCTGGTTGACCAGGCCGGTGAGAGTGCCGCCGGGGCCCACCTCGACGAAGGTCCGCACGCCGTCGGCGTACATGGTCTCGATCTGGTCGACGAACAGCACCTGGGCGGTGAGCTGGTCGACGATCCGCTCCCGGATCAGCGCCGGGTCGTCCGGGTATGGCCGGCCGTCGGCGCATCCGACGACGTCGAACCGCGCGGGGTGGATCTCGATGCCGTCCAGCACCGCACGCAGCGGGTCACGGGCGGCGGCGACGAGGGGGCTGTGGAAGGCGGTGGCCGTCTCCAGCCAGCGGGTGGCGATGCCCTCGGCAGCCAGTTTGCCCTGGACGATCTCCAGCGGGGCTGCGGCGCCGGACAGCACGAGCTGCTTCGGCGCGTTGCGGTTGGCTACCCACACGTCCGGGTCGGGCAGCCCGTCGAGGGCCGCGGCGACGTCGTCGTTCGAGGCGACGGCGGCGAGCATCCGCCCGCCGGCCCGCTCGGTGGTGTTACGCAGCACTTCGCCGCGCCGACGGGCGAGGATGATCAGCGACTCGGCGTCGAGGACGCCGGCGGCGCACAGGGCGGTCAGCTCGCCGAAGCTGTGCCCGGCCACACATCGCGGGCGCACCCCGTACCCGTCGAGGACCGCGAGCAGGGCCAGTGAGTGCAGCGCGATCGCCGGCTGCGCCCATTCGGCGGCGGTCAGCGTGCTCTGCTGGGCGGCGCGCTCGGCATCGTCGAACGTCGGCGGCGGGAACACCATCTGGTGCAGCGCAGTGCCACCGAAACGCAGGCCGCCGAAACGGTCCCAGACCTCCTGCGCGGCGGGGTATCGCAGCGCCACGTCCGTGCCCATCCCGACGTACTGGCTGCCCTGGCCGGGGAACAGGAACGCCGGCGGGGCCGCCGACGGCGGTGGCGCGGGCGGGATGCCGGTGCCGGACTCGTCGGTGGTGACCGCATAGTGCAGACCGCGCGGGTTCGTGAACGGTTCCCGTGGCCGCTGGCCGATCAGATTGGCGGCCTGGTCGATCCGGGTGCCGAGTTGTTCCGCGGATCCGGCGACCAGGGCGAGGCGGACCGGGTGACGGGGGTCGAACTCGCGCCGGCTCGCCCGCGCGATCCCCGTGGGGGGCCGGGCGGTGTCGATCGCCCGCAACGCTGCGACGATCTCCTCGGGCGACTCGGCGCCGAACAGGATCAGCTCGCTGCCGGCCGCCCGCGGCCGGCGAGGCGCGGACCCGCCGGATCCGTTGCCGGCGTGGGCAGGCGCCTCCTCCAGCGCGATGTGGAAGTTGATGCCGCCGAACCCGAAGCTCGACACCGAGGCCCGCCGCGGATGGTCGGCGGGACGCACCCAGGGACGGCACACGGTGTTGAGGTAGAAGGGGCTGGAGTCGAGCGCCAGGTCGGCGTTCGGCTCGGTCACCTTGATCGTCGGCGGCAGGGTGTGGTGGTGCAGGGCGAGCACGGCCTTGACCAGTCCGGCCGCGCCAGCCGCCGATTTCGTGTGCCCGATCTGCGACTTGACCGAGCCCAGCGCGCACCGGCGATCGTCCGCACGCTCGTCGGCGCCGAACACCTCGGTCAGCGCGGTGACCTCGGTGCGGTCCCCGACGACGGTGCCGGTGCCGTGCGCCTCGACGAGTTCGACTGTCGCTGGCCCGTAGCCGGCGTCGGCGTAGGCGGCGCGCACCGCCCTGACCTGCCCGCCCGGCGCCGGGGCGTAGATCGCCGCACCTCGGCCGTCCGAGGACGAACCGATCCCGCGGATCACCGCGTAGATCTTGTTGCCGTCTCGGCGGGCGTCGTCGAGGCGCTTGAGTGCGACCATTGCGACGCCCTCACCGAGCAGGGTGCCGTCGGCCTGTGCGGAGAACGGCCGGCAGTCCTCCGTCGGCGACAGTGCCGGCGTCTTGCAGAAGCTGACGAACGTGCACGGGTTGTTCAGGGCGTCGACGCCGCCGGAGATGATCATGTCGGCGCGGCCGAGGACGAGCTCGTTCACGCCGGCCGACACCGCGGCCAGGGAGCTCGCGCAGGCGGCGTCGACGGTGTAGTTCACCGCGTGCAGGTTGAGCCGGTTGGCAATCCGACCGGCGACGATGTTACCCAGGCCGCCGGGCAGCGTGGCCTCCTGCCACTGCGGATAGTCCTTGAGCACGTGGTCGCAGGTCCGCCGGGCATCGGCGTCGGAGTAGCCGAGCTCGCGCAGCGCCTTGAACCACATGGGGCGGCCCAGCCGCAGGTCGATCTCGCTGAGCAGTTCCAGGTTCCCGCTGCCGAGGATGCAGCCGATGCCGCCGCGGTCGGCGGTGTCGTACTCGTCGCCGAGGGCGTCGCGCAGCGTCTGGTCGGCGACCTTCAGGGCGAACAGCTGCGCGGTGTCGGTGGCCGGGACGGTGCTCGGCGGGATGCCGAACTCGGCCGGATCGAAGTCGATCGTCGGCAGGAACGAGCCGCGGCGCACGTAGGTCTTGTCGATCGCGGCCGGGTCCGGATCGTAGTAGTCCTCGACCAGCCAGTGGGAGCGCGGCACCTCGGTGATCAGATCCTCGCCGCGGACGATGGAGTTCCAGAACCCGGCGGCGTCCGTCGAGCCCGGCATGATGGCACCCACTCCGACGACCGCGATCGGCGGTTGGGGCGGGGAGTCCGTTCGTGACATCTTGTCCGTGTCTCCTTCCAGACCGGCCGGCCGCGAGGTCAGCCGTGGGCGCTGAGGGACAGCCGGCGCGGCGGGAACTGAGCGACACCCACCGGCACCCCGAAGCTGCGCACCTGATGGGCGCGGGTGACCACCGCCGCTCCTTCGAGAAGGTTCAGGGCGATCTGGACGACGCCGCGTTCGGCCGGCTGTGCGAGGAAGCTGCCGGCGATCCACCGGTTGAACGCACCCATCGCCGGGCCGCACCAGATCTGGTAGTCGGTGCGCCGGCCCTGCTCGCCGGCGAGCGCCCACCGACCGGAGTTCCCCAGGTACCACCGGAACACCAGCGCCATCCGGTGCTTGGGATCGATCAGTGCCCGTTCCACCTGGCCGGGGTCGCGTTCGCCCCAGTACGCGGCGGTCCGGGCCCAGACGTCGTCCAGGGGCATGCCGAACAGGTCGCGCTCCAGCTTCGCGCGCAGTTCGGGGGGAAGCTGCTCCAGGCTGTCGTGCCGGCGGTAGGCCTCGAACAGCAGGCCCGCCCGGGGGGCGAACATCGATCCCCGGGCCAGCACCTGCACCTTGGCGCCGAGCTCGAACATGTCCGCGGCTGGCGCCAGCGCCACGTCGGCCAGGTCGGCACCGGCGAGCATCGCCTTCGCGTCTTCGGACTGGCCGGACTCGACACTGATCTGGTTCACCGAGCCGGTGAGCACGTAGGCGGCGCCGAGCGCGAAGGCCGCCGCGACCGCCTGCGGCGTGCCCAGCCCGCCGGCCGCGCCCACCCGTACCGGCCGCTGGTAGGCGAAACGGGCGACGACCCGGTCCCGCACCGCCTGCACCGCCGGGACGACGACAGCCATCGGCCGACCGTCGGTATGCCCAGCACTGTCCGCCTCGACCGTGATGTCCTCGGCGATCGGCAGGCCCGCGGCGAGCTCCGCCTCCACCGCGGTGATCTCCCCGGCGTCGACCAGGGCGCGCAGGATCTCCCCCGGCGGCGGCGACATGAACTGCTCCGCGACCTCGGGCCGGGAGATCTTCGCGAACACCCGGGTGCGGCGCTCCACCCGCCCGTCGGACGTGCGGCGCAGCCCCGTCGCCGCGCAGCGGACCACCGCCGGGGTGATCGACATGAACGCCGACGCCGACACGCACGGCACCCCGTGGCGCAGCAGCAGCGCGGCGGTGATGTTCTCCAGCGCCGGGTCGCCCGGCGAGTGCAGCAGGTTGACGCCCCAGTTCGGCTGGCCGGCGAGCGTCTCGGCGAGGGTGACGGCGGCCTTCTCGATCCGGTCGAGCCCCAGGCCACCGGACCCGAAGAAACCGAGCATCCGGGCACGGGCCATCGCGGTCACCATCGCGGTGGTCGCGATGCCGGTCGCCATCTCCCCGGCGATGTACGGGAAACGCACGCCGTGCACCACGGCGAAGGATCGGTCACCGAGCCACTCCGGGTACAGGGCCGGCAGGGTGCCCACCACCGGCGCTGCGCCGGGATCCCCGGCGCCCACGTCGCCGCCGAGTCCCAGACCGATGCCCCGGCCGGGCACGGCCAGCAGGTGCACCGGCTCCCGCACCGCGCGTACGCAGGCGGCCAGCTCCGGCCCGGTGAAGGCCGCCGGGTGCCGGCCCGGCCGCCAGGTCGGTGCGCTCGGGCCGGCACCCGACCGACCGCCGGGCTCGCCCGTGCCGGCGAGGCCGCCCGTGCCGGCGAGGCCGCCCGGCGGGTAGGGCCGGCGCGCGACCGGCCGGCGCAGCGTCTGCGCCGGTGTCCGGCGCGGCGGTGCACCGGCGACGCGGGACGGTCCGGGGGTGATGGTCATGGACTGCTCCAACCCTGGGTGGTTTCGACCCGCGGCGCCGGATCTGTCCGCGCGGCCGGGTAGGCGTGCACCGCGTCGTCGGTCGGCGGATGGGGGTCGGTCGGCGGGGCGGGAGTTGCCCGGGCCGTCGGGTCGTAGGCGGACAGTGCCCGGGTCAGCAGCTCGGAGCCGAGCAGGTCGGCCGGGGGCGGGTCCGCGATGCCCAGGCCGGAGAGCAGGTAGTCCCGGTCGACCGGGGTCTCGGCGAGCCGCTCGCCGAGCGCTGTGCGGGTTCGGGTGTCGTCGAAGACGTGGCGGTGGCGCAGGTACATGAGGAACCCGGGCACCATGCCGATGATCCGTTCCAACGGCGTCGGATCGGCCGGTGGATGCTCGACGAGCTCCACGCGGACCGGCAGGAAGCTCTCCAGCAGGTCGATGGGCAGCGACACGGGTAGGTCGCGGCTGCCGACGATGTGGTAAGTGGTCGTTTCGCCGGCCGGTGGGCGCTCGGCGAGGCGCACCATGTCGTGGACGGCGTCCTCGACGGCCATCATGTTCCAGCGTGCCCGCGGGTCACCGACGACCCGCACGGTCTGCACGGTCGGCTCCTCGGCGTCGACGAGGTTGCTCTCGACGGCCATCGAGGCGACCGTGAGCATGAAGCGGGCGGCCGCCTCCAGGGTGTCCGACGGCAGGTCGGGGTGCGGTGGCCGGTGGCTGACCAGGACGCTCGGCCGGAACACCACGACCGGCCGGCCGCTGGCGGCCGACCACTGCCGGACCGCCACCTCCGCGTCGTACTTGGATCGCTCGTACGGGCTGGCGAACCCCTGTGAGGCGTCGAGCCGGTCCTCGTAGACGACCGGGTCCCGACTCAGGCCGGCCACGAATGCCGTGCTCACATGGTAGAAACGCGGCCGCCGCCCGCCCGCCGCCGCCAACGCCAACATGTTCCGGGTGCCGTCGACGTTGACATGATGCAGCTCGGTGGGATCGCCGGCGAGCTTCGTCAGGGCGGCGCTGTGCCAGATGGCGTCGACCCCGTCCGCCACCCGCCTGAATTCGGCCTGGGAAAGGCCGAGGCACGGCGCGGCCACGTCCACGTCGACCACCGCGATCCGCCGTGGGAGCTCATCGACCAGCCGCGGGCTGGCCCCGGTGACCTGTAGGAACCCGGCCAACCGGCCGGCGGCGTCCCCGGACCCCGCATGGGCCAGAACCGTCAGCGACGCATTCCGCTCGAGTAGTTCCCGCACCAGATGCATACCCAGAAATCCGGTTGCCCCAGTGATTGCGATCTCCACGAGAATCCACGCTTCCTGGTCGACGGCCTCCGTCGGGCTTTCGCCGGAAGCACGCGGCCGGGCCGGGACACCCCGAATCATCCGGACACGTCGGGCCGCTGACGAGATTGGATCGATGTACGGAAGCAGGGATCGCATTCGGTGACGGTGCGTCAATGTCATGGACGCTTACCGCGACCGCCGAGGGGCATGCCGGTGCGATCCACCCCATTGCGGATGGTCAGACCCTGCGTTACGAGATACCCACCCTGGGTCGTGGTAACAGTGCGTCCTTTTCGGAACCGCCCCGGGACACCCGGATCGGGTGACTTCGCCGGCCGGCGGCCGGGGCGGGCGATCGGAGCCGCGGCAGCCCGGGAGGCGCCGCGCGCCGACCGGCGGCTTGCGCCGGTCGGCGCGAAACGGTGCGTCAGACGGCGGAGAGCGAGACCTCCGTAGATTTGATCAAGGCGGTGACCGGGGTGCCGGGCTCGAGCTTGAGCTCCTCGGCCGCCGCGCGGGTGATCGCCGCGGTGAGCTCTATCTCCTCTCCGACCTTGATCCGGGCGACCGACATCGCATCGCCGGAATCGAGGCCGATGAGGGCGCCCTGCAGCTTGTTTCGGATACTCAGTCCGGACACCTGGGAGGTCGCGACCGCGATGTCGGTCGACTTGACGAGCGCCTCCACGGCGGTACCGACGGCGATACCGAGATCCTTGATTGCATCCATCGTGACCGTGGCCGTGAGCGTCTGGCCGCCAGGAATGTTCATGGTGACGGTTCCCATGACCGAGCCATCGACTATTTCGGTAATAATTCCAGTGAATCGGTTACGAATACTAAGGATCATGAATCGACCTTATCCAGCGCATGTATCGGACGAGTTGCATGACGACGGTGTTACCCGGGTCACACGATCGTCTTCCGGTCGTTCGGGCAGCGTTGCGACCGACGAATACCCCCGACCGCTCGGGTCACACTGGGGCCAATTGGACTGTCCAATCCGGCCGACCGGACCGCGACCACGGACCCTTGTTCCCATATCCGTCCGCATCTGCGTTTAAATTGCTAGAATCTGACCGTAGATGCGGCTGGATGCCGGCCGCGGAGTGGTCGCGACCCGCGGCCGGCTGCCCCGACAAGGAAGAGACGGCGGATGTCCGCGCAGCTCAGCGCCCCTACAGGCCGGGACGCACCGCCTCGCCGCGCGTCCCGCTCCGGCCAGTGGCCGCCCGGCGCCGACCACCTTCGAGCTATCCGGCGACGGCGCGTATCGAGCCGTCAACAACAACGACAACCAGCCGCTCGTCCCCGCCAAGAGCCGGAAACCTGCCGGCCAAGATCCTACCGGCACTTCCGTCCCGGCCTTTACCCGCAGACCGACGCGAATTCCGAGCAGAGTAGGTATCTGACGTGTCCTGGAGCGGCTCCGCACACTCCCACGAAGAGACGACCGAGTGGCTCTCGCGAGTCGAGAAGATCACTCCCGTCCTGGTCCGGCATCGCGAGCAGGCCGAACGAGAAAGGGTAACGCCGCCCGCCGCCATCGCCGCCCTACGGGACCAGAACATTCACCGCATGTGGGTATCGCCGTCCTTCGGCGGTGGCGGCGTCAGCGTCCGGACCGGCTCCGCCGTCCTGCAGGCCCTCGCCCGTGTCGACGCCTCGGTCGCCTGGCAGATGGGCGTGCAGGGGGTGATCTCCCGGATGTCGGACTACCTGCCGGAACAGGTCGCCTGCCAGCTGTTCCAGGACAGCGACGGGCTCGTGGTCGGGGGGATCAACCCGTCCGGTCAGGCGGCGCCGGCGCCCGGCGGCTACCGGCTGCGGGGCCGCTGGTCGTTCGCCAGCGGCTCCACCCACGCCGACTGGCTCGTCTGCGCCTCCCTGGTCACGGAGGAGAGTCCCACCGCCGAAGGGGACCTCGCCGCGTCCGACTGGGTGGGAAGCGACCCCGCGGCGGACGACCCTCCAGCCAGCGCGCACCCAGCCGCCGATCCCCCGGGGGGCGACCCGGCGCAGGCGGCGACCGCGCGGACCCGGATGCTGTTCGTCCCCGCCGACAGGGTGCGCTTCGACGACGACTGGTTCACCACGGGCCTGCGCGGGTCGGGAAGCGTCAGCTTCACCGTCGACGACCTGTTCGTGCCCGAGGAGTTCACCGTCGACGGCGGGCTGCTGCGTCGCCCACCGGCCGCCCGACCCTCCCGCGGCTACCCCATCGCCTACTACGACTTCGGGCCGTTCACCACCGCGTCGACAGCCCTCGGAATCGCCCAGGACGCGCTGAGCGCCTTCCCGGGCATAGCGGTGGGCACAGTCCCGGCCCGCGGGACGCAGACCCTGGGCTCCAGCCACACCGTCCAGGCCGGCCTTGCCCGCGCCACCGCGCTGGTCCGCGCGGCCGAGCTGCTGTTGGAGGACGCCGCCAACCATGCCAGCCTGCGCTGTCTGATCGGCGGGGAGGAGCTGTCCGCGCTGATCAGGCTGGCCGCCGCCACCGTCGGCGAGAACACGGTCAAGGCCGTGGACAGCCTGCACAGCATGGCCGGCACCCGCGCGCTGCGCTCGGGCGGGCGGCTCGACCGCTGCCTGCGCGACGTGCACAGCGCGGCCGCGCACATCACCCTGTCGCCGGCGAACTTCGAGATGGTCGGCGCCTACCTGCTGGGCGGCTCGCTGCTGATGCGCCGATGATCAAGAGCCCGCCGGCTCGGCCGGGCCTCACGCCGCGAGGGCGCCGAGAGCTCCCGAGCCGGCCCACCGACACCGGCGGCCGCGGCCGGGGGCGGCGCGCCGCGCCCAGGCGGCGCCGTCCGTAGCCACGCGCTCCCGTAGCCGGGCCCGCGGCCCGCTCACATCTGACTCGCATCCCGACGGGCCACCCTGACGAGGGTCAGGCCGTCCGAGGAGGAGCGAATTGATCACGTCAGCTGAGCACCCGGGTCCGCGGATGGCACCACGCCCGGCGGCGGTGGTGCCCGGACCGGCCGGCAACGCGGTGGCTGCCCTGCGCCGGCTGCGGGCCGATCCCCTCACCCGGTTCCTCGACCTGCGCCGCGAGTACGGCCCGGTGGTGCACCTCGCCACCTGGCCCGTGTCGGCCTACCTGGTCAGCGACCCGGAGGCGATCGCCGACGCGCTGGTCGGCGGCCACCATTCCTACGGCAAGGGGGCTGCGCGGCGCGGTCGCGACGGGCGCATGAAAGTCGTCCAGCCGCTGTCGCTCCTGCTCGGCCGGGGGCTGCTGACCAGCTCCGGACCGGCGCACCGCACGAACCGGCGGCTTATGCAGCCGCTGTTCCACCGTCAACGGATCGCCGGCTATGGCGCCGCGTTCAGCGCGATCGCGGACTCCACCGCCCGGTCCTGGCACGACGGCCAGCACCTCGACATCCACGCCGAGATGACCGAGATGACGTTGGAGATCGTCGCGCGGACCCTGTTCGACGTTGCGCTCGACGACGCCCTGATCGAGGTCGTCCGCACCGCACTGAACGAGAACATGCCGGTCGCCGGCCGCCTCGCACTGCCGGGCTTCGGCGCCGCCGAACGGTTGCCGCTGCCCGCCGCTCGCCGCCGGCGGGCTTCCCGCGACGCCCTGGATCGCACGGTCTACGGCCTGATCGCCCGGCGGCGGGCGGCCGGCGCCACCGGCGACGACCTGCTCTGCCTGCTGCTGTCCACCCAGGACGCCGAGACCGGCGTGCGGATGGACGACACCCAGGTCCGCGACGAGGCGCTGACGCTGCTGCTCGCCGGCCACGAGACCACGGCGAACGCGCTGTCGTGGACGTTTCATCTCCTCGGCGCCAATCCGCAGGCCGAGCGGGAACTGCACGCCGAGCTCGACACGGTGCTGGGCGAGCGACCTCCGACGATCGACGATCTTCCCCGGCTGACGTACACCCAGGCCGTGCTGAACGAATCCATGCGGCTCTACCCCCCCGTCTGGGCGATGGGGCGCCACCTCGTCGAGGACCGCAAAGTCGGCGGGCACCTGCTGCCCGCCGGCTCCACGCTGCTGTTCAGCCAGTGGGTGGTGCACCGCGACGAGCGCTGGTGGCCGGATCCGGGCCGGTTCGATCCCACCCGCTGGCTGCGCTCCGGCACGGATGCGGCCGGCTCCAGCTCCAGCTCCAGCTCCAGCTCCGGCACCGGCTCCGGCACCAGCGCCGGAGCCGGAGCGGCGCCCGACCGCCCGCGGTTCGCCTACTTCCCCTTCGGAGGCGGTCCCCGCCAGTGCATCGGCAACACGTTCGCGCTCGCCGAGGGCGCGCTGGCGCTCGCCGCGATCGCCCGGCGCTGGTCACTGCACCCCGTGCCCGGCATCGACGTCGTTCCGCAGCCGCTGGTCACGCTGCGCCCGCGGGACGGACTACCGATGACCGCGCACATCCGGCGGCCGAGCTGATCGCGCCGGGGCGCGCCGGCTCATCCGCCGACCGGCGGGGCCGGCGGTCTCGGTAGCGTCTCGGCGCATGGGGAGCATCCGGACCGTGCTCATCGACATCGACGGCGTGCTGGCGGTGTCCTGGCAGGCGCTGCCCGGCGCGCCGCAGGCGTTGGACCGGCTGCGGGCGGCGGGCCTCGGCCTCGCCTTCGTCACCAACACCACCTCCCGCGACCGGGCGTCGATCGCGGCGGCACTCGTGGACGCGGGTTTCACCGTCGACCCCGCGGAGGTGTTCACCGCGCCGGCCATGGCCGCGACCTACCTGCGCCAGCACCATCCGGGGGCCCGCTGCCACGTCCTCAACAGCGGGGACATCAGCACCGACCTGGCCGGGGTGACGCTGGCCGCCCCGGGCGAACGGCCGGACGTCATCGTCCTGGGCGGCGCCGGGCCGGAGTTCAGCTACGAGGCGGTCAACCAGGTCTTCGCCTGGGCGACGGCCGGCGTGCCGCTCGTCGCGCTGCACCGCAACCTGTTCTGGCGTACCGGAGCCGGGCTCCAGCTCGACACCGGTGCCTACCTGCACGGTCTGGAGCAGGCGCTCGGCCGGCCGGCGGTCGTCGTCGGCAAGCCGGCGGCGGAATTCTTCGCCACGGCGCTGCGCGCGCTCGGTTCGCGGCCCGAGGAGGCCGTGATGATCGGTGACGACGTCGAGCACGACGTGCTCGCCGCCGCCCGCCATGGCCTGACCGGCGTGCTGGTCCGCACCGGCAAGTTCCGATCCGACACCCTCGCCGCGGCCTGCGGGCGCCCCGACCACGTCATCGACTCGTTCGCCGATCTTCCCGAGCTGCTCGACGGCCTCGGCTGACACCGGCCGGCGCGGCCACCGCTCACCCACAAGTCCTGCGGAAATCACCCCGAACAACCGAGAAGCTACCTGTACGATGAAATGAATGCCAAAAATTCACGCACGGGTGCTGCAGATAGCCCCGCCGCGCGGAACGGCGACACTCCCCCTGCATCTTCTGACGCCGTGCCTCCGATGACCGGGTGCGCGCCGTCCCCGCCCGGCTCGTCGCCCGTGGCTCCCGTCCCGCTGCGCCAGGCCCAGCCCAGGGTGCCCCTGGCACGCCCGCCCGAGGTGCTGTTCGTGTGCGTGCACAACGCGGGGCGCTCCCAGATGGGTGCCGCGCTGCTCGACCAGCACGGCGGCGGCCGGGTGCAGGCCCGATCGGCCGGTACGGCGCCCGCGGCGACCCTGCATCTCCCGGTCGTCGCCGCGATGGCCGAGGTCGGCATCGACCTGTCCGGTGCCTGCCCGACCCGGCTCACCGACGACGCCGTGCGCACCGCCTCGGTCGTCATCAGCATGGGCTGCACCGGCACTGTTCCGATCTACCCGCACACCCGGTACCTCACCTGGGAGCTCGACGACCCGGCGGAGAAGCCGCTCGAGGACGTCCGGCCGATCCGGGACGAGATCGACTCCCGGGTGCGCTCTCTGCTCTACAGCCTCGGGGTCGCGGCTCGGGTCGGCCTGCTGCGCGATCAGCCCGACCACGATCAGCCCGACGAACCCGTGCCGCCCGCCGCCTCGCCCCGGCCCCGCCC
>NZ_JAMPTM010000104.1 GCF_025403375.1 Frankia gtarii
ACACCCTCTACTACCGCGACACGACGGCCGGCCAGGGCTGGGCCCGGATGCCATACCCGATCACCAGCACCTGCTACACCGCCGAACAACTGACCGACGGACACGCCTACGAATTCCGCATCACCGCGAGCAACAGCACCGGCGAGTCCGCGCCGTCCCCTGTCGCCGGGGCCACCCCGGTGGCGCCGTCCCCGCCGCCTTCCCGACCAACCGGCCTGACGGCGACGCCGGGGAACGGCACCGCGCGGCTGTGCTGGACCGCGTCGTCGAGCGCCGACGCCTACACCCTCTACTACCGCGACACGACGGCCGGCCAGGGCTGGGCCCGGATGCCATACCCGATCACCAGCACCTGCTACACCGCCGAACAACTGACCGACGGACACGCCTACGAATTCCGCATCACCGCAAGCAACAGCACCGGCGAGTCGGACTCCTCGAACACGGCCGCTGCCACACCACACGGCTGAGGGCGGACCTGCCGGCCGGAGGTCCGCGCGTTCAGCCTTCCGAATCGGGTGCCGTCAGCGGACGGCGAATCCCGCGTCGACGGGGAGTTGTACGCCGGTGAGGTATCTGGCGGCGTCGCTGACGAGCCAGGCCACGACTTCGGCGATGTCGTCGGCCTGGAGGATCTCGACGGGCAGCGCGTTCTGCATTGCGGCCAGGCCGGCCGTGTTGGCCGCGACGAAGTCGACGAAGGCCTGGTTGTTGAGCATTCCGGTGGAGACGCCGGTGGGGTGAATCGTGTTGACCCGGATGTTGTGGGGGGCGAGGTCGTTGGCGAAGACCTGCATGAGCCCGACGAGGCCGCGTTTGGCCGCGGCGTAGGCCTGGCCGCCGGCGGCGTCGGTGCCGGTGCCCTTGAGGCCGGCGGTGGAGCTGGTGATGACGATCGATCCGCCGCGGCCACCCTCGACGAGGGCCGGAATCGCGACGCGGCAGGCATTCCAGACGCCGGTCAGGTTCACGTCGATGATGTCGTGCCATTCGGCGACCGGGTCGTCCTCGGTGAAGCGGATGATGCCGGCGTTGGCGATCACGATGTCGATACGGCCGAACTCGATGAGGCCCTCCTCGAAGACGGTCCGCAGGGCCGCCTGGTCGCGGACGTCGGCGACCCGGGTGAGGATTTGCCCCCCCTCGGCCTCGACGAGCTTCTGGGTCTCGTCGAGGTCGGCGCGGCTGGCGTTGGGGTAGCTCATCGACGGGATGTCGGCGCAGATGTCCACCCCGATGATCGCGGCGCCGTCGCGGGCGAGGCGCAGGGCGTGGGCTCGTCCCTGGCCGCGGGCGACGCCGGTGATGAAGGCAACCTTGCCGGACAGGTCAGAACTCATCGTCGAAGTCCTTTACGCAGAATGGCCGCGGGGGGGCGTCCGGGACCCCGCCTGCAGATGGTCCGGCAGCCCTGCCGACAGGGGCGTTCGCGTGCTTCTTGGCACGAAACAGCGGTTTTCGTGGTCGCTAGAATTTTGCCGAAGATGGCAGATTGTGTCAAGGGTCACAATTCGTCCGGCACGGTCCGTCAGAGCCGGCGCAGGTTCGTCAGGACACGGTCGAGCAGCGCCATCTCGGGCACGCCGGTGGGCATGGTCAGTTGGGAGATGTCGACGAGGCGGTCGGCCGCCGCGTCGGCGACGAGGACCCGCACGACACCCACCGGCAGGCGCAGCGCCGCGGCGATCTCGATCACCGACTGAGGCTGCACACACATCGCGACGATCGATTTCTGTTCCAGCAGCAGCGCGGGCAGTCGGGCCAGGCCGAACGGCGTCGCGGTCACCATGGCCTCGAGCGCCAGCAAGCGGGACGGCCGCGCCCGGCCGCGGGTCGCCGTGTAGGGCCGGACGAGTTCCCCCGACGGCTCCACCGCATCCCCGTTCATCCGTTCACCCGCTTCCCCGAGGACCTGGCTGTCACCGGCGGACGGTCGGCGTCACACGCTCTCGCGCGTGTCGGCGCGCCGCGCCGGAGTCAGCGCCTCCCGGGTGCGGGCGACGAGCACCGTCATCTCGTACCCGACCAGCCCGATGTCGCAGGTACTCGTGGCGAGCACCGCCAGGCAGGATCCTTCGCCGACGGCCATGAGCAGCAGCGAGCCCTGCGCCATCTCGACCACCGTCTGGGTCACCGAACCGCCGTCGACGAAGTCCGCGGCCGCCAGGGTCAGGCTGAACAGCCCCGAGGCGATGGAACCGAGCTGCACCGCCCGATCGCGGGGGAACCCGCTGCACACCGCGAGCAGGTGACCGTCCGAGGACGCGAGGATCGCGTTCGCCACACCGGGGACGAAGTCGACGAAGCTGTTGATGAGCCAGTCGAGTGAGGGGTTGTCCGGATCCGCGTCGGTCACGGCTGTCCTCCAGGCTGGGGGTTCGGGGGGACGGAAAGTCGGGGTCAGGGTTCGTGTGGACGGGGGCCCATCGGGCTCAGCCGCTCCCGACGTCGTCCTCCGCAGCGGCGATTCCGGTCCCCCGGGCGTGATGAATGCCTTCGTAGAGCCTGCTCAGCCGCCCGCGGATCCGCTCGGGCGCAACCTGCGGGTCCAGCGACGACGCCGAGCCGGCGGATCCGAGGAACAGGCTCGGGCTGGCCGCGCCGTCGGCCGATCCGATGGGTGGCCCGGGTGGGATCTGCCCGGAGATCGGCGTGGACTGCGGGGTCCGGATCGGCAGCCCGGAGGCCGTGGCCGGCTGCGGGGCCGGCCGCGGGGCCGCAGCCGACCGGGAAGGCAGTCGGGATGCCGCGGGAAGCTCATCGTGGCCGAACCAGTCGAACGGTCCCGCTGGCTCGTCGAGGGACTGCGCCCCGGCGGCATCCTGGGAGAACGCCCACAGCCTGGCGGTCGCCGGTGTGAAGGCGGCCCACGCCGGCTGCTGCCCGGCCGCGGGCGACGCTGCGTCCCCGGTCGCGCTCGGGTCGGGCGGCGCGACGACGGCACGCCCGTGCCGGGTGGCCGCCCGTTCGCGTCGCCGGTCGAGCGCGGCGACGGCCTGCGCGATCGACGGCAGGTCCGCATCGCCCCCGACCGGGGGCAAGACACCAGGGGCCGCCGGATCACCACCGGTGGGCTGGTCGACGCCGTCGAGGCCAGCAAGATCGACGAGGTCGGCCAGATCCGCGAGGTCGTCGTCGGTGAGGCCGATGCCCCGGGGCCGGAACCATCCGCTGGTCGGCACGTACGGGGCGAACACGGGTGCCGCGGTGCCCGGGCCGCCGTCGAACCCGCCGAACCCGCCGGCGTCGGCGTCGGCGTCAGCGTCAGCGTCAGCCGCCGCCACCTCGACCTCGGCGTGCTCGGGTGCCCCCACCAGGCCGTGGCCGTGGCCGTGGCCGGAGACGGAGACCGGGACCGGGACGGGGACACTCGCCACGAGCAGCGACGCCGGGAGCCGCACGGACGCCCGCACCCCACCGGCATCCGAGCGGCTCAGCCGCACCTCGATGTCGTGACGGTCGGCGAGGCGGGCGACGACGAACAGGCCGAGGCGCTGGGCGATGGAGAAGTCGAACGTCGGTGGGTCGGCGAGTCGCTGGTTGACCGCGGCGAGCTCGCGCTCGGACATCCCGAGCCCGCCGTCGTCGATGGTGATGAGCACCCCGCCGACGTCCGCGGTGGCGGCGAGGTCGACGGACAGGTACGGCGGCGAGAACTGCGCGGCGTTCTCCAGCAGTTCGGCCACCAGGTGGACGACGTGGTTGACGGAGTCCGCGGCGACGCGCGCGTCCGGCACGTCGACGATCTGGACCCGCTCGTACTGCTCGATCTCACCGAGGGCGGCCTGCAGAACATCACCGAGCGACACCGGGCCGGCCCGGCGCCGCCCCGGCCCGGTGCCCGCGAGGACCAGCAGGTTCTCGCTGTTGCGGCGCATCCGGGTGGCCAGATGGTCGAGCCTGAACAGGTTCTCCAGCTGCAGCGGGTTCTCCTCGGCGGCCTCCAGCCGGTCGATGAGGGCGATCTGCCGTTCGATGAGGCTCTGGCTGCGCCGGGAGAGGCTGAGGAACAGGGTGTTGACGTTGCGACGCAGGCTGGCCTGTTCCGCGGCGAGACGCACGGCCTCCCGCTGCAGTTCGTCGAAGGTGCGCGCGACCTCGCCGATCTCGTCGCGGGAGTCGATTCCGATCGACTGGATCGTCGTGTCGACCTGCTCCGGGTTCGCCGTGTGCAGCTCGGAGATCAGATGTGGCAGGCGGACCTGGGCGACGTCGAGGGCGCCGTTGCGCAGCCGGCGCAGCGGCGCGGTCATCGTCCGTGCGATCGCCAGCGTCCACACGATCGCGCCGACGGTGATCACGAGGATGAGCGCCCCGATCAGGGCGATGCGCTGCCAGGCGGCGGAGCGCAGGTGCTCGGCGGAGTGGGTGACGCCTGTGAGCAGGTCGGATTCGACGATGCGCAGCAGCTCGATGTGGGTCGTGCTGGCCGCGAGCCACTGGTCGGGATCGATGTCGAGATCGGTCAGCCGCTGGCGCTGGACGGCACGCTCGGAGATGCGCTTGACCGTCAGCACGGCCTGCCCGTTGACGATCTGGTCGAAGTGGGCGCGGTCGTCGGGGCGGGCGGCGGCGCGGAAGGCGTCCTGCGCCGCCTGCTCCTGGGCGAGCAGTCCGGACAGCCGGTCGGAGGCGCCGAAGGCGAACCGCTGCGCGAAGCTCGTGGCGAACAGCTGCCCGCGGATCTCGGAGTCGATCTCCTTCAACGCCGACACGTCGCCCAGCACGGTCGCGGCGTACCGCAGGTCCTCGTCGTCGCGGTCCTGCCCGATGCGGCCGTCGAGGTCGAGCAGATTGGTGATCATGGTCGAGTACTGACTGAAGATCGCGTCCATGGGCAGGCCACCGGTCTGCACCGACCGGCGCAGCGCGGGCAACCCGTCGATGTCGCTCTCGACCCGATCGGCCACCCGCCCGGTGCCCGCGCCGAGGCCGCCGCCGGAGGAGCGCAGCGTTGCGCGAAACCGAGCCATGGTTGCGTCGACCGCCCGCTGCTGGCTGTCGAGCCGGCCGGTGAGCGCGGTCCCGGAGTCCGCGCCGCGTCCGCTGCTGATGTACCCGGCCGAGAGGTCACGTTCCAGCTGAAGTTCGTGCACCGTCGCCGTGACGTCCCGGCCGAGCTTCGCCGCGGTCACATCGCGGCCGTAGCTGGCGGCGTCGGACAGCCAGGTGACGCCCGAGAGGATCCCGAGAGCCAGGAAGGCCGCGGTGGGCACGGCCAGCGCGGCGAACAGCTTCCCGCGCACGGGCAGGTCGCGCAGGCTCGCCCACCGGCGTGGCCGCACCTCGTCGTCCCCGGCCGACACGGTCGCGACCGTGCGGCCACGGCGTGCCCGCCGCGACCCGGCGCGGCCCCGGTCGAGGACCCCGCGGGAGGTCTCCGGCGGCTCGCCCGTCACATCCCGCCCCTTCCTGGCTCGATCACGCGCCCCGTACCTCTCCGCCTCTCGAACGCCCGGATTCCGGCTCCCGCAACCCCGTGCGGCGCCGGGTGAACGTCGCCGCACGGCGGGGCCATGCGCACCCGACCGCGCGGCGGTTGGCATCGCCACAGCTTCGAACCAAAAGGCTATTTGCGCACCGGACGCGACTGCCAGCGGGGTCTCTTGACGAACGGCCATGCAATCGTCCGGGTTGAGTCCAACCATGTTGGGGATGACCCAACCCCGCTGCGCCTGACCGACACCAAACCACTAGTGTCGGCGCCGGTCGCGGTAGCTTTCACCGCTCACTCCAGCCGGGCGCACGGGGAGCGTGATGATCTACGGTTTTCGAAGGGCGAGCGCGGCGGGTGTTGCGCTGATCTGCATCGCCGCACTCGCGGGCTGCAACGGTCGTGACAATCCCGGGCCGCCCGCGGTTTCCGGGGAGGTCAAGATCGGCCTTCTCGCTCCGTTGACGGGCGGGAACACCGAAGCCGGCCGCGATGCCCAACGGGGAGCGGAACTCGCCAGCCGGCTCGTCAACACCGGAGAAGACCGCTCTGGATACTCCGCTGGTCGAATCTGGGGACCATCAGGTCACGCCCGACTGTCGATTGTGACGTTAGACACGAAAGGCGACCGGCAAACCGCGGCGGACGGGGCAGCGACCCTGGCGGGCAGTGACGGCGTGGCCGGCATCGTCGGCGCGTTCGGCGCCGACGCCACCCTGGACGCCAGCCAGCGGGCCGAGCGGCTGCAGACCCCGTTCGTCAGCGTCGACGCCGCCCTGACGGCACTCACCGAGCGCGGGCTGAGCTGGTACTTCCGGGCCGGCCCCGACGCCGCGGACTACGGCGGCGCCTTCCTGTCTTTGCTGCGCAACGCCGAACAGCCTGGTCAACAGCGTCGACGGGTGGCCGTGCTGTACGGCAACGACGCGACCGGCACCGACCTGAGTTCGATCATCGCCGAGTACGGCGAGGAGGCCGGTTACCAGATCGTGGCCAACGCGCCGTACGAGCCGGGCGACGCCGATCCCTCGGCCGCGGTGGCGGCGATCCGCGCCGCCACACCCGACGTCGTCCTCATGACGACGACTCCCGGCGCGGGGGTGGGTCTCGGAAAGGCGTTCCAGGCCAGCGGGTACACGCCGCCCGCCGTCGTCGTTTACGGCGCGTCCGCGGAGGCCGCCCAGCTCGCCGCAATCCCCGGTTTCGCGGGCCGGGTGAGCCGGCAGGTCTCGTGGTCGCTGCCCAGCACCCGCGCCAACCCGCTCGCCGCGGCGGTCACCGACCGCTATCAGCGCGACTTCGGCACCCCGATGACGGCGGACGCGGCGAGCGCCTTCACCGCGGTGACAATCTATGCCCGGGCAATCGAGGATGCCGGCAGCTCCGAACGGGAACGGATACGCTCCGCACTTGTCGCGATCGATCTCCCGGGGTCCGCGACCATCATGGCCTGGAACGGCGTGCGTTTCGACGGAACCCACCAGAACACGCTTTCCGCAACGGCCGTCGAACAGGACACCGACGGGACGTTCACTACCGTCTATCCACGCGACCTGGCCACAACATCGGTCAATTGGCCGCCGCCGGGAAGTCCAGCGTCGACCACCCGCGCCCCGACCGGATCAGGGGCACCGGCAGCATCCATCGGCGCGCGGAACGGTTAGGCCGGCGGGCCATGCGGCACCATATTTGGACATATAGCAACGAATCGGTGAAGAACGGCGCTCCGCCACGGGACAACGACGCCGGTGGGCCGGCGGGCGACCTCGCGCCGGCGCTGGTGACGTTCACCGGCGTCGAAAAGAGCTACCCGGACGGCACCCAGGCCCTCGCTCCGGTCGATCTGACGGTCCGCGACGGCGAGTTCGTGAGCATCGTCGGCGCGTCCGGCTGCGGCAAGAGCACCCTGCTGCGGCTGGCCTCCGGCCTGACCACGGCCACCGCCGGCACGGTCTCGCCGTCGACCGACCGGATCAGCCACGTCTTCCAGGATCCGACCCTGCTGCCCTGGCGCAGCGTGCGGCGCAACGTGGAGACGCTGGCCGAGCTGACCGGCACGCCCCGCGCCGAGTACCGGCCGCGGGCCGCCGAGGTCATCGACCTGGTGGGGCTCGGCGGGTTCGAGCGGCACCGGCCCCGCTCACTGTCAGGCGGGATGCGGATGCGGGTCTCCCTGGCCCGCTCGCTGGTGCTCTCCCCCGACCTGTTCCTGCTGGACGAGCCGTTCGGCGCCCTCGACGAGATCTCCCGGGAACGGCTGGGCGACGAGCTGCTACGGCTGTTCGAGCTACGCCGCTTCGGCGCCGCCCTGTTCGTCACCCACTCGGTCGCGGAGGCGGTGTACCTGTCCACCCGGGTCCTGGTGATGTCGCCGCGCCCAGGCCGGATGGTCGCCGAGTTCGCCATCCCGTTCGGCTTCCCCCGCCCGGCGGAGCTGCGCTTCCGGGAGGACTTCACCCGGCTGACCGCCGCGGTCTCGCGCCGCCTGCGCGACGGCGACGGGCAGACGGCGTGAGGGCGCCGTGGACCGGGCGGCCGCGGGCGACCTGGCGTGACCGCCTCGCGCCGCTCGCGCTGTTCGCGATCATCATCGGCGTCTGGTACTTCGTCAGCCTCGTGGTCCTCGACCGGGACCGCCGCTTCCTGCTGCCGAGCCCCGACTCGGTCGTCCGCGTCGCCTTCCTCGACGGCCACAACCTCACGCAGCTGCTGCGGGCGCTGTGGCTGTCGGCGTCGGTGGCGCTCATCGGCCTCGGGGTGTCGATCGTGCTGGGCATGGCCGTGGCGATCGCGATGAGCCAGGCCCGGTGGATCGAGAGGTCGGTGTACCCGTACGCGGTGATCCTGCAGACCATCCCGACGCTGGCGATGGTGCCGCTGATCGGCTTCTGGTTCGACTACGGCTTCCTCAGTCGGGTGATCGTCTGCGTCCTCATCGCCCTGTTCCCGGTGATCAGTAGCACGCTGTTCGGCCTGAAGTCGGTCGACCAGGGCATGCTCGACCTGTTCCGACTGCACCGGATTCCCCGCTGGCGCCGGCTGGTGTCGTTGCAGCTGCCGGCGGCGATGCCGGCGACGTTCGCCGGGTTCCAGGTCTCCGCCGGGCTGTCGGTCGTGGGCGCGGTCGTCGGCGACTTCTTCTTCAAGCAGGGCAAGCCGGGCATCGGCGTCCTGATCGATCTCTACCGGGCGCGACTGCTCTCCCAGCAGCTGTTCGGCGCGGTCATCCTCGCCTCGCTGCTCGGGGTCGTCGTGTTCACGTTCTTCGGCTGGCTGAGTCGACTGGTCACCGGTCGCTGGTACGGCGCCGAGACGCCCTGACGCCGCGGGCGGCCGCACCCGTCGGATCCCGACGGCGCCGGCGGCCCGCGGAGCTGTGTCACACCCCGGCCCCGCGGGGGGTTCACGAGCCCGGGGGGTCTTCACGAGAGGGAGCAACATGGGACGTTTCCGACGAGGAGCCGCCGCCGCCTTCGGCACGGCGCTCGCCCTGACCCTGGCGGCCTGCAGCGGGGACTCCGGTGGCGGGTCCGACCCGGGGGCCGCCCCCGCGGCGCCGGCCGCCGCAGCCGGCAACGCGATCAACCTGACCGGCGCCTGCCCCACCAGGATCGTGGTCCAGACCGACTGGTTCGCCGAATCCGAATACGGGTTCCTGTACAACCTCATCGGCTCGGACGCGAAGATCGACACCGGTAAGAAGCGGATCGTCGGCTCCCTCGTCTCCGACGGCAAGGACACCGGGGTGGACGTCGAGGTCCGATTCGGCGGCCCGGCCATCGGGTACGAGCAGGTCAGCGCGCAGATGTATGTCGACAAGTCGATCAATCTGGGGATCGTCTCCACCGACGAGGCCATCCAGAACTCGGCCTCCCAGCCGACCAAGGCGGTGTTCGCGCCGTTCGAGGTCAGCCCTGGAATGATCATGTGGGACAAGAGCAAGCACCCGAACTTCACGACGCTGGTCGACATCGGGCAGACCGACACCAAGGTCCTCTACTACGAGACCGACGCCTACATGCAGTACCTGCTCGGCGCCGGCATCCTGCGCCGGGGCCAGGTCGACGGCAGCTACGAAGGCTCCCCGTCGCGCTGGGTCGCCGAGGACGGCAAGGTCGCCGAGGCCGGCTTCGCCACCTCGGAGCCCTACATCTACAAGAACGAGCTCGGTGACGGGCACAGCTACGACGTCAACCTTCAGCTCGTCAACGACACCGGCTACCCGGTGTACGGGCAGGCCCTGTCGGTCCGCACCGGCGACGAGGCGAAGCTCGCCGGGTGCCTGAAGAAGCTGGTGCCGATCATGCAGCGCTCGCAGGCGGACTTCATGGCGCACCCGCAGACGGCGAACGCACTCATCATCAAGGCGGTCAAGGCGGACGCCGCGTCGGTGTGGAGCTACTCGCCGGGGCTCGCCGCCTACGCCGTGCAGACGATGAAGAACCGGGCGCTGGTCTCCAACGGATCGAATGCGACGATCGGTGACATGGAGCAGAGCCGGGTCAACCGGATGATCCAGATCCTGACCCCGATCTACGCGGGCCAGAAGAAGCCGGTGCGCAGCGGCCTCACCCCCGCCGACCTGTTCACCAACCAGTACATCGACACGAGCATTGGGCTGACGTGACCGATCCCGCCGCCGTCACCTCGGCCAGCACCGTCGCCTCAGCCAGCACCGTCGCACCGGCCAGCTTCGTGCTGCGGGCCCGGCACGTGCTGACCATGGGCGCGGCCGGGCACGTGCGCGACGGCGCGGTCGCGGTGGTCGACGGGCGCATCGCCGCGGTGGACGGGTACGCCGCGATCGCGGCGCGGTTCGCGGACCTGCCGGTCCTCGGCGACGGCGGCGGGATCATCACCCCCGGTTTCGTGAGCTGCCACGGTCACTTCTCGGAGGGCCTGGTCACCGGCATCGGGGAGACCCACACGCTGTGGGAGTGGTTCGTCCACGTGGTCGAGCCGATCGAGGCGCACCTGACCCGGGACATGGCCTACGTGGGCACGCTGCTGAAGGCGAGCGAGATGGTCCTGTCGGGGGTGACGACGGTCGGGGACATGTTCTGCTCGGCGCCGGGCACCCCTCCGATCACCCCGGGGATCGTCGACGCACTCGACGTCGTCGGGGTGCGCGCAGACGTCTCGTTCGGCCCGGCGGATGTCCCACACGACCGTTCCATCGACCTGATCGTCGCGGAGCATCACGCCCTGGCGCAGGCCGCGGCGGGCTCCCGGCGCACCCGGTTCCGGGTGGGTCTGGCCACCATCCCGTCCAGCAGCGACGCGCTGCTCGCGGCGACACGGTCGCTGCTGGACGAGACCGACCGGCTGCACGTCCACCTGCACGAGGTCCGGGAGGAGGTGACCGCGTCGCGCACGACCCGCGGGGTGAGCTCCATCGAGGTCGCCGCCCGGGCCGGCCTGCTCGACGCGCAGACGGTCGCCGCGCACTGCGTCTGGCTCTCCGACGACGACGTGGCGATGCTGCGTCGGCACGCGGTCGCCGTGGCGCACTGCCCGGTGTCGAACATGATCCTGGCCAGCGGCGTGTGCCAGGTGCCGCGGCTGCTGCGGGACTCGGTGCCCGTCGGCCTCGGCGTCGACGGCGCCGCCAGCAACGACAGCCAGAACATGCTGGAGACCGTCAAGGCCGCGGCGCTGCTGCAGAAGGTGCACCACCAGCAGGCCGACGTCCTGACCGCGCCGACGGTGCTGCGGATGGCCACCCTCGGCGGCGCCCGCGCGCTCGGCCTCGACGACACCGTCGGCAGCCTGGACGTGGGCAAGGCCGCCGACCTGGTGCTGTTCGCCGAGGCGAGCCCGTCGATGGCGTTCGTGCACGACCCCTACCAGGCCGTCGTCTACTGCGCGGGGACCCGCGACATCGCCGGGGTCTGGGTCGACGGCGAACGGATCGTCGCCGACGCGCGGATCCTCACCGCCGACATCGGGGCGGTCCTGCCCTGGGCCCGCGAACTCGCCGTCGAACTCGCCACCCGCGCCGGCCTCGCCTCCGAGCTCGCCATCACCTAGCCGCCCCTCGCCGGGCGGGACTGACCGGCCGCCCCGGCCACCCGCCCCGGCAGCGGCACTGCCCCGCCCCGCGGGGCTGCCCCGCGGTGCGGTGCGGGGCGGGGGGTTCATGTCATGCTGGTGCTGCGCTGTGTCCTCGTCGGCCTGCGGTCCGGGGCCTTCGCGGCCAGATCATCCTTCGTGGCCGCCGTCGCCGGCACCACGGCCACAACGTCGGTGCCGTGCAGGTTCCGGTCGACCCACATCAGCTCGAGGGAAAGCCGCTCCAACTCCTCGAGGTCGCCACGGCCCCCCGGTCGCTGCCGGAGTTCCATCGCGTAACCCTTCATTCTCGGCTGCCCCGCCTGCGCTGGCGGTCCCACCGGCTCCGATTTCTCCACCACCGTCATATCGCCGAAGGTGGCCTTGGGATCGTCCTTCGGGTTGGGCGCGCGCAAAGCGCTGTCCAACAGCAGCTTGACATGCGGTGGCATCAGCAGGGCGTCCTTCGGATGCTTGTTTCCCCAACTGCGGGGCGCCGCATCCTTGGGCAGATTCCTGGGCTTCAGATTGGCGGGGTTGTACGCCTTCTGCATCCCGTCGATGATCATCGCATGGTTGGCCTGCAGCCAGGCCCACTCGGCCGGCGTGAGATCCTCCCGGATCACCCACCACGGCACCCGACTCAGGGCCTGGGTAAGGTTCTTCATCAGCCGCTCCTCGCCCTGCCGGCCACCGTCGTAGCGGGCCGCCACCTGCATGTACAGCAGGGCGATGTAGCCGGACAGCTTCGCCGCGTCGACGTCCGGCCGCTGGGTCGGGCCGGTCAGCCTCGTGGTGGCTTCGGCGCCCACCTGCACGGCCTGCAACGAGCGTTCCCGGGAGGTCTCGTTCGTCGTGTGCAGCACCAGTACCTCGTTGACGAGCCGGGGGAACACCTCCAGGGCGATGCCCAACGTGTAATGGATCGCGCTGCGGAGCATCTGATCGAGCGGGCGCACGAAGGGGTTGACCACCGCGTCGGCGGCCGCGTTCCGCCAGGACTTGTCGACGACCAGATCGAGCTGGTCACAGAGCTGGACGAAGGAGGTCGAGGGCCCGGCCTGGGCGAACGTCTCGATGGCCGTGCGCACGATCGCGTAGCGCGCCCTGAATGCGGCGCTCGCCTCGTCCCTGGTGCCGGCGTGGTCGTCAAAATGCGCCGTCACGAATTCCAGAATAGAGGTTGGCAGGCTCTCGTCTGCCTTGTTTTCCGGGCCACTGTGACGGTCGATGTCAAGCTTGTAGATGCCGTCCTTGTGCTGGGCGATCGTCGGCCAGCGCTCATCGCCCAAGTCCATCCTGATGGGGATCCGGGTCTCGATCTCCATACCGAACACGTCTTCCTCCGCCGCCCTTGGCATCCTTTGTCGGACTATTAGACCACGAGCGAACAGTCGCGATGCCCGGTTCGGAATCGCGGATCACCATCCCGGAACAACCACTCCGGACTGCTACCAGCAAAGGCCGCCGGTAGCATTCCGTGCCCATCATCATCGATCCGTGTAGCGGGCTTTGTGCCGACGGAACCCTGCCCTCACCGGACACGTCCGGCCTGGACACGAACTCCGTCGCAGTCCCGAAGTCAACGGATCAGGGCCGGGGGGTGAGGTCGGTGACGAGGACGGGGGTCAGGCCGCCGGGAGTGCCGTCCGGTTCGGTCTTCGACAGGGTCAGGCGGGCGGTGCGGCCGGCGAGCTCCAGCATGGCGAGCTGACTGTCGAACCAGGGCCCGTCGGTGACCCGCCAGCGGATCGCCCGGCGTGGCACGCCGGCGAGGCGCGCGAGCGCCCCCGAGACCGCGGCGGCCGGAGCCCGACGGGACAGCGCGTCGACCCGCCGGACCCAGGGGCCGAGCGGGTTGCGAAACGGCGAGCACACGGCCTGCCACACCGGCACTCCCGGGTTGCCCGGGCCGACCCTCGACAGGTCCGCGCGGGCGAGGTAGGCATGGTGCACATCCCCGGACAGCACCACGACGCTGGCCGGGGCGGGACCGCGTTCCCCGGCGCTGACGGCGCGCAGCAGGTCGGTCATCGCGTCGAAGGACGCCCCGAACGCCGCCCAGTGCTCCAGGTCCAGGGCCTGCCGGAGCCGTTCGGCCGCGGCGGCGGCGCGTCGGCCCCAGCGGCCCGCCGCGACCTGCTCGTTGGCCGCCTCGACGTTGTGGATCAGCGGGCTGAGCAGGTACGGGACCGACGTGCCGAGCAGCAGGTGGTCCACCTCGCCGGTGTGGTCGGTCTGGTCCCGCACCCACGCCCATTCGGCGGCGTCGACCATCGCCCGGGTACCGTCCGCCGCGACGACCCGCGCCGCCCGCGAGTCGATGACGACCAGCCGGGTCCGCCCCAGATCCCACCGAAAGCTCCACCGCACCGCCCGCTCGTCCGCGACGCCGTCGGCACCCGCCGGTCCGTCCAGGTCGGCTCCCCCGTGCTCGCTGGCGCTGGCGCCCGACCGCACGTCCGGGTCCGCGCCCGCACGGTCGGCGCCGGCGTCGACCCGGCGGGCGAAGGCGCGCAGCAGGTCCTCCGCCGACGGTCCGGGGCCGTCAGTGCCGTCAGGGCCGTCAGAGGAGGAGGAGGAGGAGGCGCCCGGCGTGCCGGCGGCGACGACGGCGCGGTGAACCGGATCCCGGTCACGCTCCTGCGGGCTCAGGTTGCCCAGGTGCTGGTACAGCCAGTAGGCCATGATCCCGCCGGTGATCCGCGCGTCCCACCAGGGCTCGGTGCGGATCTGGACGCGCCAGGCCGCGGAGATGTTCCAGTCGTCGCGCACGTCGTGGTCATCGAAAATCATGGCTGTGGGGACCGTCGACAGCAGCCAGCGGATCTCCGGCTGCGACCAGGCCTCCTGGTAGAGCCAGGTGTACTCCTCGAAGTCGGCGATCTCCTCGCCGGGGCTCGCGGTGACGTCGCGACGCGCCCGGATCCGCTCGGCGGTCCGCGGGGAGACGTGGTCGGCGTAGACCTGATCGCCGAGCAGGAGCAGGGCGCCGGGCCAGGTCGACGGGTCGCGGCCGGGCAGATCCAGCGCGAGCGCGTGCAACGCGTCCGTGCCGAGCCCCTGCCTGTCGTCGTCGGCGTTCAGCGTGTAGGGGCGCTCCTGGGGCGCGGTCACCCGGCACGAGCCGAAGACCATCCGCACCGGCTGGTCCTCGCCGACGGGCCGCAGCAGACTCGGCGGCGCGCCGGGCGCAGGCCAGACCCGCACGGGCGACGTCGGCGCCGGCTCCGCGGTCCCCATCAGCCACACCTCGTAGGCGACCGGCTCCCCGGGGACGAGGCCGCCGGCGACGACGACGGCGTAGTGATGACCGGCCACCTCGAAGGTCCGCGCCCGCCCTGCGATCCGCCCGACGGAACCGAGCGCACTCCCACTCCCATCGACGGTCGCGCCGCCATCGACGGTCCGCGATGGGACAGCGATCACTACCTCACAGGCGAGGTCGGTTTCCACCCAGACGGTGACGCGGGAGACGTCCGGGTGGCGCTGGATGGGGCCGAGGACGAGACGAGTCATATCTCTACTGTCGCCCGTCTCGGTTGCCGGGCGCCGCCTGCCCGCGCCCTTGCCGTCGGGGCGATCCCGGTACCCGTGCGGCAACGCGCCGCAGTCATACCCCTCGAGGGATCGCAGGCACTGACCAGGGCGCGTATCGCGTTGGGTTCGGAGCCTGGTTCGTGCCCGTTCCTCGATCCCAGCAGCCGGCACAATGCCGTGTGTCTTTACGTGACGAGATGTACGCAGAGACGAGCCGAGGCGTAGGCATGGTTTTTCGGCCTGAAACCGTACCTACGCCTCGGCATGATCTGGCCGCGATCTGGCCAGGATCAGGCAGGCGGACGACGGTAGCCCCTGCGCGCGGTGCGGCATGGGAGCGGCGCAGCCCGTCTCCATCTGCGGGCTGTCGGACGGCGAACGGTAATGTTTCAGCGGTTTGACCGGCGGGCGGGGCGGGCGCAGACAACGGCGTGAGGCGCTGCTAGCGTCGGAACCGTGAGTACACAGGCCGGACATCCGGGGCAGCGCCACCGCGCCAACCGATGTTCGCGGGGATGCCCGGACACCGGCGTCCCGGCCGTTCTCCGGCCTCGCGTCGCCACTCGCGCCGTGCCCGCCGGTCGCTGACCGGCCCTCCCGGCCCTCCGGCATCCCCCTCGCCGACGACCGGCGGCTCGCGCCCAGTGGCCCGGGCCAGAGCTCACCGCCCGCCCGCGCCGTGGCCGTCATGCCGACATCCGACCGACACACCCGCTGTTCGACTGGCATGCGCGGCTCCGGCCCGCACGGCCGCACCGTCACACCGGCCCGGCACGGCCGGCACGGCGACATCCGGGCCGGCACAGCCGCGTCACGTCCTTGCGGGTGAACGGCGGCGCCGGCATCATGCCGCCGGCGCCCGGGAACCATCGCAGCAGCAAAATGCCACACCGACACGGGGAGAGTCACCGTATGAGCGCCGAGAACTGGTCGTTCGAGACGCAGCAGATCCACGCGGGCGCGCAGCCCGACCCGGCGACCGGCGCCCGGGCGGTGCCGATCTACCAGACGACGAGCTACGTCTTCCGCGACACCGACCACGCGGCCGCCCTGTTCGCACTCGGCGAGCCCGGCAACATCTACACGCGGATCATGAACCCGACACAGGACGTGTTCGAGCAGCGCATCTCCACCCTGGAGGGCGGTGTCGGGGCGCTGGCGACCGCGTCCGGGCAGGCCGCCGAGACGCTGGCGATCCTCAACCTCGCCGAGTCCGGCGACCACCTGGTGTCGTCGTCGAGCCTGTACGGCGGGACGTACAACCTGTTCCACTACACGCTGCCGAAGCTCGGCATCGAGGTCACCTTCGTCGCGGACCCCGACGACCTGGCGCAGTGGCGCGACGCCGTCCGCCCGAACACCAAGGCGTTCTACGGCGAGACGATCGGCAACCCGCGCGGCGACGTCCTCGACACCGCCGGGGTGTCCGAGGTCGCCCACGCCGCCGGCGTCCCGCTCATCGTCGACAACACGCTGGCCACCCCGTACCTGTACCGCCCGCTGGAGCACGGCGCGGACATCGTCGTGCACTCGGCGACGAAGTTCATCGGCGGCCACGGCACGGCCATCGGCGGCGTCATCGTCGACGGCGGCCGGTTCGACTTCGGCGCCTCCGGGCGGTTCGCGAACTTCACCACGCCCGACCCGAGCTACCACGGGCTGGTCTACTGGGAGGCACTCGGCCACGGCTCCTACATCGCCAAGGCCCGGGTGCAGCTGCTGCGCGACATCGGCGCCTCGATCTCCCCGTTCAACTCGTTCCTGCTGCTGCAGGGGCTGGAGACGCTGTCGCTGCGGGTCGAGCGGCACACCTCGAACGCCCAGCGGGTGGCCGAGTGGCTCGAGGCGCGCGACGAGGTGAGCTGGGTGACGTATCCGGGGCTGCCGTCGTCGAAGTGGTACTCCCGGGCGCAGCAGGTGCTGCCCCGCGGCGCCGGGGCGATCCTGTCGTTCGGTATCGCCGGCGGGGCCGCGGCCGGACGGAAGTTCGTCGAGGGGGTGGAGCTGTTCAGCCACCTGGCCAACGTCGGCGACGCGCGTTCGCTGATCATCCACCCGGCGACGACGACGCACTCCCAGCTCACCGAGACCGAGCAGGCCGCGGCCGGGGTCACCCCGGATCTGATCCGGCTCTCGGTCGGCATCGAGGGGATCGACGACATCCTCGCCGACCTCGACGCCGGGTTCCGTGCCGCCAAGAGCTGAGCCGGGGGGCGCCGGTCCGGCTGCCTCGCCGACCGGACCGGCGCCGCTGAGGCCATCCCCCGGCCCCGGCCTCGTCCCCGTCCCGGTGCCCGCGGCCGGCCCGGCCGGGTCCGGGGCGTGGCGGGCGGGCGTCGATCCGGTCGGGCGGCGACGGTTCGCCGAGCTGCCCGGGCCGCTGCGCCTGGAACGCGGCGGGGTGCTGCCGCGGGTGCGGGTGGCGTACGAGACCTGGGGGCGCCTGGACGCCGCGGCCGGCAACGCGGTACTGGTGCTGCACGCGCTCACCGGGGACAGCCACGCCGCCGGTCCCGCCGAACCCGGCCACCCGAGTGCGGGCTGGTGGGATGGGCTGATCGGGCCGGGCCGGGCGCTCGACACCGACCGGCTGTTCGTCGTGTGCCCCAACGTTCTGGGTGGCTGCCAGGGCACGACCGGTCCCGCCACGACCGCGCCGGACGGCCGGCACTGGGGCGGTCGCTGGCCCGAGATCACCATCGCCGATCAGGTCGCCGCCGAGGTGGCGGTCGCCGACGCCGTCGGCGTGCGGCGCTGGGCGGCGGTGGTCGGCGGGTCGATGGGCGGGATGCGGGCGCTGGAGTGGGCCGTCGGTCATCCCGACCGGGTCGGGCGGGTCGTGGTCCTGGCCTGCGGCGCCACCGCGACGGCGGAGCAGATCGGGTTGTACGCGGTGCAGGTGCGCGCAATCACCGACGACCCGGGCTGGCACGGCGGCGACTACCACCTGCCGGCGACGCCGGGCCCGGCCGCGGGGATGGGCCTGGCCCGGCGGATGGCCCAGATCAGCTATCGCAGCGAGGAGGAGCTGCAGGACCGTTTCGCCGCCCGGACCCGCGAGGACGGGCAGTTCGAGGTGGCCTCCTACCTTGATCATCACGCCGGCAAGCTGGCTCGCCGGTTCGACGCCGGCAGCTACGTCACCCTGACCCGGGCGATGATGACGCAGGACGTCGGGCGGGGCCGTGGCGGTTTCGCCGCGGCGCTGCGCGCCTGCTCGGTGCCGTTCACGGTGGCGGGCGTCGACTCCGACCGGCTTTACCCGCTGCGCCTGCAGGAGGACATCGCGGCACTCGCCGACGCGCCGCTGCGCGTCATCCGCTCCCGCAGCGGCCACGACGGTTTCCTCACCGAGACCGACCAGGTCGCCGCGCTCGTCCGGGAGACGCTCGGGGCGTTCTCCAGCGGCGGCTCCCCGAGTGGGTCACCCGAGGAGTCATCTTGACCGTGTAAGACCTTCATCATGGTCAATCCCTTCACCGGGCCGGTCGGTGCCGTCCGACCGGGCGGGCTGTTCGCGGCCATCCGCGCGACGTTGCCGAGCCTCGTGCCGAGCGAGCAGCGGGTGGCCGAGGTGTGTCTGGCCCGCCCGGGGGAGGTGGTGGAGTGGTCCGCCGCCCAGTTGGCGGAGGCGGCGGGGACGTCGGCGGCCACGGTGGTGCGGGCCTGCCAGTCGCTGGGCTTCCGTGGGTTCCAGCATTTCCGGGTGGAGCTGGCCCGGGAGTCGGGGGCGGCGGCGCTGCGCGGCGAGGTCGGCCGCGCCGGCGCGGAGGATCCGGTCGAACGGCTGGTCGACACCGTGTTCGAAGCGGCGGCGAAGGTGCTCGCCGATGCGCTGGGGCCGCTGGACCGCGCCTGCCTGACCCCGGCGGTCGACCTGCTGGACTCCGCCGGCCGGCTGCTCATCATCGGCAACGGCGGGTCGGCGCCCGTCGCCCAGGACGCGGCGCTGCGTTTCCTCATCATCGGCCGCCCGGCGGAGGCGCCCAGCGACTCGATCATCCAGGAGATCGCGGCCCGGCTGCTGGCCCCCACCGACGTCTGCCTGGTCATCACCTCTTCCGGCGCGAACGAGCCGACGCTGCGCGCCGCCGAGGCCGCGCGCACCGCCGGGGCCGCGATCATCGGGATCACCAGCTACATGTCGGGGCCGCTGGCCGAGATCGCCGACATCACCCTCGTCGTCGGGACGCCCGACTGGCCGGTCGGCACGGACACGATCGCCAGCCGGCTGGCCTCACTGCTACTGCTCAACGCGCTGCAGCTCGCCGTCGGGCTGCGTCGGGAGAAAGACCCGCAGCGGGCGTCGTCCCTGGTCCCGGACGTCCTCGGCCACTCGGTGCGGGCCGAGGCGGCGGGGTCGGCGGAGACGGCGGGGTCGGCGGAGACGGCGCGGGCCGAGTCCGGCGACCGGACTCGGCGTCAATGAGAACGCAACTCCACCCCTCATCTCACATTCAGTAACAATTAGCGGCGGCGCCGTGAGACCTTGACCAGGTCCGATGTGGATCCTTGCCGCCGGAGCCACAGAGAACCGTTGCGTTACGTGACCGCCATCCGTTTCCCGTCCGTCGAAGACCGTTCATTTACGTGTTCGACGCTGCCCAGGTAACAGAAATCCGGGAGCAGCCCTGCTCCCGGAACAGACGTACCTGGAGTGCTGGTGGCAGAGATCCGGATCGAGGGCCTCACGAGGACCTTCGGTGATGTCCGCGCCGTCGACGACATCTCCCTCGAGGTGGCCGACGGCGACTTCCTCGTGCTGCTCGGCCCGAGCGGGTGCGGGAAGACGACGCTGCTGCGGATGATCGCGGGACTGCTGGAACCGAGCGAAGGCCGCATCATGCTCGGCGAACGCGACATCACCCACCTGCCGGCCCGCCAGCGTGATCTCGCGATGGTGTTCCAGAGCTACGCGCTCTACCCGCACCTGTCCGTCGAACGCAACATCGGGTTTCCGCTGCGGGCCGCCCGCCTGCCCCGAGCCGAGATCCGCAGCCGGGTCCGCGAGGTCGCCGGGCAACTCGAACTCGACCATCTGCTCGACCGCCGGCCCCGCGAGCTGTCCGGCGGGCAGCGCCAGCGGGTCGCCCTCGGCCGCGCGCTGGTCCGCGACCCCCAGGCGTTCCTTATGGACGAGCCGCTGTCCAACCTCGACGCCAAGCTGCGCACCGCGACCCGCACCGAGCTCACCGCACTGCACCGCCGGCTGGGCCGCACCTTCGTCTACGTCACCCACGACCAGGTCGAGGCGATGTCGATGGCCACCCGCGTCGCGCTGCTCAACGGCGGCCGGGTGGAGCAGATCGGCACCCCGACGCAGGTCTACGACGCGCCGGCATCCGTGTTCGTCGCGAGCTTCCTCGGCGCGCCGCCGATGAACCTGCTGGCGGCCCACGTCGAGGCAGCCGGCCCACTGCTGACGGTGCAGGCCCCGGGCCTGCGCATTCCGCTGTGGCCCGGCTCGGCCCCGCCGCGGGACGTGACCCTCGGCATCCGGCCGGAGAGCCTGCACCGGGTCCCCGCCACCACCGACGCCGACGCCGACGCCGACGCCGACGCCGATGCAGCTACCGCTACCGCCGCCGCCGACACCGCCGACACCGCCGGGCACCACCCGGGAGTGGAGATCGAGGGTGTCGTCACCGCGATCGAGAACCTCGGCAGCGAGGAGGTCGCCTGGTGCGACGTGCGCGGGCAGTCGGTGGCCCTGCGCGGACCGCGGCCGCTCGGACTCACGGTCGGTGAGCGGACCCGGCTCTGCGTCGACCCGGCCCGCGTCCACCTGTTCGACCGGGCCAGCGGGCGCCGCCTCACCTGGCAGCAGCCGACCGCCCGGCCGGCGACGACGACGATCTCCGCCCCCTCGCCCC
>NZ_JAMPTM010000105.1 GCF_025403375.1 Frankia gtarii
GCCCGGCCCCGGCGGCCGGCGGCGCGCAGCCCGCCGGGATCCGCCTGCGGCTGTTCCTCGCCGGGCACCCCCAGCCGGTGGTGCTGCACGCGGACGGCCACGCCTCGTTCGTCGGCCGGCCGGGCACCCTGCTCGGCGTGCTCGACGACGACGAGGTCTCCTTCCCCGGCATCGACGTCACCCTCGACGCCGGTGAGTCGCTGGTCTTCTACACCGACGGGGTGATCGAGGCCCGCGACGGCCGCGACCTGCTCGGCGAGGAACGGCTACTGGCGGCGGTCGCCGGATGCGCGGGACTGTCCGCGCAGGGCATCGCCGACCGGGTGCTCGCCGTGGCCGAGCGCTTCGCCGGCGGCAACCTGCGCGACGACGTCGCGATCCTGGTCGCGCGGGTACCCGGCTGACCAGTCCCCCATCTGGTGGCTGCGACCGTCACGCCCAACCGGCACCGAAGCCGGCCGGGCGGCCATAACCGCAGGTCCCGCGATCGCGGCATGATCGGATGACGAGTGGGCATCGTTCCAAGGAGTGCGATCGGGATTCCGAGGCTTCGATCCGCCCTGAGCGGGTACACGATTAGTGATGTCCTCGTTGTTCAGGCTTGGTGGTAGATGAGCGCGTCTTCGGTTCCGATGGCCGTGGTTCGGCAGGCGACCTCTCGATGCCCACCCGCGACCCACATACTCGCCGAGCTTCCCTATCTCCCCTCGGCCGTTCCCCAGGCCCGTCGGGTCCTTCGGGAGGGCATGCGGTTGGTGCAGCTCCCCGAGGACATCCGCGGCACCGCCGAGCTGCTCGTCAGCGAACTCGTGACCAATGCCGTCAAGTACGGCCAGCCGCCGCTGTGGCTGCTCATCGAGATGCGCCCCGGGCTGATCCACGCCTCTGTCTCGGACACCTCGACCGTCCTGCCGCAGCGGCGCACGGCCGCGCCCGACGCGGAGGGTGGCCGCGGCCTGCTCGTCCTCGACGCCCTCGCCGGCAGCTGGGGAACGATCATCGCGGAGTCAGGCAAGTACCTCTGGTTCGATCTGCCGGTGCCGCACACGTCCGCCCCCGCCGGGGACGGCGCGGTCACGGCGACGGCCCCCCACGACGACGACCTCACCCCGGCGTCCGCCCGCACAGCGGAACAACCGGCGGAGTCCGCCCGGGTCGCCGCCGAGAGCTTCCCGACGGGCGGACGCCCCGGCGGACCCGCCTCACCGTCCCCGACACCGGACGCGGCTACGCCCTGCGCCACCCCACGGGCCGCCCTGGTGTCATCCGGCCTCCGCGCCGACGCGCCGACGGCGATGCCCGCGGCCTCGGCCGCCGCCTCCCAGCGGCGATCCCGCCCGGGTTCGGGCAAGGTTCGACCGACCGCCTCCGGGCCGGACGCCGCCCGGTCGGCCAACGGCCAACCCGACACCAAGATCATCGCTCGACTGGCCTGACGTCCTGAGGCGCCGATACTGCGCCGGGGGCGGCTCACTCGGTCGACAACGCCGACGGCCTGGTGACGTGGGTGATCTTCTCCTAATGATCAAGCTTGCCGCAGGTGGGCCCGCCCCGGTGCTGCGATCCACGTCGACCGCCCGGCGGGCGGTCGCGACGGTGCACGAGCCGCTGCCGCCGTCCCAGGCCAAACGGGCTGTTCTCGGCGACATCACAGCAGGCCGAGGCCGCCCTCGGGCTCGGCCTGCCCGGCACCGGGATGTGGCGATGACGGCGCCAGCTCTGATCGGAGTCGGACCGGGACCCAGGAGAAATTACCGGACGACGATGACAGAACCGGAAATCGACCTCGTCGTCATCTACTGCGC
This sequence comes from Frankia gtarii, assembly GCF_025403375.1. Classification (GTDB taxonomy): domain Bacteria; phylum Actinomycetota; class Actinomycetes; order Frankiales; family Frankiaceae; genus Frankia; species Frankia gtarii. The sequence continues at coordinate 1,806 of NZ_JAMPTM010000105.1, forward strand.
GGACCCCTCCACGCGCCGCGACTTCTACCAGACACTCGGACTCACGTCTCGCCCAGAGTTTCATGGCAACGGGCCGGAGCATTTCTCGACGACCCTGGCCAAGCGATGAAGACTGCTTCTGCCTGATACCCCGCGGCGGTGAACTGCGTCACGATGGTCCGGCACGATCCGGATTGGCGAAGTTCGAGTCGACGACGACGTCGGCGCGCATTTCGATCGAGTAAGCCATCGCCTTGGACAGGGAGGCTTCATGAAGTGGCAGGTTCATCAGGAGCGGTCCGTCTTTCGGACACCCTGGGTCAACCTCGCCTTCCTCGACGTCGAGCAGCCGGACGGGCAGCGAGCGGAGTACCACGTGGTCCGACTGCGCAATGTCGCCGTTACCGCGCTGCTGAACGAGTCGCGGCGGGTACTCATGCTGTGGCGGCATCGGTTTGTCACCGACACCTGGGGCTGGGAGCTGCCGATGGGGCTGGTGGAGGACGGCGAGGAACCCGTCGACGCCGCCGCCCGGGAACTGGAGGAGGAGACCGGCTGGCGCCCGGGACCGCTGCGACCCTTGATCTACGCACAGCCCGCGAACGGCATCACGGACGCGCAGCATTTCGTGTTCCGGGCGGACACCGCCACGTTCACCGGACCGCCCACGGAGCGCAACGAGTCGGATCGCATCGAATGGATACCCCTCGGCGAGATCGGCGAGCTCATCCGCGGCCGCGAGATCGTGAGCAGCGCGACCCTCGTCGGTGTCATGGCCCTGCTCCTCGACGGGGAGTGAAAGCCCGCGATCAGGCAGTCCGTGGGCCGCGATTCCCCCGTTCTCCGAGCACGACGCGGTGGGGTCGGGGGTGGCCGAGGAACTCCGCGAGCGCGAACTCATAGCCGTAGGCGCCGGCCATCGGAAACACAATGACATCGCCAGGTCGCACCGCGCCGACGGTGACGTCGCGCGCAAGCGTGTCTTCTGGCGTGCACAGTTCGCCCACCACAGTGACCGGTCGGCCGGAGGTGTCGATGTTCCATCCTTCTGCCACGCCGCCTTCCGCGATGCCATCGACTCCACCTGTCGACGCCTCTCCGGGACGGCAGTCCGGGCTGCTGCTGGTGGCGGCCGGCGCGGTCCTGGGCACGACCGCGAAGTTGTGCACGATCTCCCAGGAGGTCGGCAGGGCGAAATGGTGGATGCCGCCGCGCAGCACGACGAAATCGGTCCCGTAGGAGCGTTTGACGTCGATCACCTCGGCGGCGTACCAGCCGCAGTCGGCCACGAGCAGCCGACCCGGCTCAAAGATCATCTCGACGTCGGTCGGGACCGGGAGTCGCGCGAGCCCCTCCCCGAACCGGTCCAGGTCGAAGGGCCGCTCGCCGCGCCGGTCCGGCTCGAACGGCACGCCGAATCCCCCGCCCACGTCGACCACCCGCAGATCGATCCCGGCGTCGACGGCCGAGCGGTCGGCGAACTCAAGACACCAGCGGACGTAGTCCAGATGGGCGGCGGCGTCGAGATTGCCGGACACCGCGTGGACGTGGAGTCCGGCCACGTCCAGATGGGGCAGGCGCCTCGCCAGGTCCAGCACGGCCGGCACCTCCGACTCGGGGACCCCGAACGCGCTCGGCCGCCCGCCCATCTGGAGGGAACCCGAGAGGGCGACCCGCGCCGGGTTCACCCGCACCGTCACGGCGACCCGCCGGCCGAGCCGCGCCGCCACTGCCTCCAGCCGCCGCAGCTCGACCGGGCTCTCGACGTTGACCATGGACACGCCGGACTCGACCAGCGCGGTCAGCAGGGTGACCGACTTCGCCGGACCGGACGCAACCAGGTAGGGCGATCGGGCGGGGACCACCCGGCCATGGGCTTCCTGGGCCAGGCGCATCTCACGTATCGAGGAGACCTCGAAACCGTCCACCCCGCCGAGGCGGGGAACGAGTGTGTTCGGGTCGGGTCCGGCGACCGGGAGATCCCCACCCGTCCCGGCGACGGAGGCACCTCGCAGCAGCGCGTCGAGCACCGGCGGGAAGCCGTTGGCCTTCACCGCGTAGCAGATCCTCGCCCAGCTGGGCAGGCAGGCCCGCAGCGCCGTCGCGTTGCGGGCGGCGACGGCCGGGTCGTAGAGGTAGGCGCTGATCTCTTCCGCGCCTTCGGGCCCCTCTCGCACCGCCGCGAGCAGCGTGGCGGGAAGGCGTTCGGCGGGCAGGGCCTGCAGCGGAGCCGCCGACGGCGGAAGATCCATCCGAGCTCCCCTCCCCGAGGCCCGGGCGTCCGGCCGATCGGACCACCGCAGCGGTTCCCACAGTGGCCAATCCGCTGTATTTCATGCAACAAATGCATCCATCGTGATCGGGACGGCCCAACGCTCGCCAGCGGCGAAAGCCGCCATACCTGTCCGGCGATGGTGCTTGGCCCGCGTGGGCGAGGCTGAATCGGCCGCCGCACCGGCGGCGTGACCCCCGCATCGGGGTCGGCATGCCACCTTCTGGGTGTGCGTTGGGACACTGCCCGACCGGAGGGGACACCGGCCGCAGGCGCCGGGAGCAGCATTTCCGCGACGATGTAGGGCAACCAGGCGGACCATGGAGAGATCCGCCGATGGCGCCAGACGCGACCGTATCCAAGCGCGGAGCAACGGCCGGAGGGTCGACTTAGGTTAGGCTTTCCTCAACAGCTCCTGCTCGAAAGGGAGTCGCCCGCAATGACGATTTCCGCTCGAAACGGCATCAGCGACGGAACCGGCATCGATCGAGACTCTCCAGCAATGGATCCCGCCGCCATCCTCGCGCGGCAGCGCGAACGGGAGTCCTCCGCCCGGACCTACGCGCGTACCCTCCCGATCGTGCCGGTCCGTGCACAGGGGGCCACGATCGTCGGGGCGGACGGCCGGAGCTACCTGGACTGTCTGTCCGGTGCCGGCACCCTGGCGCTGGGCCACAACCATCCGGACGTGGTCCAGGCGATCACCGCGGCGCTCTCGCGGGGCGCCCCCCTGCACACCCTGGATCTCGCCACCCCCGAGAAGGACGCGTTCGTCGAGGAACTACGGGCCAGCCTGCCGCCGGGGCTGGGCAGCGACGTCAAGCTGCACTTCTGCGGTCCGAGCGGGGCCGACGCGGTGGAGGCGGCGATCAAGCTGGCCCAGACGGCGACCGGGAACCAGACCATGCTCACGTTCACCGGTGGTTATCACGGCATGACCGCGGGAGCGCTGGCGGTGACCGGGAACGTCGCCGTCAAGAACCCGTTGCCGACCGTGGGCTCCGTCGTCCGGCTGCCCTTCCCCTATCCGTACCGGTGCCCCTTCGGGGTGGGGTCGGCGCCCGACCGGGGCGCCGGCCCGGACGGGGCGGAGCTCTCCCTCCGCTACATCGAACGGCTGCTGGATGACCCGCTCGGGGGGGTCACCGACCCGGCCGGCCTCATCGTGGAGGCGGTCCAGGGAGAGGGCGGCGTGATCCCGGCGCCGGACGGCTGGCTGCGGGCCATCCGGGAGATCACCCGCCGACGTGGCATCCCCCTCATCCTCGACGAGGTGCAGACCGGGGTGGGGCGCACGGGGCGGTTCTGGGCCGCGCAGCACAGCGGGATCACCCCCGACATCGTCGTGATGTCCAAGGCAATCGGCGGCGGACTGCCGATCGCCGTGATCGCCTACCGGGCCGAGCTGGACGTCTGGGCCCCCGGCGCGCACACCGGCACCTTCCGCGGCAACCAGCTCGCGATGGTCGCCGGGCGCGCCACGCTGCGCCGGGTGCGTCGTGACGGGCTCGACGAACGCGCCGCCCGCCTGGGCTCCCGCCTGCTCGCCGGCCTCGACCATCTCGCCCGGGACCGGCCGCATGTGGGGGACGTCCGCGGCCGCGGGCTCATGCTCGGCGCCGAGCTGGTCGATCCGACCGGCACGGCGGACGCCGTCGGCGCGTATCCCGCCGATCCCCGGCTCGCCGCCCTGGTCCGCGCCGAGTGCCTTCGCCGCGGACTGATCATCGAGCTCGGTGGTCGGCACGGGGCGGTCATCCGGTTCCTGCCCCCCCTGATCATCGGCGATGAGGAGGCCGCACGCGCCCTGTCGATCCTGGCCGACGCCATCGACGCCGCCGTGCGGCGGCTCACTCCCACGCTCACCCCACCCACCGGTCGCAAGGCCGGGTGAGAGAGGTGCCGCAGTCCCAGCCGGGCCTGGACGAGCTCGTCGGGATGACCCTCACGGCGCTGGCCGAGGGCCGGCGCCGGCGCGGCGGACCGCTGCCGGCCGGTGGACCGTCCCGGGTCCGCGCGGCGGTTCAGGCCGCCCTCGGCGCATCGCCCGATCGGACCAGCCTGCTCCCCAGAACCGGGATCGGAGCCGCGGCCGCGATCACCGGACTGGTGGAGGCCCTCGCCGCAGGATCGGCGGATCCGGCGGACCCATGGTGCGCCGCCCATCTGCACTGCCCGCCGTTGCCCGTGGCAGTCGCCGCCGACCTTGCCGTGAGCACCCTCAACCCGTCCCTGGACTCCTGGGATCAGGCCCCGGCCGCGACCACGATCGAGACGGAGGTCGTCGCGGCGCTCGCCGAACTGGCCGGCTTCGACCCGGATCAGGCCGCCGGCACGATCACCACCGGCGGCACGGAGTCCAACCTCATGGGCCTGCTCCTCGCGCGGGACGCCGCGTCGAACGGGCAGCTGCGCGTGTTCCGCTCCGCCGCCGCGCACCTCTCTGTTGATCGCGCCGCCGCCGTGCTGGGCATCGACACCCCGCCGGTCGCGGCGATCCCCACCGACGGCCAGGACCGGATGCGGGTCGACCTGCTACGAAAGGCGCTCGCCGAGCATGCCGGGCCCGCCGTCGTCGTGGCCACGGCGGGCACCACCGACGCCGGCGCCGTCGACCCGCTGCGCGAGATCGCGGCTGCGGTCGAGGAGCACCGCCGTCGGCTACGCAGGCGGTCGTCCTCGGCTGCACCGGCCGAAACGGGCCATCCCGCCTCGTCCGGCTGGTTACACGTCGACGCGGCGTACGGCGGCGGCGCGCTGTTCTCCGACCGACTGGCCGCCCATCTCGACGGGGTCGCGCTCGCCGACTCGGTCGCTCTGGACCTGCACAAGCTGGGCTGGCAACCGGCTCCGGCCGGCGTCTTCCTGACGCCCCGCCCGGACGGGTGGCCCAGCCTGCGCGCCGCCCAGGCGGACTACCTTCGATCCGAGGACGACGAGGCCGCCGGTTTTCCCAGCCTCCTGGACCGGTCCTTGCGGACCACCCGCCGCGCGGACTCCTTCCCGATCGCGGTGACGTTGCGCGCGCTCGGCCGGGACGGGCTGGGCACCCTGGTCGACGCCTGCCACGATCTCGCCCGGCACGCGGAACGGACGGTCCAGGCCGATCCCCGCCTCGAGCCTGCCTTTCCGGTCACCCTGACCACGGTCGTCTTCCGCTACCGCCCACAGGCCGACGTCACCGGCTCGGCGGCGGCGTGCACCGCCGAACGGCCGGACCAGCTCAACGACGCGATCCGCCGCGCACTGCTGCTCGACGGGCGTGCGGTGGTCGGCCGGACCCGCGTGGGGTCCGATCGGGCCGTGCACCTGAAACTCACCTTGCTGAACCCCAACGCCACCCGGGCCGACGTGGACGCACTGCTCCGCCTGATTGCCACGACCGGCGACGAACTCGCCGGCGGGTACGGCGGCGAGACCAGGAGCATCCCGTGACCGCGGACCAGCCCACGGCCGCCACCGTCGCCGATGACCTCGTCACCGAGACCCTCCTGCGCTGCTGGCTGCGGGAGACCGGCGCCCGGCCGGACGCCGACGCCCGCACGATCGACGTCGGGCTGCCGGCGTCAGGCCTGTCCATTCGGGCGAGGGTGACCCACCGCTCGCCGTCCGGGTGGCACCGGTTCACCCAGCCCGAACTGGTCTCCCCGGCGGGCGCGCCGTCGCCCGTCGATGCCGGCCTGCTCGCCACGCTCCTCGTCCGTGAGGTCACCGCGGAACAGGGGCTGCCCGCCGCCCACGGGACCGAGGCGTTGGGCCGGATCATTGATTCGGCATGCCGGATCGCCGCCCATCTCGACGCTCGGCGGACCGGCGGGCACCCGAGTGCCGTCCCCCCGTTCCTGGCCGCGGAGCAGGCGTCGCTCACGGGCCATCCCTTCCACCCAGCCGCGGCGAGCAGGCAGGGAGCATCCGACGAGGCGATGGCCGTCTACTCCCCCGAGCGGGCCGGTTACTTCGCGTTGCACTGGTTCGCCGCGCATCCCTCGGTGGTGTCGACATCGGGTGCCCCGGCGGCGGAAGGCAGCCCCGCGGCGCAGTTGCCGGGAGGCCGACACCCGGTCACGCGCCTGCTGGCCGAGTTGTTCGGCGGCGACGCCATCCCCGGCACGACGGGGGGGTACCGCCCGATCGGAGCAGATCCGTCGGCGCCCCCCGGCACCGATCGAGGCGGCCCGCCAGACCCGCGCCTTCCGCCCGGCTATGTTCCGGTGCCCGCCCATCCGTGGCAGGCCCGTGAACTCACCGGTGGTGCGGACGGCCCGCTCGCCCAGCTGCTCGCCGACGGGCGCCTCATCGACCTCGGCAGGTCGGGCCCGTGGTGGTACCCCACGTCTTCGCTGCGGACCGTCTGGCGGCCGGACAGCCGGGTGATGCTCAAGTTCTCCCTGGGCCTGCGCATCACCAACTCGCGCCGAGTCCTGCACCTCGGAGAACTCCGACTCGCAGAGATGATCACTAGGCTGGTCGACGCGGGCCTCGGCGCCGCTCTCACCGCACGGCATCCGGACTTCCACCTCATCGGGGAGCCCGACTGGGTGGCGGTGACCCGTCCTGACCGCCGTCCGCTGTCCAGGGGATCTGATCAGCTGGGCATCCCCGTGTCGGCCAAGGCATCCGACGGTGGCGACAACGGTGCGGTGGCGCTGGCGACCGCCATTCGGACGAACCCCTTCGGCCCGACCGACCGGGCGGTGAGCATGGCGGCGCTGGTCGCGCCCCGGCCCGATCGGGCGGCGGACAGCCGCGGGCGGTCCCGGGCGGCGATGCTTCCCCGGCTGCTCACCCGGCTGGCCGACCGGCGGCACGAACCCGTCCGGGCGCTCGCCGAGACCTGGTTCGAGCGCTACCTGACCGTGCTCGCAGCGCCCGTGCTGGACCTGTACCTGCAGTTCGGCGTGGGCGTCGAGGCGCATCTGCAGAACACCCTGGTCACGCTGGACGCCGACGGCTGGCCGGTAGCCGGGTGGTACCGCGACAGCCAGGGCTACTACGTGGCCGCCTCGGCCGCTTCGGCCACGGAACACCTGCTGGCCGGCTTTGCCACGAACCTCGACGTGATCTTCGATGACGAGCTGGTAGCGGAGCGCATCATCTACTACCTGTTCGTGAACAATGTCTTCGCCGTGGGCGGAGCCCTGGGCGCGGCCGGCGTCGCCGACGAACACCGCCTGCTTGGGCGAGCACGCGACCTGCTGTCCCGGATGGATTCGGACGCCCGGTCGGACCGCGGGCCGGCCGGGCCGCCCGCCGTCCGGCGCCGGCTGCTCGCCACCCTCCTGACGTCCCCCACCCTGCCCAGCAAGGGCAACCTGCGCACCTGCGTGGACGGCCGCGACGAACTGATTGGACCAGTGGCCACCCAGTCGGTCTACGTACAGATTCCGAACCCGCTGCTGGAGGCCGCCCCGTGACGTCCCGCATCCCGCTCGCATCCCGCGACGAGCCGCCGCGGACCGCGGTCGCGGCTGCGGCTGCGGCTGCGGCGCCCGGCCTCCCCCATCCGGAGACCCCGGACTATGACGTGGTGGGGGTCGGGCTGGGCCCGTTCAACCTGTCGCTGGCCGCGCTCGCCGACGGACTCCCCAGCCTGCGTGCCGCCTTCTTCGAGCAGGCGCCGGCGTTCAGCTGGCATCCCGGGCTGCTGCTGGAGGGCACAACCCTGCAGGTGCCGTTCCTCGCCGACCTGGTCACTCTCATCGATCCGACCAGCCCCTGGTCGTTCCTGTCCTACCTGCGGGCGCACGACCGGCTCTTCCGCTTCTACCTCTACGAACGCTTCCACATCCCCCGCCGGGAGTACGACGCCTACTGCCGGTGGGTCGCCGAGGGCCTGCAATCCACCCATTTCGGCGCCCGGGTGGAAGCGGTCCGTTGGCATCCCGACGCCGGGTTGTTTCGCATCGTGGTCACGCGGACGACACCGCCGCCTGCGGGGACGTTGCGCGGCGAGGCCTCCGAGTCAGCTGGTACCTGGTCCACCCGGGTGGTCACGGCAAGGCATCTGGTGCTCGGGATCGGCACCGAGCCGACCACGCCACCAGCCTTCGCCGGAGTCTCGAGCGACCGGGTGTTCCACTCGGCGCACTACCGCCAGCGGCGCGCATCGCTGGCCGAACTGTCCCACATCACCGTGGTCGGATCGGGCCAGTCCGGCGCCGAGGTGTTCGCCGACCTGCTGCGCAACCAGCAGACGGCGACACAGCACCTGACCTGGATCACCCGCACCCCCGCCTTCGCCCCGATGGAGTACTCGAAGCTGGGCCTCGAACAGTTCACCCCCGACCACATCCGTTACTTCCACGGGCTCGAGCAAGGCCGCCGGGACGCTCTCGTCCCGGCGCAGTGGCAGTTGTACAAGGGGATCGACGCGGACACCATCGCGCAGATCTACGACCTGCTCTACGAACGGACGATCGACGGTGGCGACGAGGCGGCAACGCTGATGCCGGGGGTGTCGGTACAGTCGGCATCGCTGGACGACGAGCGAGGAAAGATCGCGCTCGGTTGCCGCCACCGCGATCAGGACCGGACCTTCCCGCTGGCCACGGACGCGGTGGTGCTGGCCACCGGGTACGCGGCCCGCCGTCCGGCGTTGCTCGACCCGGTCGCCGGGCTGCTGGCACTCGACGACGCCGGACGGTTCCAGATCGACGCCCGCTACCGGATCGCCACCGATCCGGGCCTGACCGGACACCTGTACGTCCAGAACGCCGAGTTGCACACCCACGGGGTCGGTGCCCCCGACCTCGGCCTGGGTGCCTGGCGGGCCGCGGTCATCCTCGATGACCTGACCGGGGGGCACGCGTACCGACTGCCACCGCCGTCGGCGTTCACGACCTTCGGCGCGCCTCCCCGCACGGGCGGGTCCCACCACGCACCACGGACAACGGCGACGACAGCGACCAGCCCGGCCGGGCGGGGCACCTCCGCCGCCGGCACCACGGCCGATGGTGGGGGACTCCGCGAGCCCGAGGCCGCGGCGGACGTGGACTCCGATCGGGCGGCGCGGCGGCGGCATCCCGTCATGCTTGGCGAGGGCGACCGTTGACCGTCCGCCCTCCTGCCGAGCAATCCCCGCTGCCGGTGGCGGCTCCGGGCCGGTCAGCCGACCGCTGGCGGCAGGCCGGACGCTCGCTGCTGGCCAAGCTCATCGCGGAACTGGCCTATGAGGACCTGCTCAGGCCGCAGATCGACGACGGCGGGGCCGCGAACCTCCACGAGGATGGCCCGATCGGTCGAGGGCCCGCGCTGGCCTACCGGTTGGTGGCGGCCGGCGCCGTCTACCGATTTCGCGCTCAGCGGGGCACGTTCGGATCCTGGTGGATCGATCCCGAGAGCCTCACCCGTGCCGCCCCTTCAGTCGGCGGGCAGGAGCCCGACCCGGTGCGCTTTCTGCGGGATGCGCAGTCCCTGCTCGGGTGGCCCGATCCGGTCCTTGCCGACGTGGTGCGCGATCTGCTCGCCACCCAGTCGGCCGACCAGCGCCTACTGACGACGGCGCTGCCCGCGGCAGCCCTCGCCGACCTGCCCTTCGTCGCGTTGGAAGGCCATCAGTCGGGTCATCCCTGCCTCGTCGCCAACAAGGGACGCCTCGGCTTCGGCGCGGCCGTCGACCAGTACAGCCCGGAGGCCCGGTCGCCCTTCCGCCTGCGTTGGGTGGCCGCACATCCCGCAATCGGGCGGTACTGGGACATCGCGCCGGCCAACCTCGAGCCGGCCAACCTCGAGCCGCCGGACGGGTCCGCCACGGGCCGGTCGGGCAATGCCGCCCTCGTTCACGCCGAGTTGGACGCGGGCACCCGCGCCCGCTTCACCGACGTCCTCGCCCACGCCCTGATGGCCGATCCGGCTGCCGCCGGCGGGGCCGCCGAGGATTACCTCTGGCTACCGGTCCACCCATGGCAGTGGGAGAACGTGATCGTTCCACTGTTCGCCGCCGAGCTGGCCACCGGACTCCTGGTCCCCTTGGGCGAGGGGCCGGACCGGTACCTCCCGCTGCAGGCCGTCCGCACGCTCGCCAACATCGACCGGCCGGAGCGACGCAACGTCAAGCTTGCGCTGATGATCCGCAACACCCTGGTCTGGCGGGGCATGTCCGCGGCGGACGCCGCCGCCGGGCCGGCGGTGTCACGCTGGTTGCTCGACCTGCGCGACGCCGATCCGTTCCTGCGCGAGGTGACGGGGGTGCTGCCCCTGGCCGAGATCGCCGGCGCCGCCGTCACCCATCCGGCCTACGACGCCATCCCCGACGCGCCCTACCGCCTGCACGAACTGCTCGGCGTGGTCTGGCGCGATCCGGTGGAGCGGCATCTCGCCGCCGGGGAGCGGGCTCGCAGCCTCGCGTCGCTGCTCACGATCGGGTCGGACGGACGTCCCCTCGCCGCGGAGTTGGTGGCCCAGTCGGGCCGGTCGGGCCGGGACTGGCTCACCGCCCTGTTCACCGCGTTGCTACCGCCGCTGCTGCACTATCTGTACCAATACGGGGTCGCCTTCACCCCGCATGGCGAGAACGTCATCTGCATCTTCGACGCCGATCACCTGCCCCGACGGATCGCGGTGAAGGACTTCGGCGCCGACATCGAGCTGGTGGACGGCGATTTCCCCGAACGAGCGAACATGCCTGCACAGGCGGCCATGCACTGCCGCCGCTGGCCCGGGCCGATGTTGGCCCACTCGGTGCTCTCCGCCGTGTTCACCGGCCACTTCCGCTACTTCTCCGTGCTCGTGGCAGATCATCTGCAGGTTGCGGAGGGCGAGTTCTGGCGGCTGGTCCGGGCGACGATCGACGGCTACCACGATCGGTTCCCCCAGTTACGGGAACGCTTCCGCGAGATTGATCTACTCACGCCGAGCTTCGACCGGGTCTGCCTGAACCGCGAGCAGCTCGCCGGCGCCGGGTTCCACGACCGGGCCGAGCGGGACGGTGGATTCGACCTGATGCACGGCGAGGTCGCCAACCCGGTGGCGACGTTGACGGCCCGTGCGCCCGCAGTCGAGCCCACGGATTCGATGGCACGAACGGAGGATCGTTGACATCGCCGTCAGCGCCGACACCACCTGCCCGGTCGGCGGGGTCCGCCGCGTCGGGGAGCCCTACCGACCCGAACCCGGTGGACACCAACCCACAGGCGACGCTGACCGATCCCCAGTCGGAGGCGCACCTCGATCCACAGGTGGCGCTGCCCGATCCGCGAGCGGCGGGTATCGAGGCCCTGTCCGGGCTCCTGACCGGGGACCATGCGGTCGAGGAGGTCGTCGTCGCCACCGTCGACCTGCAGGGCCGACTGGTGGGCAGCGCCGTGTCCCCCGAGCACTTCGCGCGCGAGGTGCTCACCGACGGGCTGGGCGCATGCACCTACCTGCACGCTGTCGACGTGGACATGCAGACCGACGGCGGCTATCCGCGCACCCCCTGGTACGACGGCTTCGGTGATCTGCGGCTCCGGCCCGATCTGACCAGCCTGCGCCGGGCCCCGTGGCGCCCGTCCTGCGCGGTGGTCCTTGCGGACGCGTTCTGGCCCGACGGGACCCCCGTGGACGTGGCCCCCCGAACGGTGCTGCGCCACCAGCTCGATGCGCTCGCCGCCGCCGGGCTCACCGCCCTCGCCGGGACCGAGCTGGAGTTCCTGGTCTTCCGCGAGTCCTACAAACGGGCGGCGCGGCGTTCCTGGTCCGGGCTCAGCCCAGCCAGCCGTTACAACATCGACTACGCACTGTTCGGCACCGAGGAACTCGACGACCTGACCCGCCGCATCCGGCGGGCCATGGCCGACGCCGGGATCGCGGTCGAGTCGGCTCGGGGCGAGGTCCATCCGGGCCAGTACGAGATTGTTTTCCGGTACGCCGAGGCGCTCCAGACGTGCGACAACCACGCCCTCTACAAGACGACCGCAAAGAAGATCGCCGCCGCATCGGGACAGGCGTTGACCTTCATGGCGAAGTACGACGAGGGCGAGGGGAACTCCTGCCACGTCCACCTGTCCCTGCGCGCGGCAGGCGGTGACGAGCCGGTTTTTGCCGCCTCACGCGAAACCAGTCGATCTGACGTCGCGGGAATGTCGCCGCTGATGTGCTCCTTCGTCGCCGGCCAGCTGAGCTGCATGGCTGACTTCACGCTGCTGTTCGCACCCAACGTCAACTCCTACAAGCGGCTCGCCCCCGGTGCGTTCGCGCCGACCAGGGTGAGCTGGGGTCGTGACAACCGGACGTGCGCGGTCCGGGTCGTCGGCAGCGGAACGGGGCTGCGTATCGAGCACCGCGTGCCCGGCGGGGACGCGAACCCCTACCTCGCCGTGGCCGGCATGATCGCCGCCGGCCGGTACGGGATGGAGCAGGGGCTCACCCTCGAACCCGGTCGGATCGGCAACGCCTTCACCATGCCGGGGCTCGCGCCGCTGCCCGCGACGCTGCGCGACGCCGTCGAACGGTGGCGGTCGAGCGCGGTGGCCCACGCGGCGTTCGGCGACCGGGTGGTCGCCCATCTGGCCCATGCGGCCGAGGTCGAGCTGGCCGGGTACGAGGGCACGGTCACCGACTGGGAGCGCCGACGCGGCTTCGAGCGCTTCTGAGCCGGCGGCCCCGTCCCGTCAGGCACGCCTGCCGGCCAGCTCTTCTACGGGCCCGGCCGGCGGGGCGGGGGCGCGGTACTCGTGGAGTCCGAACCGGTCATGCAGGATCCGCAGTGGGCGCGGCGCCCACCAGTTCGCGTTGCCCGCGACCCGCATGAACGCGGGGACAAGCACTCCCCGGATGAGCGTCGCGTCCAGCACGATGGCCAGCGCCGTTCCGACCCCGAACATCTGCATGAAGCGGACCGACGAGGTCGCGAAGGCGACGAAGGTGACCGCGAGCAGCGCCGCCGCGGTGGTCACGATTCGTCCAACCCGGGCGAGCCCGGTGGCGACAGCCTCGGAGTTGTCTGCCCCGGCATCGTGCGCCTCCTTGATCCGCGAGAGCAGGAAGACCTCGTAGTCCATCGACAGCCCGAAGGCGATGCAGAACAGCAGCACCGGCATGGACGTGTCCAGCGGGCCTGGGGTGAAGTCGAGCAGTCCCGCGAGGTGCCCGTCACTGAAGATCCACACGGATGCGCCGAACACCGCGCACATGGCCAGGCCGTTGAGCACGATCGCCTTCACCGGTAGCAGCACGCTGCCGGTGAACAGGAACAGCAGGACGAAGGTGGCCAGCGCGATCAGGCCGAGTGCGAGAGGAAGCCGGTCAGCGACCGTGTTCTTGCCGTCCACCAGGACGGCGGGCGCCCCGCCGATCAGGGCGCTGGTGCCGGGGGGCGACGGCACCGCGCGGGCGGCCCGGACAAGATCCTGCGCGCGACCCGACGCATAGTCCACCGAGGCCACCACCTGCAGCGAATCCGCGCCGGCGGCCGCGAAGCGGCTGCTGGCCGGACCGGGGGGTACGGCGCGCCGGCCCTGCACGTAGGTTCCCAGCGCACTGTCCACGCGGGCCACGTCGGGCAGCCGCGACAGCGTCGCCGTGTAGGCGGCCAGCGCCGACCGGTCGACCGGCCCCGTTCCGGCGGCCTGCACGACGACCTCCATCGCACCGCCGAGGTCAGCCGCGAAGTCCTCGCGCAGCGCGTCCCCGACCACCCGGCTCGACGCCGAGCCGGGCTGGAGCACCCGGTCGTCCGGCGTCCCGAAGTCCACGTGCAGAAACGGCGACCCGAGCACGAACAGCACCACGACCACCGGCAGCCCGGTGAGCACGGGGCGGCGCATCACCGTCGCCGCCACCCGTCGCCAGAACGGGGATTCACCCGCCTTCTGCGCCCCGGTCGCTGCCCCCCCGTCCGCACCGGGCACCCCCACCCGCTCCGGCCGGCTTGTCCGGCGTCGGCGGACCAGTCCGATCAGGCCACCCACCTGCCAGGAGTTCACCCGCTCCCCGAGCAGCATCAGCAGCGCCGGCAGCGACACGATCGCCGCCACGACCGCCACCAGCGTCACCCCGATGCCCGCATACGCCATGGACTTCAGGAAGTACGGCGGGAACAGCAGCATCACCGCCAACGCCACGATCACCGTGGCACCGCTGAACAGGATGGTCCGACCGGCGGCGTGAACGGTCACCGCCACCGCGTCGGCGCGCTCACGACCGGCCGCCAGCTCCTCGCGGAACCGGCTGACCATCAACAGGGAGTAGTCGATGCCGAGACCGAGGCCCATCGCCGTCGCGAGGTTCACAGCGAAGATCGACACATCGGTGAGCCCGCCGATCACGGACAGGGTCGCGAAGCCACCGACGATGCCGAGCAGTCCGATGCCCAGCGGCAGCAGCGCGGCGACGACGCCGGCGAACGCCATCACCAGCAGCACCAGGGTGATGGGGATGGCGATCGACTCGGCCACGGCGAGGTCGGCGGAGACCTGGTGGCCGATGTCCTCGCCCACCGTCGCCCGACCACCCGGTCGGACGGTCACCGGGTCGGGCCAGCGTTTCCCCGACTCGTAGCGATCGACGATGTCCGAGGCCTCGTCATCGTCCCGCACGCTGGCCACGACCAGCGCCGATCGACCGTCTCGGGAGCGCAGCGACGGCCCCCCGCCGGTCCAGTAGGACACGACGTCGCGGGCGCCCGGCTGGGCGGCGAGATCGGCCGCCACGGACCGGCCCGCGGCGGCGACTGTCGCGTCGTCGACATCCCCCCGCCGGGCGGTGACGAGAAGGAGCACGTTTGGACGGCCGTGAAAGCGGGCGTCCATCACATCGGCCGCCCGGCTGGACTCCGACGCCGGGTCGTCGAAGCCCGCGGTCTGCAGCTTACCGAAGGCCGTGCTCGCCAGGACGCCGCCGCCGAGCAGGAGGACAACCGTGAGGACCAACACCAGGCGGGGACGGCGCGTCACCAGCGCCACGAGGGACGAAAACATGGTTTCCTCCGCAGATGGGGTAACCCTGCAGAGAACAGTGTTCGCGAACGATGTTCTCGTCAAGACCGGGTTGACGCGTAGTTGACAGCGTTCACCGCGAGATCGACCATGACCGCCGTGAGTAGTCCAGTCCCGCGCCGAGAACGGCTACGGCGCGCCACCCTCGAGGAGATCAAGCGCACCGCGCACGCCCAGCTGGCGGAGCTCGGTCCCGCCGCGCTGTCCCTTCGGGGGGTGGCGCGCGCGATGGGCATGGCCCCCTCGGCCCTGTACCGCTATGTGGACAGCCGAGAGGTCCTGCTTGAGGAGCTGACGGCCGACGGCTTCGCCTCGCTGGCCGACGCCCTGGAGGCGGCCTTCGCGGCCGGCGATCCGCACGACCACCTGGGTCGGTGGCTGGACGTCACCCGGGCGCACCGTCACTGGGCACTGAACCACCCGGTCGAGTACAGGTTGATCTTCGGTCCGCGGGTGCCGGAAGGCAGGTCCGTCGACAACCGGGTGGCCGCGGAGCTGAAGCGCTCGGTGGCCGTGCTTTTCCGCTGTATGACGGAGGCGATCGAGGCCGGGCTGGTCGACACCGGCCAGGTCGGCGCCGGGCTCACCCCGACGATGCAGGCCAGGCTGCGGGCCTGGGCAGCTGACCACGCAGTGCCGATCGGCCCCGCTGGCATGACGGTGTGCCTGACGGCCTGGACCCAGCTGCACGGCTTCCTGTCGCTGGAAACCTTCGGCCACCTCCCGCCGGCCCTCGGTGATCCCGCCGACCTGTTCGACCGGCAGATGACCGACGTGTTCGCCCAGGCCTGCCGGCCCCGCCCGGCCGGGTGAGGCGCCCCGACCGGGCCACTCGGCTCGGCCGGGGCGGATTGGTCAGGCCGACGCGCGCATCCGGCGTTCCAATGCGTCCAGGGCGACCCGGCGGGCACTCTTGATCTCCGGAAGCCGGGCCTGATATGCCGGTGCCGTGGCCAGCGGCTGGTAGAAGCCCATGCGCGGGATGAAATCCGCCTCGTCGTAACCCGGCGGTCGGTGCAGTGCGTAGGTGCGGCCCGGGAATAGCAGGTCGTAGTTGTCCGCGATCTGCCAGATGGCGACATGCGGATCGACCCGGCGCCGCTGGAAGTATGCCTCCAGGACATCGATTGTGAAACTAATCTCATGGAACTGTTTCACGAGGCTGTGGTAATGCTGGCCGACCTGATACTTGATCGGCAGCTCGACCTGCAGACTGTCCGAGTAGTCGAGCAGGTCGAGGGCCAGAACCTTCAGCGAGGTCTCCACGCCATACCCGCGCGAGAAGGCCAGCGCCGCGAAGACATCCGCGTCGATGACGAACTCCCCGATCAGGGGTTGGATAGTCCGCGTGATGGACGGCACATACCGGGCAAGCTGCTTCGACAACAACGATCGCAGCATCTCGGTGGTACGCCCGCCAGGCTGACCGTCGCCCGTCACCCTGCGCGAACTTCCGTTCACAAAAAGCGGAGCATTCCCAGCCGTCGTCGCCGCGGCGAGCACCCCCACTGTGTACGGATCGTAACTTTCGAGATCGGCGTCGTGGAAGATGAGCCGATTGCCGAACGCAAGGTAGGCGAGGCTACGCATGGCGCCGGCCTTCCCGCCGGTCGCCGTCTCCTCCCTGCCGGCATGTCGTTGCAGGACGGAATGCCCGCGGACGACCCAGCTCGCACCCGCATCCGTCGCGATGCGCACCAGGTCGTGCTCGTCCCCGTCCGAAGACGGATCGACGACGACGCCGATCTCGTCCAGAACACTGCGTTCCTGCATCCACCGCTGCCGGTTCTGCGCGATGATCTCGCCGAGGGTCCGAGCCGCCTCCGGGCCGCGGGCCGGGATCAACAGGCTCAGGGTGATGCCCTTGGCAAGCTTGTCCACCTCGATCGTGTCGAGGTCGAGGCCGATGGGTTCGAGCGTTCGCACGGACGCCCCTCTCTCGTGACCTTTCTTGGGTACGGACAGCCCCCGTACCGGTGAAAACGTCCCGTCGGGATCGCTACTACGGACGTTGCGGAGTCGGTATCAGGCGGACCGGACGGTGATTCCCCCTCGTGCCGCTGTCCGCATGATTGCGTACCTCCGTTCGCAACGCCCCACCCGCCTGGGTCGATTCCGGTACCTCCCCCGAGCTCGGGTTCGCCGCGTCCTCTTCGCGGTCTGGCGGAGCACGACCGATCCGACACATGCCAGGTACTGGAGCGTCAAAGTATCGGTGTTGCGGCTCTATCCGTCACTCCCCCTCTTTCCGGGCAGGTATCAGCCACCACTTTCGGGACCGAGCGCGGACACGCCGCGCCGTACCGGAACCGCACTACTGGCCCAAATAGTTACGGTGAGTATCTGACCAAGCGCCCGGAGCGGTTGCTCTCGGACCCATCGGGAAAGAACTACCCGCTGCCGGGCCAGCCGATGCCAGGCCGGCATCGGCCCACCGCGCTGTCGGCGAAGAAGTCGAAGGGAAGTCGTGCTCGGTCAACCTCACAGTCGGGACACCGGCGTGCGGCCGGGCGAGTCCAGCACCGGCCGGTCGGCCGCCCGCGCGGCCGGGGTGGTCATAAGTCGGTCGCCCGGATGGGGCAGTCCGACTCGCCGGTCCGACTCCAGGGCGAGAAAGACGTCGACGACCACCGGGTCGAACTGGGTGGCGCGCCCCATCCGCAGCTGCTCGCGGGCGGCTGGCCCGCTCAGGGGATCCCGCCCACCTCGCCCACCGCGCATCGCCGCCCAGGCCGTGCAGACCGCCAGGGCTCGTGCCTCGATTCGGATCCCGGACCCGGCGATCCCGTTGGGGTAGCCACCCCCGCCGAACCACTCCCGCTGCTGGGCGATGATCTCTGCCTCGATCTGCAGACCCGGCACCTGGGCCAGTAGGTTCGCGCCCATCAGCGGGTGCATCCGGATCAGCCGCCACTCCTCGGCATCCAGGGGGCCCGGTCGGGCCAGCACATGCGGCGGAAGGAGGATCTTGCCCACGTTGTGCAGCCGCCCTGCCAGGCGGGCCCGGTGCCGCGTCACGGCGGCATGGCCGAGCACGGTGAGGACCTCGGCAAGCCAGCGCCCCACCGCTCGGCCGTCCGCTCGCGGTGCGTGGCAGGCATCGACCTGCTCGGCGATTCGGCGCAGGCATTCGATGCCGTCGGGTAGGCGCCCGGCCAGCTCATGCGGCTCCGCGGCCAGTACCGCGGCCACCGCGGTGGCGACCGCCGAGGCGGCCACGTCTGCCGCCACGGGCTCGGTGGACGAGGCCGGCGTGCCGCCCGGATCGACGCTGGTTGCATGGCCCGATCGGGCCTGTTCGCCGTCGTCACCGGCCCACCACCCGCCCCACCCGGACGCGGACGCGGACGCGCCGAGTGCACCAAATGGTCCACTCGGCCGGAGCGGGGGCACCGATCCGAACGGATCAACGGCTGCCCGCAGGAGCATGGGCGGGCCGATGCCCAGTGGGTCAACCGCGGCCCCGCCGGCCGCGGAACGATCGCCGGCGGCCCCTTCCCTCGGCAGACGACGGGATGGCACGGAGTCGAGCGCGGAGAGACCGAACGCCGGCAGACCGACTGCCGGACGACCGACCGCCGCCAGTCCGGCCGGTCGCGGACGAGGCGAAGCCGGCCGAGCGGGCGCCGGCGCCGCGGCCGGGGCCCGCCCCTCCGGTGTCATCCCCTCCGGACCGATCGCGACCCGGTTCCGGCCCGCCTCCTTGGCGACGTACAGGGCGCGGTCCGCGACCTCGACCAGCGCGCGAACATCGTCCGCGTCGTCGGGCAGGACCGCGCCACCGACCGAGAC
>NZ_JAMPTM010000106.1 GCF_025403375.1 Frankia gtarii
CCCCGACCCCGAGCCAGAACCGGAACCGGCGGCCGAGGCGACCGGTGCCGGCTCGTCGACGGCGACCGTGATCAGCGCGGCGCCGACGGGGACGCCGGTGCCGGCGGGGCCGGCCAGTGAGGTGACGACCCCGGCGTAGGGGCAGGGGACCTCGACGACGGCCTTGGCCGTCTCCACCTCGGCGACGGGCTGGTCGACGGTGATGACGTCCCCGACGTCGACGAACCAGCGGACCACTTCGGCGGAGGTCAGACCCTCGCCGAGATCGGGAAGGGCGAAGGCGCGTACCGCGGCCACGGGCTCACTGCTCCCACTGGAGTCGGGCGACGGCGTCGAGGATGCGGTCGACGCTGGGCAGGTGGTGCTTTTCGAGCATGGGTGGGGGATAGGGGATGTCGTAGCCGGTGACCCGCAGCACGGGCGCGGCGAGATGGTGGAAGCACCGCTCGGTGACCCGGGCGGCGATCTCCGCGCCGACGCCGGCGAAGCCCGCGGCCTCGTGGACGACGACGGCGCGGCCGGTGGCGCGCACCGCCGCGCAGACCGTCTCGTCGTCGAACGGCACCAGCGAGCGCAGGTCGACGACCGCGAGATCCCAGCCTTCCGACCGCGCGGCGGCCGCCGCCTCCAGGCAGACGGGCAGCGACGGGCCGTAGGTCAGCAGGGTCGCGGAGGTGCCCGGTCGGCGCACCATGGCCCGGCCGATCGGCGGCACCTGGGCGGCCGTCGAGATTTCGGCCGGCGAGAAGTCTGCTGCCGACCAGTAGAGCCGCTTCGGTTCCAGGAAGACCACGGGGTCGTCGGAGGCGATCGCCGAACGCAGCAGCCCGTAGCTGTCGGCGACGGTGGCCGGGGTGACGACGTGCAGGCCGGGGGTATGCGCGTAGTACGCCTCGCTGGAGTCGCTGTGATGCTCCACGCCGCCGACGCCGCCGCCATAGGGCACCCGGATGGTGATCGGCAGGCCCATCCGCCCGCCCGTGCGGTTACGCATCTTCGCCACGTGCGAGAAGACCTGCTCGAACGCCGGATAGGCGAAGGCGTCGAACTGCATCTCCACGACCGGCCGCAGCCCGTACATCGCCATGCCGACGGCGGTGCCGAGGATGCCCGCCTCGGCCAGCGGTGTGTCCAGGCAGCGCTGCGCCCCGAACTCGGCGGCCAGCCCGTCGGTGACCCGGAACACCCCGCCGAGCGCGCCGACGTCCTCGCCGAGGACGTGGACGTTGGCGTCCGCGCGCATCGAGTCGCGCAGCGCCGTGTTGAGGGCCGCCACCATGGTCGTGCTCATCGGGCCTCGTCCTCGGCGTCGTCGGCGGCGGCGTCGGCGTCCGCGTCGAGGCGTGCCGCGAGCTCCGCGGCCTGCTCGCGCAGCTGGCTGGTCGGCGTGGCGTAGACGTGGGTGAACAGGGAGTCGGGGTCGGGATCCGGCGGGTTGTCGAACTGGGTGCGGATCTCGGTGGCGAGCTCCTCGGCCGCCCGAGCGGTGGCGGCCACACCCGCGTCGTCGAGCAGCCCGGCGGCGCGTAGATGCCGTTCCAGCAGCGTCAACGGGTCGCGGGCCCGCCAGGCGTCGACTTCGGCCGCGCTGCGGTAGCGGGTCGCGTCGTCGGCGTTGGTGTGCGCGTCCAACCGGTAGGTGATGGCCTCGACGAGCACCGGCCCGCGTCCCGACCGGGCGTGTTCGACCGCCGCGGACAGGACGCTGTGCATCGCCAGCGCGTCGTTGCCGTCGACCAGACGGCCGACGATGCCGTAGCCGACCGCCTTGTGGGCGAGCGTCGGCGCCGCGGACTGGCTGGCCAGCGGCACGGAGATCGCGTAGCCGTTGTTCTGGACCAGGAACACCACCGGCGCGCCCAGCACCCCGGCGAAGTTCAGCGCCTCGTGGAAGTCGCCCTCGCTGGTGCCGCCGTCACCGACCAGGGCGAGCGCGACCAGCTCCTCGGCCGCCTCGGGATCCGCCGCCGCGCGCAGACGGGCGGCGTGGGCCAGGCCCACCGCGTGGGGCGCCTGGGTGGCCAGCGGCGTCGACAGCGGCGCGATCCGGTGCTCGTAGGAGTCGTAGCCGCTGTGGGCGTGCCCGCGCATCAGCGTCAGCGCGTCCAACGGCCGGACGCCCCGGGCGACCACCGCGAGGGTGTCGCGGTAGCTCGGGAACAGCCAGTCCTGCTTCCGCAGCACCATCGACGCGGTGATCTGGCAGGCCTCCTGGCCGGTGGACGCCGGGTACACGGCGAGCCGGCCTTGCCGGGTCAACGTCGTGGCCTGCTGGTTGAAACGGCGGCCGAGGACCAGCCGGCGGTACAGCTCGCGCTGCAGCTCGGCGTCGAACGTCTTCGCCGCCGGTGTGCCGAGGATGCGCACCGGCTCGGGGTCGGGCAGTAAGGGCGCGGGGTCACGGCGCGGGCCGTGGGAGTTCGGTGGCCCGACGAGGTCGGGTGCGGTGCTGTCGTCGAGGACGGTCATGGCCCACCTTCGGGACTCGGTGGTGGAATGGGGGTGACGGCGGCCTGCCCGGGCTGGGCTGCCCGGGCCGGGCTGCCTCGAGCCGCCCCGCCCCGGGTGGGCCCGCCCGAGTGCCCCGCGTCGCGGTGCCGGGCCACGCACCGCCGGGGCTGGGCTACGTGGGCCGATCGGGTCAGCGTCGCGGACGGTGGCGGGCCGGTCGCGCCGCCGGCGGGGGCAGGGCCGGCCACGCGGTTGTCGAACGCGTCGGTCCGCAGGCCTGCGCGGCGCAGGCGGCGCGGTGGTGGTGACCGAGGCGGACCCGGCGGAAACCTCGGTGGCGGCCGGGCTACACCGGGGGGCTGATTCCCACCTCGGGGAGGCGGTGGCGGGCAGCCACGATCATGCCGACCGCGGCGGTGCTGGCGGCCGGTGCCGGTGCGTCTCGGCCTGGGCCTGGGCCTGGGCCGGCGTCACGGCGTGCGGTCCGGCCCGGGGTGCTCCGGTTCGCCGGCAGGCCCGGGTCGGGCGCCGTCGGTGGTCACGATCCGTCTCCGCTCACCTACTTCGCTCTGGGTGGGCTCCGGCGCATTCCCGGAGTCCGCATCCACGCTGTGGCCGCCTCTGCGATCGATTTTCCACCGCCCACCGCCACTTGGATCGTGGCGATAATCACCTTGGGTTGACTGTGGGGCGTGAATTGTTGCGCGGCCCACCTTCTACGTCGTGTAGAAATGAGGTTGCCGGCCTGGCCGTTGTCGCCGGGACGGGGGTGGATCGGCAATTACGGTGGCCGACGACCGAGCCCTCGAAGAGGTGGGATGCCCAGGTGTCAGCGGAACGCAGGTTTCCATCCACCGCCCATTGGCGTGGGCGGGAGGTAGGCGCTTCGCGGCCCCGAACCGCCACCGGGCATGAGGCAGGAATGCAGCCGCATCCGGTTTTTCGCCGGCGCATCCGCGGCGCCGGACGGAATCAGCCGAGCGCGCCGGTCTGTTGCAGCAGCGTCAGCGCGTCGGCGAGGGACCAGTGTTCGAACATCAGCCCGTCCCGGTAGCGGGTGAGGTCCATGACGACGAATTCGACCGGCTTACCGGACGGGGGCACGCCGAACCATTCGCCGGTGTGTCGGCCGCGGAAAATCTTGTGGGTGGAGACGAGGTCTCCCTCGCCGATGCAGTGGAGAAGCTCGACCTGGAAATCGGAGAACGCCGCATGCAGAGCCTCGGTGGCGGTGCGCACACCGTCTCGGTCGGGGCTCTGCGTCGGGCCCGCGGTGTGATTGCGGAAGTCGGCGTGCACCAGCTCCGCGACGAGATCGGCC
The DNA here is from genome assembly GCF_025403375.1 of Frankia gtarii. Classification (GTDB taxonomy): domain Bacteria; phylum Actinomycetota; class Actinomycetes; order Frankiales; family Frankiaceae; genus Frankia; species Frankia gtarii. The sequence continues at coordinate 3,773 of NZ_JAMPTM010000106.1, forward strand.
CTGCCCTGGCCCTGCACCTGCTCGACGAAGTGACGCATGCGCTCGACGTTGGCACCCGACTCGATCACGTCACGTCACCTCACCCGTTTCGTGTGCGGCTGATCGTGGCGGCGTCCTACCCGGTACCCCGGCCGGAAATCATCCCGGCCGGGGTCAGGCGTCGATCGCCCCGCTGACGAGCAGCCCGGCGAGAACGCCGGCGAGGGCGATGCGGTAGAGGATGAAGGCGTTGAAGTTGTGCCGGGCGACGTACTTGAGCAGCCACGCGATGGAGGCGTACGCGACGACGAAGGAGACCACGGTGCCCACCGCGAGGGGCAGTGCCGAGACACCGCCGCCGACGGCGTCCTTCAGCTCGTACAGTCCGGCACCGGTCAGCGCCGGGATGGACAGGAAGAACGACAACCGGGTGGCGCCGACCCGGTCGAGGTCGCGCAGGAGCCCGGTGGAGATCGTCGCGCCGGATCGCGAGAAGCCCGGGAAGAGCAGAGCGAGGATCTGCGACGTTCCGACGATCATGGCGTCGGGCAGGGAGATGTCGTCCTCGCCGCGTTTGTGCCGGCCGTGCTGGTCGGCGTACCACATCAGCGCACTGCCGGCGAGCAGGGACGCGGCGACGACCCACAGCGAGGCGAGCGGCCCGTCGATGAGTGGTTTGGCGGCCAGTCCGACGAGGACGACGGGGATCGTCGCGTAGATGACCCACCAGGTGAAGGTGTAGTCGTGGTTCTGCCGCGCCGCCGGGTTGACCAGGCCGCGGCCCCAGGCGGTGACGAAGCGGCGGATGTCGGCGAAGAAGTAGACGAGGACCGCCGCGATCGCGCCGACCTGGATGACGGCGGTGAAGCCGACGACGGCCTTGTCGTCCACCTCGATGTTCATCAGCCCCTCGGTGATCTTGAGGTGGCCGGTGGAGGAGATCGGGAGGAACTCGGTCAGTCCCTCGACGATGCCGAGGACGACGGCCTGCCCGACGCTGATCGCGCTCACGTGATGGATGTCCTTGGTGGTCCGGGTGCGGCGGCACGCCCGCACGGTGGGAGGCCGGGCGGGACGGCGAGCGTTCCCGACCCGGCTGCGTCGCTCGCTGCCGCGTGGGGACCGAGCCTGACCGGCAGCATGTTAGATCACCGCTCAGGTGAGGACGATGCGGCCTCCCCCGGCGCCTGCCCGGTGCGCGCCCGTCGGTGGGCGAGGTATTCGCGCAGCACTGGTATGGCCGAGAGCAGCACGATCGCCAGGGAGATCGGGATCATGTAGCGCTCGATGGGGATGGTCCGCCCCAGCGCGTAGCCGAGCAGTGTCACCCCGGCGGCCCACAACAGACCACCGATCAGGTTGAAGGTCGTGAACACCCGCACCGGCATCCGCACGACGCCGGCCAGCGGGTTCAGGAACGTCCGGACGACCGGTACGAACCGGGCGAGCACGACGGCCTTCCCGAATCCGTACCTGTCGAGGACCCCGCGGGCCCGCTCGACGTATTCCTGCCGGAAGAGCCGGGAGTTCGGCCGGTCGAACAGCCGCGGCCCGGCGCGGCGGCCGATGAGATATCCGGTCTGCGCGCCCGCGACCGCCGCGACGCAGGCACCGAGCAGCACGGTGGGCAGGTGCAGATGAGGCCCGGCCGCCGCCGCGTCGCCCGCGCAGAAGGCGCCGGCGAGAAACAGCAGCGAATCGCCCGGCAGGAAGAATCCGACGAACAGTCCCGTCTCCGCGAAGATGACGACCATCAGGCCGAGCAGGCCGACGGATGACACGATCGACGACGGATCGAGAATGTTCAGCGCGACGTCGCTGGACACGACAGGCCCCTCTCACCTGGGCGGCGATCCACCGTCACCCACCTTGCCGGGACGATGATGTGAAGAGCGTGAAGCCGAACCATCACCGCGCGGGACCGTACTACCGCAGCGCGCGGCCCTGCGGGGCGTCCCGCTGCATGGGCTGCGCGATGACCGCGGGCGGAAGCTCGCCGCCGCGTTGGATGTCCCGGCGGGTGATCGTGACGTAGCCGACGAGCGCCACGATCACGACGGTGGCGGCGGCGCTGACGACCCCGTCGCCGAGGCCGACCCCGCTGCGGTCGTGCGGCTTGCCGAGCCAGTCGGCGAACGAGGCGCCGAGCGGGCGGGTGACGATGTAGGCCAGCCAGAACGCGGCGACCTCACCCAGCCCGAACCGCCACCGGGCGATCGCCGGCACGGCGATGATCGCCGCGAACATCAGACCGGACGGCAGGAAGCCCAGGTGCAGCGTGCTCGCCGTCACGTCCCCGAGGGCGGTGCCGAGGGCGAAGGTCGCGAGCACGGTGGCCCAGTAGTACGTCTCCCGGCGGCTGGTGACGATGCTGTGGATCGACAGCGTGCCCTCGCTGCGGCGCCACCGGTACAGCACGGCGGCGAGGACGAGGGCGTAGAAGATCGCCGAGCCGAGGTGGCCGATCGGCGGCCCGTCCGCGGCCATCGTGCCGAAGACGGCGAGCATCACCACGGCGAACCAGTAGACGGGCGCCTGGTAACGCTGGGTCCGCAACTGCAGCCAGAGCGCCCCGGCGAAGCCGAACACGCCGATGGCCGCCGCGAGCACCAGGTTCACCCCGGCGAGAAAGTCCGCGGTGGCCTCCCCCATCCCGGTGGTGAGAACTTTGATGACCCAGAACAGGGCCGTGATCTCGGGGACCTTGGCGGCGACGGGTTCACGGCCACGGATCCGCCGGTGGGACTTCGACCGCATCGAGGGCTCTTTCCGGGAAGGGAACAGGGACACGGCTGGCCTGACGTCGCCGCGGTGCCTGGTCTGCCGCGGCGGAGCCCGACGAGGGAACCGCCTGCAGAACACCACACCGCGCATGTGAGGAGCGTGTGTGAACGACGCCCTTCTCTTCCCGATGTCCCTACCATTGGGAGCGGTTTCGGCTTTCTGGCCGATCTCGGAGGGGACGGGGAATTCTCGTGCAGGGGTATGTTCGGCGTCGGCTACTGGCCGTGCTGTGCGTTCTGGGTGGCATCCTGGTCCTGGCCTGCTGGCTGGTGGCTGTGCTCTCGCCGGTGCCCTTCACCTGGGCGATGGCGGGCGGGGCGGCCATCGTCGCCGTCCAGTACCTGGTTGCGCCGTGGATCATCACCTGGCTCGTGCCGGCGACGGAGCTCGCCCGCACCGCCGACGGGTACCGCGGCGACGAGCCCGTGGCCGCGATCGTCGCGCGGCAGTGCCAGGCCGCCGGCCTGCCCCTGGTCCGCCTCGGCATCGTCGACGACGGCGAACCGAACGCGTTCACCTTCGGCCGCACCCGCCGCGACAGCCGGGTGTGGGTCTCCCGCGGGCTGCTGGACCGTCTCGACGAGCGCGAGGTCGAGGCGGTCGTGGCGCACGAGCTCGGCCACGTCGCGCACCGGGACGTCGCCGTGATGACCGTGGCCAGCCTGATCCCGATGGTCTTCTACTACGCGACGGCCGGCGGGCGCGGCGCCGACCGGTCGGGCGACAACGACGTCAACCGGCTGCTGGCCTTCGTCGCCTACCTCGTCTCGCGGCTGGCGCTGCTCGGCTTCGCCCGCGCGCGGGAACGCGGCGCCGACCACGCCTCCTGCCGCGCCACCGGGGACGGCGACGCGCTGTGCTCCGCGCTGGTCCGCATCGCCTACGGCGTCGACGAGGTGGGCCGCGAGCGGGCCGCACGGATCGCCGCGTTGCGTGCGGACGACGACAACCGCGAAGCCCGCCGCCTCGCCCGCCGAGCCGGGCGGATGCGTTCGACCGGCGCGCTGGGGATCGCCGGACCGGGCGGACTGCCCGCCGCGGGACTGCTCGGCCCGGGACTGCTCGGCCCGGGACTGCTCGGCCCGGGACTGCCGCCCGAGCGGGTGGCCGCGGCGATGCGCTGGGAGAACACCAGCCCGTGGGCCCGCTGGCAGGAACTGTTCGCCACCCATCCACTCGTCGTGCACCGCATCGCCGCCCTCGAACGCAGCGGCCTGCCGGGCGCCCCGACGCACTGGGCGGCGCTGCGTGCCGCCGCGGCGCCGCGCCCGGGGGAGCGGTCCGCGGCGTGGGGCCGTTTCCTGATCGAGCTCCCGGTCCACCTCGGTGGCTGGGCGTGCCTGCTCGCGGCCGTCACGGCGGTCCGCCACGACCCGGACCTCGGTGGCCCGCGGACGGTCGCGGCGCTGGTCGCCGCCGGCGGCCTGCTGCTGGTCGTCCGCGCGGCGCTGCGCAGCCCGCTGGGCGCGCCCGAACCGGTGGACGAGGCCGCGAGCCTGCTCGAACGCCTCGACGCCGGACCGGTCGGCGCCATGCCCGTCAGCCTGCGGGGCCGGATCGTCGGGCGGGGCGGCTACGTCGCCTCCCCGGACTTCGTCCTCGCCGACGACAGCGGCATCATCCCGATCGTCTACCTCCAGCCGTTCCCCGGCGCGCGGACCTTCTTCGGACTGACCGGGGCCGACGCCTTTGTGGACGAGGAGGTGCTGGTCACCGGCTGGTTCCTGCGCGCGCCCGGACCGTATGTGGAGCTGCGCTCGATCACCGCCGCGTCGGGACACACCGCCCGCAGCTGGCAGTTCGTCGCTCGCTACGCGTTGTCGTCGGCCGTGTTCGTCCTGGGTGCCGTCCTGCTCGCCGCGAGCCACTAGCCGAGTGATTCCGAAGCGAATGCTGGTCCGGTTCCGCGGAACACCATGATCGTCGGAGTTGCGGCCGGGGGGCGTGCCCCCGGCGCGCGGGTGGGGAGTACGCCGTTGATCAGGAACTGGCGTTGGGCACGAGTTCGACGACGGGGATGAGGCGGGTCACGGCCGCCTGATGCTCGGTGAACTGCGGGTAGCGGGCGGCCTGGCGGGCGTACATCTCGTCGCGCTTTGCTCCGTGGATCTCCTCGGCGGTGACCCGCAACGTCCGGCCCTCGACCTCGATGGTGGCCTGCGGGTCGGCGCGCAGGTCGTGCAGCCAGCGCGGGTGCTCGTCAACGCCGGGGTTGACGGCGTAGACGAAGTACCGGTCGGCGTCGGCGTAGAAGTTCAGCGGGCTCACGTGCGACGTCCCGTCGGCCTCCACGCCGCTGGTCAGCAGCAGCAGCGTGTATCCCGCGTACTGGCCCGCGGGCCGGCCGCCATTGGCTCGGAACTCGTCGACGAAGTCGCTGATCTCCTGGTTGGAGAACATCTTCCTGCTCATCGGTTCGCCTTATCTCCTGGTGCCGCGAACCGCGCGGGAGGAATCGATGGCCGGGCCGGCAGCGTGCGTCACCGGGGCGCGGCGCGCACGTTGCCGTCGTCGACACGAAACTCGCAAGCCGATTTCCCTCGCCGCGCGGACAGACATCCCGGATACGTCCGGCCCCTGGCCCACCGCGGTGGGACGTCCTTCACGCCGTCGACGCCAGGAGCGTGGCCAGGACCTTTCGGCGCGGCTGGCGGGCGGAGCGGCCCGCTGTGGCCGGTCCCACGCATTGTCAGGGGGCAATGGTGCCAGTCGCCGCACCGGGCGGGAGGCTGCGCACGACGAAGGAGACGCGCGACGAAGGAGACGCGCGACGAGGAAATACGCACGACGGGGAGTGAGAGGAGAACAGGGGGCCGGCGGCAGCGGGCCAACGTCCGTCACCGCCGGCCCGCCCCGGGGCGAACCGTCAGGAGGTGCGGGGGGACGTCAGGAGGTGCGGGGGAAGTTGTAGAGCGTCCGCGCGTTGGTCTCGACCATCCGCAGGGCCTCGTCGTCGGGGACGTTGATCAGCGCCTCGGCGAGCAGCTTGCGGGTGTTCGGCCAGTTGCTGTCGGAGTGCGGGTAGTCACTTTCGAACATGATGTTGTCGACGCCGATGCGGTGGCGTGCCTCGATGCCGGCCTCGTCGACGATGAAGCACCCGTAGATGTGGTCGCGGAACAGCTCGCTGGGCCGCACCTCGGTGTTGACGTCGTTGTACCAGCGGTGACGCTCCCACACGTAGTCGATGCGCTCGAGCATGTACGGCATCCAGCCGATGCCGCCCTCGGACAGCGCGATCTTGATCTGCGGGAAGCGGTGGAAGACGGGGGAGAGCAGCAGCTCGGAGGTCGCCGACATGGAGTTCAGGCCGAACAACGAGATCGCGACGGTGAAGTTGGTCGTGGCCGCCTCGGGGGAGCACTGCGGCGACCCGCCGGAGCCGAAGTGCAGGCAGATCGGCAGGCCGGTCTCGCTGGCGGCGGCGAGCACCGGGTCCCAGTGGGTGGTGTGCCAGGACGGCAGGCCGAGGCGGTCGGGCAGTTCGGGGAAGGTGATGCTGCGCGCGCCCTTGGCGGCGGTCCGCCGGATCTCGGCGGCGGCGGCCTCGACGTCCCAGTAGGGCACCATCATCAGCGGGATCTGCCGGTCGGGCGCGGCGGCGCACCACTCGTCGAGGATGAAGTCGTTGTACGCCCGCACGGTCTCGGTGGCCAGCGCCAGGTCCTGCGAGGCGGCGAGGACGCTACCGGCGAAGCCGGCGAAGTTCGGGAAACAGAGCTGCGCGTGGATACCTTCCTCGTCCATGTCCCGCAGCCGGTCGGAGATGCGGTAGCAGCCCGGTAACATGTCGTCGTAGCTGCGGGGGTCCAGACCGTAGTCCTTCGGGCTCTTGCCGGCGACCGCGTTGAGGGCGAAGTTGCCGGCGCGGCGGCCCTCGTAGATCCACCAGTCGTTGCCGTCCTCGGCGCGTTCGATGCGCGGGCAGACGTCCTGGTACTTCGCGGGCATGCGATCGAGCCAGACGCGTGGGTGCTCGATCACGTGATCGTCTACTGAGACGATCTGGGCGTTGGCGGGCAGCATGTGATCCTCCTCGGGGACGACGGCCGGTTCACTCCGGGCAGAAATCCCGACTTTCTGACAAGTACGTCACAATTACCGGAGCTGCGCAAGGGGCGGTCGTCGCTGCGCCGCCGTCACTCGTGCCGGGCGGGTGCGTGTTGTGCCCGCGGGATCGGGTAGCGCTGACCCGTCGGCCCTGGCCGGGCCGGCCGCGATGGTCGCCGGCCGGCGGCCACCGGGGTGGCCCTGGTCCATCCCGGACGACGACGGTCGGCTCATCCCGGAGCGAGACGGAGGCCTGGCATGGCGAGCAAGCTGGCGGAGCGGGAGCGCGCGCAGGCGGCGAAGCTGCCCGAGGACGACATCGTGGGAATTCTGCTCGCGCAGCACGCGCGGATCCGCGAGCTGTTCACGGAGGTTCGTGAGCAGCGTGGCGAGCACCGCAGGAAGGCGTTCGACGAGCTGCGGAAGCTACTCGCCGTGCACGAGACGGGCGAGGAGATGGTCCTGCGGCCGGTGTCGCGCCGGTCGGCCGGCCCCGACGTCGTGAAGGCCCGCAACCGCGAGGAGGAGCAGGCGGCGAAGGCCCTGTCCGGACTCGAGAAGCTGGACGTCACCGGCCCGGACTTCGAGCGGCAGATCGCGGCACTCGAACAGGCGGTGTCCGATCACGCCGCGCGCGAGGAACTCGAGGAGTTCTCGGCGGTGCGGGCGGCCACCAACGCGGACGAGCGGCGCAAGCTCGGCAGGCAGCTACGCGCGGTCGAGAGCCTGGCGCCGACCCACCCCCACCCGAGCACGGTGGGTTCCCCCCTCGCCCAGTGGGCGGTCGGCCCGTTCGCGTCACTGGTCGACCGGGCCCGCGACACCCTGCGCCGCAGGTAGCCGCGCCACAGGTGGACCCCGCCTGCCACCCAGACCGCCGCCCCCCGGCCGCGCGTCCGGGTGGCAGGCGGGCCTCAGATCCTGCCGCCGCTGCGGCCGGACAGGGCCCGGCGGGCGCCGCGGGCGTGATCGAGCCAGCCGGCGGCGCCCCGCAGGACCGGCGTCTCGTCGCCCCGGCCCGTGCTGACGCCGACGAGCCATTCACGCAGGATCGTGCCGGTTTCGACGGAGGGGGCCCAGTCGAGCTCCCGGCGAGCCCGGCCCGTATCCATGATCGGCACGCCGCGGGCGAGGTCGATCCAGCCGGGGCTGACCGGTGCCAGCCGGGCCCGGTAGGCGGCGCCGACCGCGGCACGCACCAGCGCCGGCGGCAGTGCGACACCGCGCCCGCCGAGCATGTCGGGCAGCGTCTGCGGGGTGATCGGCGGGTTCACGGCGATGTTGTAGGCGCCGCGGGCCTGCGTACCGGTGGCGGCGGCCGCGAAGGCGGCGGCGGCATCGCGGGAGTGCACCACCTGGAACGTCAACCCGCGCACGGTGGGGACGACCGGCAGCCGACCCTCGCCGGCGCCGAGGAGGCGCAGCAGGCCCGGCGGCGCCAGCGGGCCGAGGAAGTACCGGGCCTGAGACTGCGCGGCGGCGGCGGACAGCACGATCGCCGGACGCAGCCGGGCCACCCTGATCCCCGGATGATCGGCTTCGAGGCTGTCCAGCAGACGTTCCACGGTGGCCTTCTGGACGCTGTACGGCGACGTCTCGATCCCCGTGGTCGGCCAGTTCTCGCTGACCGGCCGGTCGGACTCCCGAGGGCGGTAGGCGCCAACTGACGACGCGTACACGAGCGTCGGGACCCCGGTGGCCAGCGCCGCCGCGAACACGCGTTCGCTGCCCGCGACGTTGGTGGCCTCCGTGACGACCGCCGCCCGCTCGGGCTGGATCAGCCAGGCCAGGTGCACGACCGACACGCAGCCGCGGAACGCCTTCTCCAGCTCACCGAAGGCCCCGGGGCGGGAGATGTCGAGCGCCAGCCAGCGGATCTTGCCGCGGCGCGGACCGGGCGGCGGGCGGCGGGCGATCGCGACGATCTCCTCGACCCGAGGGTCGGCCTCCAGCTCGCGGACCAGATGAAAACCGATGTTGCCGGATGCTCCGACGATGGCGACACGCATCCTGGTCCCGTGCCCCGCCGGCGGCCATCAACCCGCACCGGGGTCGGCCCATCTGCGCGGATCGCCCACGAACCGCGCGGCATCCGGCCGAACCTCGCGGTGTACGTACGATCCACGTCGTGGCCGACGTTCTCGCTCAGCTCGATGACTACCTCGCTGCCCGCCGCCCCGAGTTCACCGATCGGCTCACCCGCCTCGTCGGGATTCCCGGCGTCAGCGCCGATCCCGCCCACCAGCCCGACATCGGGCGCACGGCCGACCTCGCCGCGACGCTGCTGACGGACGCCGGCCTCGCCGCCCGGATCGTGCCCACGCCCGGCAATCCCGTCGTCCACGGCGAGCACATCGCCGGTCCCGACTGTCCCACCGTCACGATCTACAACCATCTCGACGTCCAGCCCGCCGACCCGGCGCAGTGGGACACCGAGCCGTTCCGCCTGACCATCTCCGGGGACCGTTACACCGGTCGCGGCAGCACCGACGACAAGGGCCCCGCCCTCACCGCGTTGCAGGCCGCCCAGTACGTGATCGCCCGCGAGCTGCCGGTCAACATCGCCTTCGTCTGGGAACTGGAGGAGGAGATCGGCAGCCCCAACTTCGAGGCCTTCGTCCGCCAGGAGCTGCCGCGGCTGGCCACCGACTCCGTCCTCGTCTCCGACACGGTCTGGATCGCCGCCGACCGGCCCGCCATCGACTACGGCCTGCGCGGCCTGGTCACCTTCGAGGTGACCATCGAGACCGGCACCAACGACACCCACTCCGGCCTCACCGGCGGCCCGGCCCGCAACCCGCTGGCCGAACTCGCCCAGATCGTCGCCGAATGCCTGGATCCGGCGACCGGGCGCGTCCTCATCCCCGGCTTCGCCGACGCCGTCGTCCCGGTGACCGACGTCGAGATCGACAGCTTCGTCGCGTCCGGCTTCGACGTCGCCGCGTTCATGGCGATGCACGGCCTGACCTCGATGCGCACCACCGACATCCGCTCCGTCCTCGCGCGGATCATGGGTGAACCGACGTTCGAGGTGCACGGCTTCACCGGCGGCTACACCGGCCCGGGGGTGAAGACCGTCATCCCGCCGCGCGCCGGGGTGAAACTCAGTTCCCGCATCGTCCCCCACCAGGAACCGCACGCCGTGTTCGAACTGGTTCGCGACTTCATCCAGCGCCGCCATCCCGACGCCCGCGTCGAGCTCGAAGCCGCCCTGCCCGCCTACCTCGGCCCCCACACCGGCCCGCATGCCGACGCCGCCCGCGCCGCCGTCGAATACGCCTTCGGCGTCACCCCCGCGTTCGTCCGCGAGGGCGGCTCGATCGGCTCGGTGCTCACCATGGACCGCTATCTGAAGGCTCCCGTGATCCTGCTCGGCCTCAGCCTGCCCAGCCACGGCTACCACGCGCCGAACGAGCACTACGACTGGATCCAGGCCGCCGGGGGCACCAAGATGTTCGCCCACTACTTCGCCCAGCTCGCCGCAGGCGGGCGCGAGCGCCCCTGACCCCCTGACCCCTGACCCGCCGGGCCGCCGACCCGCCGGGCCCGGGGAGGCGGCCGTCACCTGCGTCCGGGGGCGTCCGAGGTGTGCGGGCGTATCGGTGCACGGAGTAGCGTCCAGAGGAAACGTCCGGGATGTGTCGCTGGCCGGGCTGTGCGTCGGACCAGGCGGCCGCGTGACCGGACGACGGCTCAGGACGGACGCGGGAGACGGTCTCATGGCAGCGGTAAGGCTTGACGCACGGCGCATCGTGATCACAGGCGGGGCCAGCGGCATGGGCGCGGGGCTCGTGCAGACGCTGCCCGGCCTCGGCGCGGAGGTCGTCTCCCTCGACATCACCACCGACCCGGGCGAGCGGATCGCCGCGCAGGCCGGGGCCCGCTTCGTGCCGTGCGACGTCACCGACAAGGACTCGGTCGACACCGCGGTGGCGAAGGCCGTCGCGCACCTCGGCGGCCTGGACGTCCTCATCCACGCCGCGGGCATCGCGCCCGCCGCGCCGGCCGCCGAGCTTTCCCTCGACCACTGGAACAAGATTCTCGCGGTCAACGCCACCGGCACCCTGCTCACCAACCAGGCCGCGTTCACGCACCTGCGGGAGCACGGCGGCCAGATCATCAACTTCGCCTCCGCCGCCGGCGTGATCGGCTACCCGAACAAGGCCGCCTACGCCGCGAGCAAGGGCGCCGTCGTCGCCTGGACCCGCACCGTCGCCGTCGAATGGGCCGGCCACGGCATCACCGTGAACGCGATCGCCCCCGCGATCGCGACGCCGATGTACGAGCGGACCCGCGCCTCGATGACCGCCGAGCAGCTCGCCGCGCACGACGCCGACCTCCAGCGGCAGATCCCGATCGGTGGGAAGCTCGGCGACGTCCAGCGCGACTTCGTCCCCGTGCTCGCCTTCCTCGCCAGCGACGGCGCCCGCTTCATGACCGGCCAGATCTTCCCGGTCGACGGCGGCACCCTGATGATGCGCTGACGCCCACCGGCGGGCCGCGCTTGGCGGCCCGCGGTCCGGGCTCGGACCGGTGGCCGCCTCCGAGCCCCCGGGTCGCGTTGCTGCGGTACTACTATTCGCAGGTATACACTCGATGTATACTCCGTGAGTATGAGTGTTCCGTTGACCCTGCTGGGGCTACTCGAGCGTGAGCCGAGCCATGGATACGACCTCAAGCGCGAGTACGACACCTTCTTCGGGCGGGGCAAGCCGCTGCCCTTCGGCCAGGTCTACGCGACGCTGTCCCGCCTCGCCCGCGACGGCAGCGTGGTCGCGGCCGAGGCGGAGCCGGGTGCCGGCCCCGATCGCAAGCGGTACGTCATCACCGAGCAGGGCGTCAGCGAGATCGAGACCTGGCTGACCGAGCCGGTGGCCGCCGAGCCGCACCTGCAGACGGTGCTGTTCGTGAAGGTCGTCCTGGCGCTGATGTCCGGGCGACCGGCCGAGCGTTACCTGGACACCCAGCGCGCCGAGCACATGCGGCGGATGCGGGAGCTGACCGAGTTGCGTCGGGGCGGCAGCCTGGTCGACGCGCTGCTGGCCGATCACGGGCTGTTCCACCTCGAGGCCGATCTGCGCTGGATCGATCTGACCACCGCCCGGCTCGACGCGCTTGCCAGGGAGGTCGGCCGGTGAACCCGGCGCCGTCCACCGCCGGGGGCGACCAGGCCCGGGGCCTGCTCGAGGCGCGGGAGGTGTCTGTCCTCTTCGGGCAGACACCCGCGTTGCGCGCCGCCACCATGTCCGTGGCCAGCGGCGAGATCCTGGCCGTGATGGGGCCGAGCGGATCGGGCAAGTCGACACTGCTGCACTGCCTGGCCGGCATCCTCACCCCGAACTCGGGAGAGGTTCACTTCGCCGGTCGCCGCATCGACACCATGTCCGAGGGCGAACGCAGCGCCCTGCGCCGCGACCAGTTCGGATTCGTGTTCCAGTTCGGGCAGCTCGTCCCGGAACTGAGCGCCGAGGAGAACGTCGCGCTGCCACTGCTGCTGGCCGGCGTGCGCCGGGCCGAGGCGCTGGAGAGGGCCCGGAGCTGGTTCGATCGGCTGGACCTGGACGGTCTGCAGGGGCGCCGCTGCGGGGAGCTCTCCGGTGGGCAGGCCCAGCGCATCGCGCTGGCCCGCGGCCTCGTCGGACGCCCGTCGGTGCTGTTTGCCGACGAGCCGACCGGATCGTTGGACTCGCTCGCCGGGGAGCAGGTCATGGAGCTGCTGGTCGCCTCGGCTCGCGATCATCAGACGACCGTCGTGCTGGTCACCCACGATCCGCGGGTGGCCGCCTACGCCGACCACGAGATCATCGTTCGGGACGGCGCGGTGGCCTTCACCGCTCGGACCCCCGCGTGATCCGCCTCGGACTGCGGCTGACGATCTCAGGCGGGCGGGAGGCCGTCGCCCGCCTGACCCTCATCGCGATCGCGGTCGCCATCGGGGTGACCCTGCTGCTCACCGCCCTCGCCGGCATCAACGCCGTGAACCACCAGAACAGCCGTTTCGCCTGGCTGGAGACTGCTTACCCCGGCTCGAACGCCCCGGCCGCGGCCACCGGGTCGATCGCGTCCGCCGACTCGGCCGCGTCGACGACGTCGACCAAGGTGACGGGCTCGGCCGCCGCCAGGGCCGCGAGGGCCGCCCGGGATCCGTTGTGGTGGCTCCTGCGCGCCGACTACTACCAGGGTCGGCAGATCGCACGGCTCGACGTCGCCGCCACCGGCCCGGACTCGCCCGTCCCACCGGGCCTCGCCAGGCTGCCCGCGCCAGGGCAGTTCTACGCGTCGCCGGCATTGGCGAAACTGCTGCGGGACACCCCGGACATCCAGCTCGATGCCCGCTTCCCTGGTCGGCAGGTCGGGACGATCGGGTCCGCGGCGCTGCCGGCGCCGAACTCCCTGATCATCGTCATCGGCGGCCCGGTCGCCGAGCTGTCCCATCGGGAGGACGCCCGGCAGGTGTTCGGCATCAGCACCACGGCGCCCAGCAGCTGCGTCGGCGAGTGCGTGCTCGGAATCGGGATCAACGCCAACGGGATCACGCTCATCCTGTCGGTGGTGGTCGCCGCGCTGCTGTTCCCGGTGCTGATCTTCATCGGCGGTGCGACCCGGCTGTCCGCCGCGCGCCGCGAGCAGCGGTTTGCCGCGATGCGCCTGATCGGGGCGACCCCTCGGCAGATCTCCGTGCTGTCCACCGTCGAGTCGAGCGTCGCCGCCGTCGCCGGGGTCGCGCTCGGCTTCGCCCTCTTCTTCGCGCTGCGCCCGGTGCTGGCGACGATCCCCTTCACCGGCTCGCCCTTCTTCACCAGCGATCTCTCCCTGAGCCCGGCCAACGTGCTGCTCGTCGTGCTCGGCATCCCGGTCGCGGCCGCGGTGGCTGCCCGCGTCGCGCTGCGCCGGGTGAACACCTCTCCGCTCGGGGTCAGCCGGCGGACCACCCCACGGCCGCCCCGCGCCTGGCGGGTGATCCCGCTGCTGGCCGGCCTCGGCGAGCTGGGCTCCTTCGCCTACGTCCACGACATCGGTGCCACCAGCGGCACCGGAACCGGAACCGAGGCCATCGCGTTCCTGACCGGGGTGCTCCTCGTCATGACCGGGCTGGTCATCGCCGGGCCGTGGCTGACCATGGTCGGTTCCCGGCTGATGGTCTGGCGTGCCCGGCGGCCCGCCACCCTCATCGCCGCGCGGCGACTCGCCGACAACCCGCAGGCCTGCTTCCGCGCGATCAGCGGGCTCGTCCTCGCGGTGTTCGTGGGGACCGGGGCGGTCGCGGTGATCACCACGATCCTCGCCTACAACGGCGGCAGTACCGCCGAGACGAGTGCCTCCGCCGCTACCGTGGTCGACCGCTACTGGGGGCCACATGAGCGGGTCAGGCCGACCACGATCCTCGCCGGAACAACGGCCAGGCTGACCTCGATATCCGGCGTCGCCGGGGTGACGGTGGTCCACGACGGCTCCGAGCACGATGCTGACCGCGGCCCCTTCCTGGTCGCCTGCGACGAGCTGCGGGCCACCCCGGCGCTGGGTCGGTGCCCGGCCGGCGCGGACACCGTGGCGATGGACCCCGCCTTCGGCGGCGGAGTCGTCGACACGTCATCGATGTCCGGCACCACCTGGCCGGCCGCCGACGTCTCCGCCACGCGACTGCGGACCCTCCCGATCGACACGGTCGCCGTCGAGACGAACGGATCGACGGTCGCGATCGAACGCGCGCGGACCATTCTGGTCCGGGACCTGCCTCGGGGCCTCCCGCCGCAGACGATCAGCGAGATCAAGGCCTACGTCTCGAGAGACCTCGACAACTACCGGCGGCTGGCCGCCGTGGTGATTCTCAGCAGCCTGCCCATCGCCGGGTGCAGCCTGGCTGTCAGCGTCGCGGGCGGGCTGGCCGAACGCAGACGACCGTTCAGCCTGCTCCGGCTCACCGGCGCCCCGCTCGGGCTGCTCCGCCACGTGATCATTGTTGAGACCGCCGTCCCGTTGCTGGTCACCGCCGCGGTGTCGGTCGGTGCCGGCCTGCTCTGTGCCCACCTGTTCCTCCGCGGCCAGCTGTACGAGACCCTCCAACCACCCGGAGTCGGGTACTACCTGCTTGTCGTCGGCGGGCTCGCCGCGTCCCTCGCCGTCATCGCCTCGACCCTGCCGCTGCTGCGGCGGATCACCGGGCCGGAGTCCGTTCGCAACGAGTGACCGGCGCCCCCGGCGGAGACCACGACGGTTGGCGGGTCCGGCCGGTCCGTGGGCCGATTCCGACGTCGTCCGGGCTGTCAGATCCGGGCGCCTTTTTCCTGGTTGCAGCGGCGGCACAGGAGCTGGAGATTGGTCACGCTCGTCGCGCCGCCGCGGCTGTGCGGGATGATGTGGTCGAACTCCAGGTATTCGGTGGCCCGGCACTGGACGCAGGCGCCGCCGTCGCGCTGCCAGACCTCGGCCTTCACCGCCTGGGGGACGGCGCGGCTGTCTCGGGCCCCGGGTGCGATCACCAGGCGCCGGGCCACCCGTAGCGCACCGGACAGCACCGCGGCGACATAGTCCGGATCGTCGACCCGGTACCTGCCACCGCCCCGGCTCGTCGTCGCGGAGATGTCCACGCTGGCATGACCCGCCGTCACCTCGACGATCTTCTGCCAGGCGATCTCGTTGCCGCCGCCGGTCCGGCCGAGGAAGCGCAGCTTGCGGCTGCTGGCGACGAGCCGTCCCGGGGTCTCCCGGGGACCGCTGGCAAGTTGGCGGACCTGGACCGTCCCGACGTCCAGGTGGACGAACTCGTCGAGCTCGAGGTGCAGCGTGGCGGACTGCACCCGGGGGAGCTGGCCGCCGCGGATCCGGGAGAGCTCCAGCCCCCGGCGCAGCCGGCGGCGCATCTCCTCGACGGCCGGATCGTGCAGGCCCAGCCGGCGCGCCTCATTTTCGAAGAACGCGACCTCGCTGTCCTCGATGACCCCGTCGCCGAAGGCGAAGGTCACGATGCGCTGAAGATGGCCGAGCCCGGCGGAGCGGAAGACCGCCTCGCCCGCAGCCCGCGGCACGGCGTGGAACCTCAGCTCCGCCCACAGCGCCTCCACGGCCGCCGGCCCAGGCGCGCCGGGGATGCCGGGGGTCGCGCCGATGACCTGCGTGACCTTGTGCTGCCAGTCCCACAGCAGCCGGCGGATCTCCTCGTCGCAGGTGGCGCACGGCGCCGGGCGGCCGGCGAACGGGCGGCGGCGTTTCCGGTCCCCGCACCGGCCGCATGCCGTCGCGGTGTCGACCAGCGGCGGCCGGCTGTGAGTCGTCCAGGTCGCGCCGTCCCACCAGCGCAGGCGTCCGGGCGCCTCCGGGTCGGGGTACCAGTCCGCGGGCCGCGCGGGTCCCGGGTCGGGAACCGGTGCCGGCCGGGGAACCGTGGACGCCGGGAGGACGGATTCGGGTTCGTCGGGTTCGTCGACGGAGATGCCGTAGCTGCGGGCGAGCCCGGCGAGCCCGCTGCTCCACCCCTGACCGACCGCGCGGAACTTCCAGCCGGTCCCGCGCCGGTACAGCTCACCGAAGACCATCGTGGCCACCGGCTCGGTCGAGTCCGGGCGGAACTCCGCGACGAGCCTGCCCGCGTCGTCGACGACCTGGATGAGCAGCCCGCCGAGGCCGGCGAACGTGCCGTCGTCGACGGAGCCGGCGAGCACCACCGAGGTGATGTCCGGTTCGACCGCCGCGAGTGCCACGGTCAGCGTCCCGCCGTCGTCGTCGGCGGCGACCTCGACGGCCCCGCTGCGATGCCGTGGCTGGTTGAAGAAGACGAAGTCGTCGTCCGAGCGGACCGTTCCGGCGCCGGTCAGCAGCACCGCGCAGACGTCGAGGGGCAGCGCCGAGCCGGAGCGCACCACCGCCCGGACCACCCCGGTGGGAACGCCGACGTTCGCGCCTTTGGGCAGCATCGTGACAGCACTCATCGAGATCCCCCCGTGCCCAGATCCACGCCGTTGCGGCAGGCGGCGGTGCGCAGCGTCCGATCGGACGGCGCCACCCGCGCGGCCAACCGCCAGGTTATGCGTGGCCGGGGGTTCACGATCCGTCCACAACCTGCCATATCCGCCGCGGGGTGCGGAGTACCTGACAGCAACTGACGTCGGTCGGACGCCGGCGCCTACGGACGGCGACCGGACGTGTCGCAGATC
>NZ_JAMPTM010000107.1 GCF_025403375.1 Frankia gtarii
GTCCCGCCCATCCCGTCCGATGGCGGGACGCCGTCTCCCGCGTCCGAGCAGGCGGGCCCGCGGTGAGCCCCGAGCGCCTAGCGGTCTCGGTGGCGATCATCGAGGATCATCCGATCTCCACCGAGTCGCTGGCCGCCCGCTTCGTCGGCGCCGGGTTCTCGGTCCTCGCGCCGGCCCCGAGCCTCGAGGCGTTCGACCGCAGCGCCGCGCCCGGCGTCGTCGTCTGCGACCTGCACCTGCCCGGGATCTCCGGCGCCGCGGCCGTGGCCGACCTGCACACCCGCGGCCTGTCGGTCCTGACGACGTCAGGGGTGGCGACCCCCGACGAGGTACTCGACGCGATCGCCGCGCAGGCCCGCGGGTTCGTCGACAAGACGGCGCCGGCGCAGCAGTTCGTGGCCGCGGTGACCGCCGTGGCCACCGGCAGCTACCACGTCTCCGCCCGGCTCGCCGGTTTCCTGCTGGAGGACGCGCAGCGGCGCCCGCTTTCCCGCGACGAGATCGACGCCGACGAACGCAACCTGCTGCGTGGCCTCGCCCAGGGGGATCATCTCGACGAGCTGTGCGCCGAGTGGGGTCTGTCCGCACCCGACGCGCACGGCCGGCTCGCCCGGATCTTCGACGCCGCCCGCCGCCGCCGCCGGCTGCACCGGCCCTCGCCGCGGGAGGCCGAGGTGATGGTCCTCGTCGGATGCCGGGGCCTGTCCCACAAGGAGGCGGCCCGGGCGATGAACGTCAAGGCCAGCGTCGTCGCCGACTACCTGCGCACGGTGCGGGCCAAGTACATCGCCAGCCATCCCGACGCCCCGCCGACGATCCCTCCGAGCACCGCCGCCGCGATCTGGGCCCGCGAACTCGGCTTCGACTAAGCGCCGCTCCGCCCTGTCGCATCCCCCGGTTTTCGTGGGATTGCCCGACGTCTCCCGCGCCCACACCCTCGTCAGGATGGGCGGCGGCGCGCAGGAGGGGGACCGGAGGCGGGCGGACCGACTGCGGGCGGCATTCCTCGCCTCCTTCCTCGACGCAGCGGCGCTGCCACCCGGGATGTGCCGGATCAGGCCGCCCGACGCCGCGGCCGCACCCTCCGGCGGCCGGACGGTGCATCAGGGCCGGGCCATCTGGCTGGGTACGCCCGACGCGGAGCTTTACCGACTCGACGACACGCGCTGGCTGCTGCCGAGCCCGCGCCGGGCCGGCGAACTCGCCCGGGAGCTGCCCGAACTACCGGCCACCCCGCCGCTCGCAGGTGCGGGAGACGACCCGCCGGGTGCCGGGCATGTGAGTGTTCTCCAGGTCGGGCCCGTGGTGGCACGACTACAGGCCGTCCCCGGCGAGGGTTCGGCGCTGCCGGACGGCCTCGCCGCCGACCTCGGCCGGCTGGTCGCGCAGCAGATCTCGGTGCTGGCCGGCGCGGCCCTCGACCTGCGCCGGCCTGCCTGGCACCCCGCCCGGTGGATTTCCCGACCGGGCCGGTGACAGCGGCGGGAAACCAGCGGGAAACCAGACTTCGACGGCTTGCGCCGGCGCTTTTCCCCCGATGAATCGGGGATGGCGGGCGCCGTCGACATCCCGCACGATGAGTCCAGGGATCACGCCGGTGCGACGGGTCGGGCCAGTTCGTCGGGGGGACGAGACGGCCAGTTGCCGAATCGGGGGCGCGCCGGCGCGGTTCCGCGGACTGCCGGTCGTTTCGGGGGAGACCGGCAGTCCGCCACTACGTCCGGGCATCGCTCGGCGCCGCGCCGCCAGCACCCCGCAGCAGCCCCGCGCACCACTGCCAAGGCACCGCGCGCACGATAGTCCACCGCGCAACGCAACCACGGGCGGCAACCAGATACGGACGGTCAGTCCCGTTTTCCTGCTGTTTGGCGAGGGTGTCGACGGTGCCCCGGTCGGCGCCGCTACGATCTGCCCACCGGAATCGTGGACAGGGGGTGCCGTGGGCGAGCCGATCCTCGCGATCGACTACGGTACCTGCAGTGCCCGGGCGGCTCTTGCCGTCGAAGGCCGCATCGAACCGGTCCGGGAACCCGCCAGCGGCTCGGTGAGCTGGCCGGCCTCGGTGTTCGCCGACGGGGGCAACCTGATCGTCGGCACCCTCGCCGAACGCCGCAAGCGCATCTGGCCCGCCGCCTACCGCGGCGAGATCAAACGTGACCTGGCCCGCGACGGCGCCGTGCCCCTCGATGGCCGCGGCTACCCGGCCCACGTGCTGGTCACCACCGTGCTCGGCGCCCTGAAGGCGGAGGCGGAACAGCAGCTCGACGGGCAGTCGCTGACCCGGGCCGTCGTCACCGTGCCGGCGAGCTACGACCCGGCCGGCCCACTGCGCCGGGTCATGATCGCGGCGGCGGAGGCCGCCGGCTTCGTCGACGTCGACCTGCTCGCCGAGCCGGTCGCCGCGGCCTGGTCACCGCTGGTCAGCGCCGAGCCCGAGCCCGGTTCGCTGATGCTCGTCTACGACCTGGGCGGCGGGACGTTCGAGGGCGCGTTGGTCTCGGTCGGCGAGAACGGCCGGCACGAGATGATCGCGCACGCGGCGCTGCACGACTGCGGTGGGCGTGACCTCGACCAGATCCTGTTCGACGAGATCCTCGGCCTCTACGGTCCGGGGCTGGAACCGCTGCTCAACCCGCCGGGCAACGGCGACATGTACCAGACCACGGCCAGCCGCACCCGCCACGAGCTGCTCGACTTCGCCCGCGCGGTCAAGCATCAACTCAGCGACATCGCGGTCGTCGAGGACGTGTTCAGCCCGGCGGGCCTGCTGGTCAGCATGCGACGCGACCGGCTCACCCAGCTCGCCTCGCCGACCCTGGCCCGCACGATGGCCTGCTGCCAGCACCTGCTGGAGACCGCCGGGTACGGGCCGGACAAGCTCGGCGGGGTACTCCTCGTCGGCGGCAGCTCGCGCATCCCGGTGGTCACCGACGTGCTGGAGGGACGGCTCGGGGTCGGCACCGACTGGCCCGGCCAGCAGCTGTTCTCCCCGGTCGACCCGGAGCTCGCGGTGGTGCTCGGCGCGGCGGCCTGGGCGTCGTCGGTGTCGACCCGGCGGACCACCGCCGCGCGGCCGAATCCCGTGTTGCAGCCGGCCCGCTGGGACATCCCCGGCGGGCGGGCGACGATGGTTCGCTGGCTGGTCGAACCGGGGGAACGCTTCGACTCGGGCGCCGTGCTGGCCCGCGTCCGGCTCACCGACGGCACCCTGTTCGACCTGGCCGTCGAGGCGCCGGGCAGCCTCATCCACACCCACGCCGAGCCCGGCACGCCGGTCCGTGACGCCGACTGGATCGCGACCATCCTGCCGTCCGGGCCCGCGCCGCTGGGTTCGCCGGGCGCCGCGGACCTGCGCGGCTTCGAACGCAGCAGCCGCCCGTCGCTGCACGTGGAGGTCACCGCGCGGGCGACGCTCACGGGCCACGAGCGCGACGTCACCTCCGCCGCCTTCTCCCCCGACGGCGGGCTGCTCGCCACCACCAGCAAGGACGGCACCCGGCTGTGGGACGTCGCCACCGGCCGCGTGGCGACGACGCTCAGCGGGCGCAAGAGCCTGGTCGTGCACGGCTGCGCGTTCTCCCCCGACGGCAAACTGCTGGCCACCACCGGTAGCGACAAGACCGCCCGGATCTGGGACGTCGCCACCGGCCGCCAGACGGTGACGCTGACCGGTCACCGCGGCCCGGTCTACGGCTGCGCCTTCTCCCCCGACGGGGCCCTGCTCGCGACCACCGGCACCGACCGCACCGTGCGGCTGTGGGGCTCGTCGACCGGCAAGAACATCGCCACCTTCAACGGCCACCGCGGCACCGTCTACGGCTGCGCCTTCTCCCCCGACGGCCGGCTGCTGGTCACCGCGGGCGCCGAGTCGACGCTGCTGTGGGACGTCTCCGTCGGGGAGGCCATCATGAGCCTGCCCGGGCACACGAACTTCACCGGCGGCTGCGCCTTCTCCCCCGACGGCAGCCTGCTGGCGACCGCCGGCAACGAGGGGACCCGGCTGACCGACGCCGGCAGCGGCAGCACCGTCGCGACCCTGCCCGGCTCGGCCCAGAGCTGCGCCTTCTCCCCCGACGGCCGGCTGCTGGCGACGGCGAGCACCGACGACACCGCCCTGCTGTGGGACGTCTCGACCGGCGCGGCCATCGCGACCCTCACCGGGCACAGCAGCACCGTGATGAGCTGCGCCTTCGCCCCCTTCGGCCTGCTGCTCGCCACGACCAGCACGGACATGACCGCCCGCCTCTGGGACATCATCTACACGCCCTGAGGCGTGCTGCGTCTGGCCCGGCCCGCGCGACCAGGTGGGGGCGTGGGCCGGGCTCGGCACCTCGAGGGGCGTCCGGTGTCAGCCGGTGGGCAGCTCCCGGGCGAACAGCGCCGTGACCTGCTCCCAGTGCCGCTGCTCGGCCGCGGCGTCGTGGCTGGGGTTGTCCGCGACGGCGAAGCCGTGGGCGGCGGTGTACTGCTCCAGCTCGTAGCGGGCACCGGCCTTGTCCAGCGCCGTGGTGAGCAGCTCCTGCTGCTCCGGCGTGCAGGACCGGTCGTCGGCCGCGACGCCGAAGTAGAGCGCGGCCTGGATGGCCTCGGCCCGCAGGTGCGGGCTGTTCGGCTCCTCGGTGGCGATGCCACCGCCGTGGATCGACGCGGCGGCCGCGACCCGGTCCGGGATCGCACCGGCCAGGGTGAAGGCCATCAGCCCGCCCCGGCAGTAGCCGACCACGCCGACCTTGTCGGCCCGCACGTCGGAACGCCCGTCCAGCACGTCGAGCAGCGCCGCGGTGTCACGAACGACCGACGCCGGGTCCGCCTTGCCCATCACGGCCATCAGCTCGGCGCGTAGATCAGGATCGGACCACACCTTGCCCACGTCGAACGAGATCTTGCCGGACCGGTAGAAGAAGTTCACCAGCGCTACCGCGTATCCGCGCGAGGCGAACTGGGCGGCCATGTCGTGCATGACCGGGCGGACGCCACCGGCGTCCGGGTAGAAGACGACGACCGGCGGCGTCGCGCCCCCGCCGTCATCGGGGGTGTGCAGGTACACGTCCATCACACCGTCGGCCGTGCGTACATCAAGTTCGGTGACGGGCACTCGGTTCGCCTCCCGCTGGTCCTGGGCCCGGCCTGATGCTGGGCCGCAGCCATGCCGGCAAGCAGCATCCTCCATCGCGCCCCGAGGAGGCGCGGACGGCCCCCGCGGAGGCGGAGGCGGAGATGCCCGGGAGGCTCAGGCGGGACTAGCGGAGTCCGCGCCTTCGGCGTCTGCCGCGTCCGCGGGCGGGCACTCGAGGCCGAAGTCGTCGAGCACGGCGCTCGGCGCAACGCCGCAGCCCACCTCGTAGGTACCGAGCTGGACTAGCTTCCAGCCGCCGTCGGTGCGGTGCAACACGCCCTCCGCCCGGTCGAGGTCCGCGACCGTCGGGTGCAGCTCGGTGTACGCCCAGCTCGGGTCGCTGCTCGCGAGGGCGGTGCCGGCGACCTTGTACTCGTTCGCCGGGACCTGAGCGGTGTACGGGCTGGTGCGTACCGCCTCGGCGATCGCGTCAGCCTCGCGGGTGGAAGGAACGACGGTCTCGGCGTCGCGGACCGGCGACACGATCACCCCCGTGCTCGCGTTGGCAACGGCGGAGGAACCGGTACAGGCGAAGGCAGTACCCACTGTGACGACCCCCGCGGTGACCAGAGTGGCTGTGGGCAGTACCACCCGACGCGCCACGCTAGGGCGCACGCCGTGGCGGGCGGACTGAGGACGACGGTGTCGAGCCATGCGGAGCACCTACCCAGTTTGCGCGGGTGAACCCCCCCTTGGGGCGCGATTCCCTGGTCGTCCTGCCGACAGACCACAGCGTGCTCCCGGGGGGTCCCCGCCGTCACCTGGGTGGCAGCCGTGTGACGTCGGGATCGTCACCGCGGGCTGAGGCCGACGCCGTCGCGGAACGCGCCGAAAGAGGTAGCGCGGCCGGGCCCCGCGTCCGGTCTCCGCCGCCACCGCTGGGCCCGCCGCCACCGGACTCGCCACCACCGAACCCGTCAGCGCCAGGCCTGTCCACATCGGTCGGGACAGCGTCGTCGATCCCCGGTCGGCCCCGAAACCGATGCCGCCGTCGTCTCCGATCCGGCCCGGCCCGGCGTCGGCGAACAGGAGGCGCCGTCCCGCCGAGTCGGCTGGTTCGTCAGGCGGCGTCGCCGGTCAGGTCCGCTTGGCCTAGGACGATCGGAGGATGCGCGCGTACCTTGCCCACAGCCGCGGAAGATTACTGGCTGCCCCGGGCACGGAAGACCACAACGCTGGCGGCCAGCATCCAGCCAGGGGCCAGCAGCCCGGCCGAGTGCGGCAGGCCGACGCCGAGCGTCGCGCCGATCGACACCGTCGCGAGCACCGCACTCACGACGCCGAACCAGGTCGGCAGAACCCGATGCGCGAAGACCAGCACGGGCACGAACCCCGGACCGCCCAGGACGTCGTACTCCGCCCCCAGATCGCCGACGAGCTCATCCTGGGCCTCGATGAGACGCTCGACGTCGCCCCCGCGGACGGCGACCGGAGGCGATTCGCGGTCGTCGGGACGGGCATCGGCCCGGTCCTCGGTAGCGAACGGCTCGGCGCCAGCCTGCTGCTTCATCCTCGGGCGCTGACCACCGGCGCCCTGACCAGCCCTCTGGCACAACGCCCTGCTGCGCGCACGACCCCGGCGTCGCGCCGCAGACTGTGACGGACACGTGGGGTGCCGATCTGGAGCTCGCCATGCGCACACCGCCGAGCCGGAACGGCCGCTGATCGTCCACGGCCAGCACACAGACGGCGGGCACCCCAGGCACCCGCCGGGTCTTCCCACCGCACGCGGACGGAACCAGGGTGCGACCAGGTCACCCCCGGGGTATGGACGCCGTCCCCCGCGACCACCGTCACTGGTAGGACGACTGTCACCGGCCGGGGCGCTGCCGCCGGCGTGCAGAAACATCAAGACGGCATTGCTTCAGCCCTGCGCCATGTGGCCGAGCACCTCGCGTCCCGCGGCGTGAGTCGGTCCAACGCGCTGTCTCGCCGCCGGCTGCCGGCGACGACGAGCCCCTCGACGACCGCCGGGGCGATCATGGACTCCTTCACCGCCAATCTATCTCAAGATCCAGCTAATTTAAATTCTTTGATCCCCGCACTCGCGGCGACTCTTGACTGCTCGCCCATACCGGGTGGGAATCTGTTTTCCACACGACATTGACGTCCACGCTGGCGCACAAGTTCAGGAGATCCGGGCGCGGTTCGGAGGGAACCAGGAGGATCAGACGTGGGGCCGGCTCAATGAAACGTCGATAGTCGAGGAGTTGCCCAATTCCCATACGTATAGCCTCACGCGTGACAGCCCCCTTCGCCTCTACCAACTCACCCGATGTTTCATCGTAGAGATCCGTAAAAAGAGGACCCAGCTCATTGAGCGGAAGAATCTGCTTCCGACAAACATCATGGCCAAGAGACCGCAAATATGCGGCGTAATCACGAACGAGATTGGCTTCCCGCCGGACAGCAGTGATGGGCTTCTCCGGACCGATCATAGCGTACTGGTCGACGCTGGATTCCTCTATCGGCACGGAGACAACGCGGCTGGTAGTGGCAGTGCTCGCCGGGATCGTGGCATCAACGAGATGCACCGATCCCTGCGGGCGGAGTCGAAACATAATGACCGACCGCATCGGACCGCCTCGCGTTCCTGGCGCCCGGCTCGTGTACCACGGAAAGTCAGCATCGAGCTCGAATTCGCCGACATACTGAACACCGCTTCCCATAACATGGAAGAGACGAAGTGCGCGATCCTTCGTCCGATGATTTAGCACAGCCAGATTGTTTCCCGCCATTTTCTGATCACCACCCTGCCCCTCTCCGGTGTAGTGGAAGCATCCGTCGTCACCCCAGCCATCAAAATAGCCGTGAATTCTACCCTTGATCGGGTTCGTAAAGAGCAGGATGTTAGGATTCTCCGCACACGGGCTAATGCCAGATTGATGATTTCCGCCGTATCTTTTGTGGATGGCGCGGCGAATCTGCACAACACCTGGTTCGATCTCCCAGAAGCTGATCTCTGGGTTCGATGATTTCGTCGACTTGTCAACGAAAGATCGCAGCACCGACAGGAATCGCTCACGGTTGCGTCCGACACGCAGGAGATCGAACGCAGGCTCAGAAAGACCGATAGCAGGATCCTCCTGGTCCAGCCACCGGCGCTGCTGGGAGCTGTCAGCAGGCGGCACTGGAGTCCCCGCACGGATCTCCCACAACGGCGAGTCACGTAGCGCGACCACCGGGAAGTCCCGTGCCCTTGATCCGTCGGCGTTCCCACTCCCTCCCGCGTCCAGGACCGCCGCCAGCTCCGCGCGAACCTCGGACCACCGGCTCAGCCGCACACCATCCGTGATGCGCTCCACCGCCCACAGCAGCATCAACGACTCGGATGACCGTGATCCGCTCTGATCCGACGCGCCCAGGACCAGATGTAATCTGCTTAAAGCTTCATCGAAATGCACTAGGCAACGATATGGTCACCGCGCTCAGGCCCATCGTGGTGACCCGAGGATCAGTGGGCACTCCCAGCCCACTTCGGGCGCTCACAGGAAGTTCACAGCCGAGTCTCAGGTGGCGGCCAGGGATCTGGGAGAAGCTGTCCCCTATGCAACCGGTGCGGGTACTCGTGGTGGACGACGAGACGACGCTGGCGGAGCTGCTGTCGATGGCGCTGCGCTACGAGGGGTGGGAGGTGCGTAGCGCCGGGGACGGGCGCGGCGCGCTGCGGCTGGCACGCGAGTTCCGCCCCGACGCGGTGGTACTCGACATCATGCTGCCCGACATGGACGGGCTGGAGGTGCTGCGGCGGCTGCGGGCGGAGAGCCCGGACGTCCCGGTGCTGTTCCTGACCGCGCGCGACGCCGTCGAGGATCGGGTGGCGGGGCTCACCGCCGGCGGTGACGACTACGTGACGAAGCCGTTCAGCCTGGAGGAGCTCGTCGCCCGGCTGCGTGGGCTGATGCGCCGCGCGGCGCGGACCACCGAGGCGCTGCAGGGCGCGCGGCTCGTCGTCGGCGACCTGACCATGGACGAGGAGAGCCGCGAGGTGGCGCGCGGCGGCGCCCCGGTGCACCTGACCGCCACCGAGTTCGAGCTGCTGCGTTTCTTCATGCGCAACCCGCGCCGGGTGCTCAGCAAGGCGCAGATCCTCGACCGGGTGTGGAACTACGACTTCGGCGGGCAGGCGAACGTCGTCGAGCTGTACGTCTCCTACCTGCGCAAGAAGATCGATGCCGGCCGCGCACCGATGATTCACACGATGCGCGGCGCCGGCTATGTGCTGCGGCCGGCCGATGCCGACCATCCGGCGGCTCGGGCGGGCGGCCCCTCCGCCATGTTCCCATCCGCGGCGGCCCGCGCCGGTGCGTTCAGCACCGGCGGCCGGTCAGCCACGGTTGCCGACGACTCCGGTGCGGCCGCTGCCGGCCTGGGCGCAGCTGGCGCGATGCAGACCCATGCGGACCTCGGCCGGGCGGCGCGGTTCGCGCCGGAGTCCGCCGGGACCGGCCGGCCTGACCCGGCCGGACCGGGCGGGGGCCATCGGCACGCCCGCCGGAGCTGACGCACCGATGGCCTCCGAGCAGCCCGCTGACCCGACCGCCCAGGTCGGGCCGCACGCACGCGGCGGTCGAGGTGGTCGCCGGCGCGCCCGCCACGACCGGCACGGCTGGTCGGTCGCCCCGTCCCGCTGGTCGTTGCGGACGCGGCTGCTCGCCCTGCTCATGGTGCTGCTCGCGACCGTGTCGCTGGCGATCGTGTTCGTCACCGCGGTGGCGTTGCGCGGCGTCCTGCTCGACCAGCTCGACCGCCGGCTGTACGAGGCGAGCAAGCGGTGGGACCGCCCCCCGTCGTCACGGCTCTTCGACACGCCCCTGCCGCAGCAGCTCCCCGGCGACGGATCGGGCTCCGGATCGGGCACGGTCCCCGCGCCAGGCTACGGCTACGGCACGGGTTCCGGCACCGGCACCGGCACCGGCACCGGCACGACAACCTCCTGGCAGCCTGCCGCCACGACGATCACAGCCGGCGCCGCCACGACCAGCAGCGGGACCACCACGGCCCAGGCGAGCACCGCGCGCGTGATCTCCGCCGTGAACCCAACCACGGCGGCGGCCGGCGCGACGACATCCGCAGTGCAGACGCTGTATGGCGTGAGCGGCGGCACCCTGCTCCGCCATTTCTTTACCGGGCCGGTCGAGCCCGGCACGCTGGCCGCGGTCATCGACGACTCCGGCATCTACGGCGCCTACATCGGTTCGGCCGACTCCCCGCAGGTACTCTCCGCCGACCAGGCCACCACCGTCGCGGCCATCCCACGCGACAACGAAACGCGCACCCGCGGTCTCGCGGACGTCGGAGACTACCGGCTGCTCAGCCGCACCCAGCCGGACGGCACCACCGTCATCACGGGCCTGCCGATGAAGCAGGTGAACGCGACCCTGACGAAGATGGCCGCCATCGCCGGCGCGGTCGCCCTGGCGGGGGTGGCCGCTGCGGCGATCGCCGGCACGGTCATCGTCCGGGTGACGCTGCGCCCGCTGCGCCGGGTCGCGGCGACCGCCTCCCGGGTCGCGGAGATGCCGCTCGACCGGGGTGAGGTGGCGCTGTCGGTACGCGTGCCGGAGGTCGACACCGATCCGCGGACCGAGGTCGGCCAGGTGGGTTCGGCGCTCAACCGGATGCTCGGCCACATCGGGGCGGCGCTGGCCGCCCGCCACGCCAGCGAGACGCGGATGCGGCAGTTCCTCGCCGACGTCAGCCACGAGCTGCGCACCCCGCTCGCCGCGATCAGCGGCTACGCGGAACTCACCCGGCGCACCCGCGAACCCGTCCCGCCCGATGTCACCTATGCGATGAGCCGGGTCGAGTCGGAGAGCGCACGGATGACGGCGCTGGTCTCGGACCTGCTGTTGCTCGCCCGGATCGATTCCGGGCGGCCGTTGGAACACGAACCGGTCGACATCTCCCGGATGGTCGTCGACACCGTCAGCGACGCGCACGTCGCCGCCCCCGATCACCGTTTCGCGCTCGACCTGCCCGAGGAGCCGGTCACCGTCACCGGCGATTCGGCCCGGTTGCACCAGGTCCTCGCGAATCTGCTGGCCAACGCCCGCGCCCACACACCGCCGGGAACCCGGGTGACGGCCAGCCTGTCCGTCACCGACACCGAGGTCACCGTCGCCATCGTGGACGACGGCCCCGGCATCCCTCCCGAACTGCTGCCCGAGGTCTTCGAACGGTTCGCCCGCGGGGACAGCTCGCGGTCCCGGGCCGCGGGAAGCACCGGCCTCGGCCTCGCCATCGTCGCGGCCGTCGTCGAGGCCCACCACGGCCAGGTGGAGGCGACCAGCCAACCCGGCCGCACCGCCTTCATCGTCACGTTGCCCCGCTGGTCCCCGGCGGTGTCGGCACCGGGCGAGCCGGCCGCCCCGCCGGCCCTGCCAGCCGCCCCCGCCGAATCGGCCCTCGCCGGGTCGGCCCGCCGCACCTGAGCACTCCCATCCGCCGAGCTTCACAGGTTGCACACAGGCGGAGCACAAGGACTCGAAAGGTCGATGGCTCAGGGTAATTCCCATGTCGCCCACTCTCACCGACCCGGTCCCGCACGCCGGGGATCGGCGCACTCAGGGACACCGTCGCCGGCTGCCGTGGAGCAGGACGGACCCCGCCCAGCCGGCGGATCACGCCCAGCCGGCGGATCACGACGCGCCCACGGTGCTCGGGACCGCCGCCGAGGGCACCGCACCGCCCGTCGCCGCGGAGCCGGACCCGCGTTGGGTCCGGCCGGCGCTGATCGTCCTGCTGGTCGGCACCGGTGTGCTGTACCTGTGGGACCTGAGCGCCTCGGGCTGGGCCAACGCCTTCTACTCGGCCGCGGTCCAGGCGGGCTCGGTGAGCTGGAAGGCGTTCTTCTACGGCTCCTCGGACGCCGGCAACTCGATCACCGTCGACAAGCCGCCGGCATCCCTGTGGGTGATGGCGCTCTCGGCGCGCATCTTCGGCCTGAACTCGTGGAGCCTGCTCGTCCCGCAGGCGCTGATGGGTGTCGGCTCCGTCGCGCTGCTCTACGCGACGGTGCGCCGCCAGCTGTCCGCCGGGGCGGGGCTGCTCGCCGGCGCGGTGCTCGCGCTCACCCCGGTGGCGGCGCTGATGTTCCGGTTCAACAACCCGGACGCGCTGCTGGTGCTCCTGCTCGTCGGCGGCGCGTACGCGACGCTGCGCGCGGTGGAGCAGGCCAGCACCCGCTGGATGGTGCTGGCCGGCGTGCTGGTCAGCTTCGCGTTCCTGACGAAGCTGCTGCAGGCTCTGGTCGTCGTGCCGATCTTCGCGCTGGTGTACCTGGCCTGCGCACCGACGTCGTTCTGGCGCCGGGTCCGCCAGACGCTCGCCGGCGGCCTCGGGCTGCTGGTCCCCGCCGGGCTGTTCATCGCGATCGTGGAACTGGTCCCCGACTCGTCGCGGCCCTACATCGGCGGCTCGCAGCACAACAGCCTGCTGGAACTCACCCTCGGCTACAACGGGCTCGGCCGGCTCACCGGTAACGAGACCGGCAGCGTCGGCGGCGGTGGCGGCCGCCGGGGCGGCGGCTTCGGCGGCGTGCTTCAGAACGGCGCTGCCGGTGCGCTGCCCGGCGGCACCGGCACCGGCGGCGCGGCCGGGCTGGCGAACGGCGCCGCCGGCGGGATGCCGTTTCCGGGCGGCGGCGGTGGCCCGGGCGGCGGCGGCATGTGGGGGTCGACCGGCTGGACCCGGATGTTCGGCTCGGAGGTCGGCGGCCAGATCTCCTGGCTGCTGCCAGCCGCGCTGATCCTGCTGGTCGCCGGGCTGTGGATCACTCGGCGGGCGCCGCGGACCGACCGGCTGCGGGCCGCGTTCGCCCTCTGGGGCGGCTGGCTGCTCGTCACCGGGATCATCTTCAGTCAGATGAAGGGCATCTTCCACGCCTACTACACGGTGGCCCTGGCCCCGGCGGTCGGTGCCCTGGTGGGCATGGGAGCGGTGCTGCTGTGGCGGCACCGGAGCCACCCCGCCGCCGCGGTGGCCGGGGCGGCGACGATCGCCGCGACAACCGCGTGGTCGTGGACGTTGCTGCACCGCACCGCCGACTGGCACCCGTGGATCCGCTACACCGTGCTGGTCGCGGGCATCATCGCGACGATCGGTTTCCTCGCCACCGTCCGGCTGCCCCGCCGGGCCTCGATCGGGGTCGCCGCGGTGGCGCTCGTCGCCGGCCTGCTCGGGCCGGGTGCCTACGCGGTGGCCACCGCCGGGTCTCCGCACACCGGCTCGATCCCCTCGGCCGGTCCCGCCGGCGCCGGCTTCGGCGGCCCGGGCGGCTTCATGCGCCGCATGAACGGCCAGCCGGGCGGCGCGGGCCGCAACCAGGCCGGCGGCCAGGCGGGCACGTTCTTCCCAGGCGGCCAAGGTGGCGCGTTCCCGGGCGGGGGCCAGGGCGGCACTTTCCCGGGCGGCGGCCAGGGCGGCGGCTTCCCCGGCGGCACCGGTAACGGCACCGCGGGCGGCCAGGGCACCATTCCGGGTCAGGGCGGCACCGGCACCGGCCAGCAGGGCAACGGGTTCGCCGCCGACCGCGGCATGCGGGGCGGCATGGGCGGCCTGCTCGACGCCGCGAAGCCCAGCGATGCCATCGTGAAACTGTTCAAGGACAACGCCGACTCCTACACCTGGGTCGCGGCCGCCGTGGGCTCGAACAGCGCCGCCGGTTACCAGCTCGCGACCCGTGAACCCGTCATGCCGATCGGCGGCTTCAACGGCAGCGACCCGTCGCCGACGCTGGCGCAGTTCAAGAAGTACGTCAGCGACGGGAAGATTCACTACTTCATCGGCGGCGGCGGTTTCGGCCAGGCCAACGGTGGCAGCAACTCCTCGCAGGCGATCTCCACCTGGGTGACGGAGAACTTCACCGAGAAGACCGTCGGCGGGGTCACCCTCTACGACCTGACCGCCCCCAGGGCGAGCACCGGCACCTCCGCCACCAACACCACCGCTCGCACCACCTGATCCGTCGCCATCACCAGACCGGCCGTGTGCTCCGGGCCCTCCCCAGGCCCGGAGCGCACGGCCGTCGCCGGTCAGGCTTTCGCCGCGTCGCGGCAGATACCCGACAAGGCGCTCACCTTCGGAGCACGAAGAAGATCTGCCTGCTGGTCCGGGCTCAGCTCGTTGAGATGGCGAAGCAGGACGAACGACGGCTTCGCGTCACCGCTACGCGCGAGGATCATACTGAAATCGCTGTCGCTGGAGACAACTGTCCGATCATTATCGGATGCCCAGCCGGCAATCTCAGTGTCAGTTGCCGTACCCAGACCGACATCGATGACGTGGCTGACCGGGTAACCAACTTCGCGAAGCCTCACCGCGACGCGAGGAGACAGATTCGCGTCGATGAGGAACTTCACACCGAATTGGCCAGTGGTAGCTCTCGTTCACTGACCGCCGCCGCCGCGTAGGCCAGCGCGGCCAGAACATCGGCGTGCTCAAGGTATGGATAGTCCACAAGGACCTCGCCGATGGATCTACCGGCCGCCAGCTGCCCGATGACCGCACCTACCCTCACTCGCAGGCCACGCGGTGTCCGGGTGCGGGCGCCACTCTGGTGGGGGGATGCCGGGCCCTGCTCAGGGCTCGGGCTGGAGTCTCACAGGCGGCACACAGCATGGGCACACGGGTGGCACAGCTCGCCGACCGAGGGTGAGGAGCATGACGACGTGGATGCCTTCCTCGGCGACCGGAACCGGTGCCCCCGCGCAGCGCGTTCCCGCGGAGCAGACGCACGCCAGCACGGCAGTGGAGGACGACGGCGGACCGCTGCCGGTGCTCGACGTCGTCATCCCGGTCTACAACGAGGAGAACGATCTCGCCCCCTGCGTGCGCAGGCTGCACGCCCACCTGCGGGACTCGTTCCCCTACCCGTTCCAGCTCACGATCGCCGACAACGCCAGCACCGACGGCACCCTCGGGATCGCGCTGGCGCTGGCGGAGGAGCTGCCCGGGGTGCGCACGGTGCACCTCGACGCGAAGGGACGCGGCCGGGCGCTGCACACCGCCTGGGCGATGTCGCCCGCGCCGGTGCTCGCCTACATGGACGTCGATCTGTCCACCGACCTCGCCGCGCTCCTGCCGCTGGTCGCGCCGCTGATCAGCGGGCATTCGGACCTCGCGATCGGTACCCGGCTCGCCCGTACCTCCCGGGTGGTGCGCGGTCCGCGCCGGGAGGTGATCTCCCGCTGCTACAACCTGATCCTGCGCGGCACGCTCGCCGCCCGGTTCTCCGACGCGCAGTGCGGGTTCAAGGCGATCCGGGCCGACGCCGCGGCGGCGCTGCTGCCGTTGGTGGAGGACACCGGCTGGTTCTTCGACACCGAGCTGCTCGTTCTCGCCGAGCGGACCGGGATGCGCATCCACGAGGTGCCCGTCGACTGGATCGACGACCCGGACAGCCGGGTCGATGTGCTCAATACGGCGATCGCGGACCTCAAGGGGGTCGTCCGGCTGCTGCGGGCCCTGGGTACCGGGGCGCTGCCGCTGGTCGAGCTGCGCCGGGAGTTCGGCCGAGGGCCGCTGACCACGGCGGCCGGAGCCGGGGCCACCACGGGCGGCGCGGACGGCAGCGGCGGCGCGGCGACGGGAGGGGTGCAGGTGCCGGGAGTGCCACGGGGGCTGCCGGGCCAGCTGATTCGCTTCGCGGTCATCGGGGTGGCCAGCACGCTGGCCTACCTCGTGCTGTTCGTCCTGCTGCGGACGGCCACCGGTGCCCAGGCGGCGAACCTGCTGGCGCTGCTCATCACTGCGGTGGCGAACACGGCGGCGAACCGGCGGCTCACCTTCGGCCTCACCGGTGCGGCCCAGGCCGGCCGCCACCACCTGCAGGGCCTCGTGGTGTTCGCCATCGGGCTGGGGCTGACCAGCGGCTCGCTCGCGGCGCTGCACACGGGCAGCGGCCATCCAGGCCGCGGCCTGGAGGTCACGGTCCTCGTGCTGGCGAACCTGCTGTCCACCGTCATCCGGTTCCTGCTGCTGCGGGCCTGGGTGTTCCGTGCCCGCCCGGCTGCGCCCGGGGCCCCCTGACGCCCGGGCGCAACCCTGCGCCCTTCGGGCCCTCGACCTCCGAAGCTCCGAAGCTTCGACCTGCGAACCCCCGGCCTTCGTGGGACCCGCCGCCAGGATCACGTGGCGGGCCCCACGCGTCGTGCGTACCGGTCAGGGGCGGATGACGAGCAGCAGGTCGCCGACCTCGACGGAGTCGCCGCTGGCACGGACGAGTTCGCCGACGATGCCGGCGAGGGGGCTGGTCACCGCCGCCTCCATCTTCATCGCCTCGACCACCGCGAGCTTCTGGCCCTGGGTGACGGCGTCCCCGGCGGCGACGGTGAAGGTGACGATGCCGGGCAACCCGGCGCCGACCTGGTTCGCGTCGCTCGGGTCGGCCCGTCGGGCCGCGGCCGTCGTCGCCGTGATGGAGGTGTCCCGGACCCGGACCGGGCGGGGCTGGCCGTTGACCCGAAGGTAGAGGGTCCGCATGGCGGCGTCGTCCGGCTCGGACAGCGTCTCCAGCTCGATGATGATCTCCACCCCGGGTTCCAGCGTGACGGCCACCGGCGCGCCGGGCCGCAGCCCGTACAGGTAGGGCTCCGTCGGGACCAGCGAGGAGTCGCCGTAGCTGTCGGCGGCGGCCAGATAGTCCTTCCACGGGCCGGGGAACAGCAGCCGGGACAGCGCCGAGCGGCGCCGGGCGCCGGGAACAGCGAGTTCGGCGGCGTCGGCGGGGTCGAGGTCGATGGCGGGCGGAGCCGGATGGCGCCCGGCCAGCGCCCGCTCCCGGAACGGCTCGGCGAACCCGGCCGGCGGGGTACCGAGCTCCCCGGCGAGATAGCCCAGCACGCTCGCCGGCAGGTCGAAGCGCTCCGGATGCTCCCGCAGCGTGGAGACGTCCACCCCGCCGCCGACGAGGAACAGCGCCAGATCGCCGACGACCTTGCTGGTCGGCGTCACCTTGATCGGCTTGCCGAGCAGCTCGTTGGCGACGGCGTACGCCTCCTGCACGGCCGGCCAGCGCTCCCCCAGCCCCAGGGCGATCGCCTGCTGGCGCAGGTTGGTGAGCTGCCCGCCGGGGATCTCATGCCGGTACACCGCCCCGGTCGGCGCTCGCAGGCCCGCCTCGAACGGCGCGTACAGGTCGCGCACCGCCTCCCAGTACGCCTCCATCGACGACAGCGCCGACAGCGCGATCCCCGTCGCCCGCGGGGTGTGGTCGGTCGCCGCGACCAGGGCCGACATGTTCACCTGGCTGGTGCCACCGGACATCGGCGCCGCGGCGGCGTCGACGGCGTCCACCCCGGCCGCGGACGCGGCGAGCAGGGTGGCGAGCTGGCCGCCGGCGGTGTCGTGGGTGTGCAGGTGGACGGGCAGGTCGAAGCGCGACCGCAGGGCGGTGACCAGCGTCGCCGCCGCGGCGGGACGCAGCAGCCCGGCCATGTCCTTGATCGCCAGCACGTGCACGCCGGCGGCGACGAGCTGCTCGGCCAGGCGCAGGTAGTAGTCGAGGGTGTAGATCTGCTCGCCGGGGTCGGACAGGTCGCCGGTGTAGCACAGGGTGCCCTCGGCGATCGCCGTGCCGGTCTCCAGGACCGCCTCGATCGCCGGGCGCATCTGTTCCATGTCGTTGAGCGCATCGAAGATCCGGAAAAGGTCGACACCGGTCGCGGCGGCCTCGGCGACGAACGCCCGCACCACGTCGTCCGGATACGGCGTGTAGCCGACCGCGTTGCGCCCACGCAGCAGCATCTGCAGGCACAGGTTCGGCGCGGTGGATCGCAGCGCCGCGAGCCGCTCCCACGGGTCCTCGGCCAGGAAGCGCAGCGCCACGTCGTACGTCGCCCCGCCCCACGCCTCCAGGCTGAGCAGGTTCGGCGTCAGGGCGGCGAACGACGGCGCCGCCGCCAGGATGTCGAAGCTGCGCAGCCGGGTCGCCAGCAGCGACTGATGGGCATCGCGCAGCGTGGTGTCGGTGACGGCCAGCGCCTCCTGGGCGCGCAGCCGCGCCGCCCAGCCGGCCGGACCGAGCTCGGTGAGCAGCTGCCGCGAACCGGCGGGCACCGTGAACCCGCCGAGGCTCGCGCCGGACAGCCCCTGACCGACTCCACCACCACCACCGACGCCGGCACCGGAACCGAGGCCTGCGCCGAGGCAGGCGGGCGAGCCGGCGCCGATCGGCACTCCCTGCCCGGCGGGCAGCAGGGGCAGCTCCGGCAGCCGGATACGCGGGTCGACCAGCGCGGTCGCCGGGCGGCGGAACCCGTTGACGGTGCTCTCGGCGAGGCGGGCCAGCGTCCGACTGGTCTGGTCGGTGCCCCGGCCGGGCAGCAGCAGCTCGGGGCGCTCGTCGATGAACGACGTCGTCACCCCGCCGGCGAGGAAGTCGGGGTCGGTCAGCACCCTGCCCAGGAAGTCGATGTTGGTCCGGACACCGCGGACCCGGAACTCGTTGAGCGCCCGGCGCGCCCGCCTGGCCGCCTTCTCCAGCGTGCTGCCCCGCGCGGTCAGCTTCACCAACAGCGAGTCGAAGTAGGGACTGATCTCCGCGCCGGCGTAGGTCGCGCCGTCGAGGCGGACGCCGGGGCCGCCCGGGGACTGGTAGAAGCTGATCGTCCCGGTGTCGGGCCGGAAGCCGTCCGCCGGGTCCTCCGTGGTGACCCGGCACTGGATCGCGGTGCCGCGCAGCGCGATCTGCTCCTGGCCGAGGTTGAGGTCGGCGAGGCTCTCCCCGTCGGCGATGCGCAGCTGGGCCGCGACGATGTCGACGCCGGTGACCTCCTCGGTGACCGTGTGCTCGACCTGGATACGCGGGTTCATCTCCATGAACGTGTACCGGCCGTCGGCACCGAGGAGGAACTCGACGGTGCCGGCGTTGACGTAGCCGACGTGGCGGGCGAAGCGGACCGCGTCCGCGCAGATGCTCGCCCGGACCGCGGCGTCCAGCATCGGCGCCGGGGCGATCTCGACGACCTTCTGATGGCGGCGCTGCACCGAGCAGTCCCGCTCGAACAGATGGATGATGTTGCCGTAGGAGTCAGCGAAGACCTGTACCTCGATGTGGCGGGGCCGGTCCACGGCCTGCTCCAGGAAGACGGTCCCGTCGCCGAACGCCGCCGCGGCCTCCCGGGAGGCGCTGCCCACCGCGTCGGCGAGGTCCGCGGCGCGCTCCACCCGGCGCAGTCCTCGCCCGCCGCCGCCCGCGGACGCCTTCACGAACAGCGGGAACCCGACCTCCTCGGCCGCCTGCGCCGCGCCCGCCCCGTCCGGCAGCGGCGCGGATGCGCGCAGCACCGGCAGGCCGGCCGCCATCGCCGCGTTGCGCGCCGCGACCTTGTCCCCCGTCAGCCGCAGCACCGACGGGGGCGGGCCGACGAAGGTCACCCCCGCCGCCGCGCACGCCTCCGCCAGCACCGCCGACTCCGACAGGAAGCCGTAGCCGGGGTGCAGCGCGTCCGCCTCCGCCTGCTTGGCCACGGTGAGCAGCGCGTCGATGTCGAGGTAGCCCCGCACCGGATGGCCCGGCCCGCCGAGCTCGTACGCTTCGGACGCCTTCGTCCGGTGCAGTGCGGAGACGTCCTCCGGGGTGTACACCGCGACGGTGCGCAGCCCCAGCTCCTGAGCGGCTCGGAAGACGCGGACGGCTATCTCACTGCGGTTTGCGACCAGAACCTTACGCACGCGCGCCTCCTCGAACGGGGTGCGCATCATTGTGGGGGCGTAATGCTCCCACGCGCCAAAGCAACGTGTCGGGGGTCACGATCGACTGTTCGGGCTAACGTCACCACAAGGACAGCGCTATGGAGGACCAAGCCGTGGCAACGGCCGCGCCGGGCGGTCGCCACCACAGGGCCGAAGAACTTCATGCGATCGGCCCGCACGCCGCCCGGCCAGGATCTCACGCCCCGAGTCAGGTCCGGGCCGGGGCACGGGTGGTCGCCGGACGATCAGTAGCGCCAGCGGGTGGCGGCGACGACGACGGCCGGGTCGGCACCGACGAACCGGCCGATCTCCGCCCGTCGGACGGAGACGACGGTGTCGTGCAGCTCCGGGCCGCAGGCGCGGCGCAGCACGTCGTCGGCCGTGAAGGCGGCGACGGCCGCGCCGAGGTCGGTCGGCAGCCGGGCGATGCCGCGTCGGGCCCGCTCGGCGGGGTCGAGCGAGGCCGGGTCGACGTCGATCGGTGGGGGCAGCCGGGCCTCGTCGTCCAGGCCGGCGTGTCCGGCGGCGAGTAGCCCGGCCGCCACGAGGTAGGGGTTGGCGGCCAGGTCGAAGCACTTGATCTCCAGATTCGCCGCCCGGCCCGCGGCCGCCGGCGGCCCGGGGATCATCCGCAGCGCCGCCTCCCGGTTCTCCAACCCCCAGCAGGCGTAGGCACTGGCCCACTGGGACGGCACCAGCCGCAGGTAGGAGGCCACGCTCGGCGCGCCGAGCGCCATCAGTGCCGGCAGCCGGGCGAGGATCCCGGCGGCGAACGCCTCGCCGGTTGCGGTCAGGCCGCCCGGGCCGTGCCCGCCGCCCAGCAGATTGGCCCGGCCCCCGCCGTTCCACCC
>NZ_JAMPTM010000108.1 GCF_025403375.1 Frankia gtarii
CGTCGACCCCATCAACCCCGCCAATCCCATCGACCCCGCCAACCGCGCCAACCGCGCCAGACCTGCCGGCGCCACCGGCCGCCCTACCGGCCGACGGGTCGGAGTTCGCGCTCCTCGTCGCCCGCGTGGCCGCCCACGTGGACTACGGCGAGGACGGCTACACCCGCCGGATCCGACTACCCGGATACGCGACGGCGGACGTGATCGTCGACAGCGGAGTCTCCGGCGGCCGGCCGTTCTTCGCCCGCGGCGGCCCGGGGGCGGACGTCGAGACGATCGTGCGGCAGTATCAGGTCGGGGTGCCGATCGGCGAGCTGGCCGACCGGCACGGCATTCCCCCCGCCGAGATCGCCGAGCTGGCCGATCTCGACTGGCCGGATCCCGAACCACCCTCCGTAGCCCCGCCACCCGGCGATCACCCTCGGTAGTAGGCATCCCGAGCGGTGACGGCGAGGCGCCGTCCGGCGGTTCGTCCGCGTCACGACCTCGGCGGTGCGGCGACCACTTCGCCGGGCTCGTCCTGCTCTCTGCGCGGGCGGTGTTGTCCCTGTGTGAACGCCTGCCGACTGGCGGAGGGCGCGTCAGGCCCGGCGGTAACAATGGTTTCGATGCCCTCCACGCCATCTTTCGCCACGCATCTCGCCGGTCTCGGCCCGGTGCAGCTGGGTGCCGTGCTGCGTGCCCGCCCTGACGTGCTGGTCGAGCCGTTGCCCCGCGGTTTCGAGCAGCTCGCCCAGCGGCTGACCGACGCCCGCTCGCTGAGCCGGGCGCTCACCGAGCTCGACCGGGACAGTCTGCAGGTGGGCGTGGCGCTCGCCCTCCTGCCGGGCCCGGTGACCGTCGACGACCTCGCGACGTTGCTGGACGTGCCCCGCGACGCCGTGCGCGCGGTGGTGGACGGCCTGTTCGCCCGCGGCCTGGCCTGGCCCGCCCCGGCAGCGGCGGCCGGTACCGAAGGCGGCGGGAGCACCACCGGCGAGCCGGTCATCCGCCTCCTGTCGCCGCTGCACCACCACTGGTCGGAACCGTTCACCGAGATCGAGACCGCGACGCGGCTCGCCAGCGCCGCCCTCGTCGAGGACGTGCGGACGGCGGTGCGCGCGCTCGGCGAGGACCCGACCGGGCTGCGCAAGCCCGAGCTCGTCACGCTGTTCGCCCGCCTGCTGGCCGATCCCGTGCGGGTGGCGGCCCTCGTCGCCGAGCTTCCGGCGCCGGCGCGGGAGCTGCTGACGGACCTGTGGACGGGGGTCGACGAGGACCTCCCGTTCGTCGTCGTACTGGCCGAGCGGGAGCAGCGCGCCGGGGCGGCCGCGATGCGGGCGCTGGTCCGCGCCGGCCTGATGCTGCCGGTCCGGGGTCTGGCGGAGCTGCCCCGCGAGGTGGCCGTCGCCGCCTGGATCACCGAGCACCGCCGCACGTTGACCGGCCCGCCGGCCGTCCCCCGCCCGGTGGTGGATCCGGCCGGGGTGCGATCGAGCGCGCAGGCGGCGGCACAGGACGCCGTGCGCAGCGTCACGGCGCTGCTCGACGAGGCGGCGGCCGTGCCGATCCCTGCGCTCAAGCGCGGCGGGATCGGCGGGCGGGAACGGCTGCGGCTGGCCAAGCGGCTGTCGCTGCCGCCGGCGGACCTGCCGGTGTGGATCGATCTGACGGCAACCGCGGGCCTGCTGATCCACGACGACGCCGGCTACGTGCCGGGACCGGAGTTCACCGCCTGGCGGGAGGCCCCGCCGAGCCGGCAGTGGGCCCCGCTCGCGCTGGCCTGGTACGTCCAGGAGCACGCCCCGTCGGGCCGGGAGCTCGACGACGAGCGGGACATCGCCCCGCCCCTGCCGATCGAATCCGATGCCGGCCTGCTGCGCGGGAGCCTGCTGCGCGCCGCCGACGGCGGCCGGTCGGTGCGGCTGACCGCCGAGAACATCGACTGGTTCTTCCCGCTGGACGGCTACCCGGACGCCCTGCGGACGGCCGTGATGGCGGCGACGATCCGCGAGGCCGAGCTGCTCGGCGTCGTGACGGTCGACGTCCTGTCCGAGCTGGGCGAGACGCTGCTGACCAGCACCGCCGACCTCGCCGACCTCGCCGGCCCCGCCGGCACCTTCCCGTCGTACCGCGCCCTCACCACCGCGATCACCTTGGCCGCGACGGCCCTCGGCGACCGCTGCGCCGAGCTGCTGCCCGAGTCCAGGCCCAGCCTGATCCTCCAGTCCGACCTCACCGCCGTCGTCTCCGGCCCACCGACCGCGGCGATGGCCCAGGTGCTGCGTGCCACCGCCGAACCCGAATCCCGCGGCGCCGCCGGGACCTGGCGGTTCACCCCCGCCTCCGTCCGCGCCGCGTTGGACGCCGGCTGGACCGCCGACGAGCTGCTCGACGAACTGCGCGCCATGGCCGACCACACGCTGCCCCAGGCCCTGGACTACCTCGTCACCGACGTCGCCCGCCGCCACGGCCACGTCCGGGTCCGCGGCCTGCGCAGCGCCATTCTCGGCGACGAGCCGACGACCACCGAGCTGCTGCACACCCGCGTCCTCGCCAAGCTCTCCCTGGCCCGGCTCGCCCCCACCGTCCTGTCCAGCCCCGAGGACCCCGACACCGTCCTCGTTGAACTGCGCCGCGCCGGCTTCTACCCCGTCGCCGAGGACGCCACCGGCGCCGTCATCGTCCCGTCGGCCGACCGCAGGTCGTCGGGGCCCGCGACGCGCCGCCAGAAGGCCGGCCCGCCGCCCGGCCGCCAGTCCTCGACGGCGTCGCCCGGCCACTCCTCGTCCGCGGCCTCTTCGAACGGCTCCCGCGGTCGCCGCACCGATCCCCCGGGCACCTCGCCGGCCCGCGCCGGTGGCGGCCGGCCCCGAGCCGCCGACAGCGCACCCCGCCGGGTGACGCCGGAGGAGCTCGTCACGCGCCTGCTCACCGACGCCGACGAGGGCGTGCCCCCGCCGAGCCCCCTGGTCCGCGAGCTCGCCGGCCTCAACGACCGTCTGAACGACGGTGAACTCACCCTGCTCGCCGAGGCCGTCACATCCCGCGGCGACGTGGTGATCACCTACCGCGACAAGAACGGCAAGCGCACCGTCCGCCGCATCACCATCAACGCCATGTTCGGCCGCTGGCTGGACGCCTGGTGCCATCTCCGCAACGACGACCGCGAATTCGCCATCGCCAACATCCAGTCCATCTCCCCCGCCGGCTAACCCCCTGCACCTGGCCACGCGATCCCGCCACCAGCACCGCGGGCGCCGTCAGAAACCCGGTGTGCAGGGCAGCGGTGCTTCCGGGTCTTTGGTATGGACAAAGCGGGCGCCAAACCATACAGAAGGACCCAGGTGGTTGCTCTCCCACGCATCAACCCGCTGCTGCCCGAGGGACCCGCGAACGGTTTCGACTCGATACGCACCCCCCACCTGGCGAGGCATCACGTCATCGCTCGCTGCGGCGTCTCCGCGTCCGTCTGGGCGTCCATCCGGGCGGTCTTCGCGACGGCGGTGGCCGTGCGGATGAAGGCGGCGACGGCCGGCGAGCGGGAATCCTGTGGCCAGGCCAGGGAGAGCGTGGACGGGGGGAGATCACCGACGGTCCGGTAGGCGATGCCGAGACGGCGATGCCGAGAGGCGACCGAGACGGGTACGAACATGACGATGCTGCCCAGCTCGATCAGATTGAAGATCTTCGATAGGTCCAGGGAGGTCGGCTGGGTCCCGGCGACCCGCCCCCGGGGCGCGGATGGCGGCTGCTGCTCGCGGCCGGTCTGGATGCGCGCGGTCGTGGGCGGACGGCCGTCACGGTCGGCGGGTGTGCCGTCAGGCAGCGATCGGCCGGCCAGGTCGGCCAGGCACAGGGAGGAGCGGGCGGCCAGTGGATCGTCGGCCGCCAGCGCGAGCAGACGGGGCTCGGTCATCAGCGGCTCGACGTCGAGGTCGCGATCGTCGAACGGGACGGGCAGCAGCGCGACATCCGCCCGGCCGTCGCGCAGGGCGGGCACCTGCTCGCCACGGCCGCCGAGCAGCAGCTCCACCGGGAGGGCCGCGTCCTCACCCTGGAAGGCGGCGAGGATCCGCGGGAGGAGCCCGGCGTCGAAGTCGGCCTTGAGCGCGACGCGCAGGCTCGGGGTCGGCTGCCCGGCGTGGCGGGCCCGCCGGCCGGCCGCGGTGACCGCGTCGAGTGCGGTCCGGGCGTCGTGCAGGAAGACCTCCCCCGCCGGGGTGAGCGCCACCTGACGCGTCGTGCGTTCCAGCAACTGCACGCCCAGGTGACGCTCCAGCTCGCGGATCGCCCGGGACAGTGGCGGCTGCGCCATGCCCAGCCGCTCGGCCGCGCGCCCGAAGTGCAGCTCCTCGGCAACCGCCACGAAGTACCGCAGCTGCCGGACCTCCAGCTCACTCATATCCGCACGGTATCAATGCGGTGCCGATCGGTCCTTCAGCCCCGCGGCCGCGCCGGATTGACTGAGTGATGCCGGCGCCGGCCCGGGCGGGCCCACCTGACCCGCCCCACGCGGTCGCCGTCGCCGTCGCCGCGCCATCTCCGTCTCACGGGCGCGGGTGGCGCGCTTCGCCACAGGCCCGCATGCAACCACTGGAGTCTGCCTTGATCGTCGTCACCACTCCCACCGGCCAGATCGGCCGCCAGCTCCTCGACATCCTCCTGACCAGTGACCAGCCCATCCGCGTGATCGCACGCGACCCCTCCCGCCTGCCCGCGCACACCCGCGAGCGCGTCGAGGTCGTGCCGGGCTCGCACAGCGACGCCGACGTCGTCACCCAGGCGTTCGCCGGCGCCGACGCGGTGTTCTGGCTGGCTCCCCCGAACGACCGGGCCGCGAGCGTCGATGCCGCCTACCTCGACTTCACCCGGCCGGCCTGCGACGCCATCGAAAAGCACGGGGTCAGCCGGGTGGTCGGCGTCTCGGCCCTCGGCCGTGGGACGGCCCTCGGCCGCAACGCCGGACTTGTGACGGCGGCCCTGGCGATGGACGACCTGATCGCGAGCACCGGCGTGCACTACCGTTCGCTGGCGATGCCCGGCTTCATGGACAACATGCTCGGCCAGATCGAGGCGATCAGGAACCAGGGAACGTTCTACTCGACGCAGTCCGGCGACCGCAAAAACCCGACGTGCGCCACCCGCGACATCGCCGCTGTCGCCGCCCGCCTGCTCCTCGACGACTCCTGGACGGGGCAGGACGACGTCCCGGTGCTCGGCCCCGAGGACCTGTCCCAGAACGATCTGGCGGACATCATGTCCGAGGTGCTCGAACGCCCGATCCGCCACCAGCAGATCTCCGGCGAGGCTCTCAGGGCGACGCTGATCGAACACGACATGTCCGACGCGATAGCGCAGGCCATGCTCGACATGTTCACAGCCAAGGACAACGGCCTCGACAACGCCGAGCCCCGAACCCCCGAATTCACCACCCCCACCACCTTCCGCCAGTGGTGCGAGGAAGTCCTCAAGCCAGCCATCCTCACCTGAGACTCTCGAAACCTGAGCCCCTCGAACGAAGCTCGGGGCCGTTCTTCGGCGTCGGCTTCGGCGTCGGCTTCGGGCAGAGCGAGAGGACGGCCCATTCGTGCTTGGCCGGCTTGTCCTCGGTCACGGTCCGGCCGCCGTCGGGCTCCCGGGCAATCTGGTGCATGGGCGCCTTCGCAGGCCCCTTACCTCCTAGGACGCTCCCCCCGTGGGGTCACGTTTCAGGAGACGGGGGGCTGCGCCACAGGTCTGGCCAGGGCCCGTGGCCCGCGCCACGGCGCACCGCTGCATTTTGGCAATGATGATGGGTCGATGAACTCCGACCCCCTCATGACCGTTCTTGAGGTGGCCGATCACCTCAGGATCACTCCGTCATCCTGGCGGGCCAATGTGGCAAGCGGCGACGCCCCCGCCGCCGACGACCCCGACACCGATCGGCCGGCGA
The DNA here is from genome assembly GCF_025403375.1 of Frankia gtarii. Classification (GTDB taxonomy): domain Bacteria; phylum Actinomycetota; class Actinomycetes; order Frankiales; family Frankiaceae; genus Frankia; species Frankia gtarii. The sequence goes on from NZ_JAMPTM010000108.1 coordinate 5,915, forward strand.
ATCGTCGCAGGCCGCGCTGGCGGCGCTCGACGATCGAGGAGTGGAACAGGACTCGCCGTCGCCAGGGGCGCCCGGGCCAGGACATCTCGCCAGGCGATCTCGCCTGACGACCTCGTGGGCCGCGCGTCCGGTGCGGGGCCGGGGAACATGCTCGGGTGGCAGGTGTTGGTCCTCGTCCAGCCAGGGGCGCAGCATCCGGTAGGTCTGGTCGGTAGTGCCAGGTAGCCGGTGCTGACGAGGAAGTCTCGGCCGTCCAGGGGGCTCGCCGCAGCGTCCGCTCGGCATCTCGGCGCCGGAGTTCCGCGGCGCGTGCAGAGCCGCGGCGTCTATGCCACCTCGCCGGACGGTTCAATCTGGCTTGGTTCGCCGGTGCCCCGCGTCGCCTCCGCACTGTTGGCCGGAATCGCCGGTCGGCGGACGCTGCGCTGGGCATCGCTGGCGCGCGCCTCGGTGATCGAGTCGGGTGGGGTGAGGTGGGCGGTGAGGGCGGCGGCTGTTGCGGCGAGCACGGAGGCGGCGCGGCGCGCGGCGGGGGCGGAGGGCGCCGTCACGGAGAGAGCCGCGGCTGGACCGCCACCGCCGATCGGACCCACCGGGACGGCGATCTCGCACTCCCCCAGGCACCGCGCCGCCACCGGGCACCCTGTGGATTCCCCGATCCGCACCAAGCCTCTGGGAGGCACGCGCATGCTGCTGGACCTGTCGTCCGACGAGCTGTTGTCCACCACTCGGGCGGTACGGCACCGGCTGGACCTCTCCCGGCCGGTGCCGTGGGAGCTCATCCAGGAGTGCATCGAGCTCGCCGTGCAGGCACCGACGGGCCGCAACCGGCAGCGATGGCACTTCGTCGTGGTCACCGACTCCGAACGGCGCCGGGCGCTCGCGGACGTCTTCCGGCGAGCGGTCGCCGCGGCCGACCCGCACGCCAGCCCGTTGACGCGGCACGACGCCGAGCGGATGAACGCCCACCCGCAGTCACTGGCCAGGATTCGCAGCGGCTTCCAGCACCTGTACGACAACATCCACCGGGTGCCCGCGATCATCGTCCCCTGTGTGGAGGGACGGACCGATGACGCGTCCGTCCTCGCCCAGTCGATGGCCTGGGGCTCGATCCTGCCAGCCGTGTGGAGCTTCATGCTTGCCGCTCGTGCGCGAGGGTTGGGCACGGTGTGGACGACCGCTCAGGCGCCCCTCGAACGTGAGATGGCCGAGTTGCTGGGCGTCCCGTACGACCGGGTGATGCTGGCCGCGTTCATCCCCCTCGCCTACACCGTCGGCACCGACTTCCGACCGGCTCCCCGGGTCCCCTCGACCAGGTGCTGCACCGCAACCACTGGTGACAGGTGGTGAGGGCCCCGGCGGCGGTGGCTACGGCTTGCGGGCGATGCCGCCGTAGCCGCTGACCTGGGCGTCGGTGAGCTCGGGCGGGACGTCGGCGTCGGGGCGCCAGCGGTGCAGGGGCGCGACGCCGGGTTCGACCGGTTCCAGGCCGACGAACAGGGACTCGACCTCGGCGCGGCTGCGGGCCGCGGCGGGGATGCCCCGGTCCAGGTAGGTCTGGACGAGCCGCGCCACGCCCTGGTCGTAGTCCGCGGTCGAGTGGGTGATGACGACATGGCTGCCGGACGGCAGGCCGTCGACGAGGCGGCGCACGATGCCGTGCGGATCGTGGTCGTCGGGGAAGAAGTGGAAGATCGCGACCAGGGAGAGCGCGACCGGCCGGGTCAGGTCGAGCGTCGAGCGCAGCTCCGCAGAGTCGAGGATGCTCGCCGGGTCGTGCAGGTCGGCGTCGAGGTAGGCGGTCCGACCCTGGGGCGTGCTGGTCAGCAACGCGCGGGCGTGGGTGAGCACGATCGGGTCGTTGTCCGCATAGACGACCCGGGCGTCGGGGGCGATCCCCTGCACGACCTCGTGCAGGTTCGGTGAGGTCGGGATGCCGGTTCCGACGTCGAGGAACTGCCGGATGCCCACCTCGGCGGCCAGGTACCGGGCGGCCCTGACCAGGAAGGCACGGTTCTGGCGGGCGGCGAGCGGCGCGTTCGGGAAGGCGGCGATGGCCTGCTCGGCGGCCTCGCGGTCGGCCGGGAAGTTGTCCTTCCCGCCGAGGTAGTAGTCGTACATCCGGGCCACGTGAGGCTGGTCGACCCGTAGATCGACCGGACCGCTCCGGTGCCCGGCGCCGACGGCGGATCCCTCGGGCTCCGCAGCCCCCAGTCCAGTGTTACTCACCGCATCAACCCCCACCGGCGCGCCGACTCGAAGAAGGAACCCGAAAACCCTATCCCGCAGCGGTTTCCTGAGTCGTCGAGGGCGCGGACCCCACGGAATTGCGACAGCCTAAGACTCACCTTGAGTAATTGAACCGCGGATGACGTCGCGGACCTGGGCGCGCAGCCAGCGGTGGGGGGCGTCGGCGTCGAAGCGGGGATGCCAGGCCAGGCACAGGGACAGGTTCGGCAGGTCCAGGCCGAGATCGAGGGGCACGAGGCCGAGCGCGGCGAGGCTGTCGCGGCCGAGTCGCCGCGGCGCCACACCGACGAGATCGCTCCGCGCGACGAGCGCCAGCGCCACGGTGTGTGACGGGACGGAGGCAGCGACGGCGCGGCGCAGGCCGAGGGCCGCCAGCGCCTCGTCGATCGGGCCGTGGAGCCGGCCGCGGCGGGAGGCGACGACGTGGCGGGCGGCCGCGAGGCGCTGCGGGGTCAGCGGACCGTCGGTGAGCGGGTGTCCGGCGCGGACCACGGCGATAGCGGAATCCTCGCCGAGGGTCTCGACGTGGATCTCCGGTGCGGTGGAGTCGATCTGGCCGATCTCCAGGTCGGCGGTGCCGTCGCGCAGGGGGTCGGCCGACGGCGTCGGCTCCGGCAGGAAGCGCAGGCGGACGCGGGGAGCCTGGCGTGCGAGCCGGTCGAGCAGGCCGACGCCGATCGAGGCGACGAGCATGTCGCTGCCGAGGATGGTGAAGGTCCGGTCCAGGCTGGCGAGGTCCGGCGTCCCCACCGGCGCGAACACGCCGTGCGCACGCTGGACAAGATCGTGCACCTCGGCGTGGATCTCCAGGGCGCGCGGGGTCGGGACCATGGTGTTGCCGGCGCGCACGAGGATCGGGTCGCCGGTGGCCCTGCGGATGCGTCCCAACGCCCGGCTCACCGCCGGCTCGGTGAGGTGCAGCCGCCGCGCCGCACCGCTGACGCTCCGCTCGGCCAGCAGCGCGTCCAGGGTGACCAGCAGGTTCAGATCGATGCCGGCGAGCGGTCGAGCCTCGGCGGATTCGCCGGCCGCGGCGACCGGGAGGACGACGGGATGAGCCGTCTCTCCGTCGCCTCCGGTGGCGGCGGGACGGGCAGCAGCGGAATGCATGGCATGCATCCTCGCATTGCCGTAGTTGCATTTGAAGGCAGATCGCCGCGGGCCTACGCTCGACCTCAACGACCTATCGCGATGTTACGTAAACCGTCGAGGAGCTGCCGTGACCGCCGAGCCGACCGAATCAGCAGGGCCGTCCGAGTCGGCAGGGCCGTCCGAGTCGGCGAAGCCATCTGCCGCCGCGGTCCGGCCGAAGCCGGGGCGCCGGCGCCTGCTGGACCGGGTGTTGCTGCGGGTGCGGGTGGCTGCGGTCGAACCGCTCGCCCGGCACACCCGGCGCATCGTCCTCGCGGGCGAGCCCCTGGCCGGGCTCGACTGGACGCCGGGGCAGAGCATGACCGTCTTCCTCGCCGACCCGACCTCCCTCGCCTCGTGGCGCCACGGCCCCCGCGACCTCAAGCGCAGCTACTCCGTCTGGGACTACGACCCGGCGGGCCGGCTGGAGCTCGCCGTGTACGACCACGGCGGCGAATCGCCGGGAGCGAGCTGGTCGCGGACGGTCCGGCCCGGCGACAACGTGATCGTCACGAAACCGGACGGGCGTCTCGTGGCCCGCCCCGGCGCACCCCTGCACCTGTTCGCCGGGGACGACACGGCCGCGGTCCCGCTCGGCGCGATCCTGCGCAGCCTCCCCGACACCGCGCGGAGCTTCGCCGTCTTCGAATGCGACGAGCCCGACGACGAGATTGCGCTGCCCGGGGCGCCGGCGCCGACCTGGGTGCACCGCCACGGCGCGCCGGCCGCGAGCTCGGCGCTGCTACCGGCGGCCGTCGCCGGGCTCGACCTGCCCGCCGAACCGGGCGTCGCCTACGTCGCCGGCGAGGCCCGCACCGTCCAGGCCGTGCGCGACCACCTCGTCAACGACCGCGGCTGGCCCCGCCGGGACGTCCTCACCCACCCGTTCTGGACGCCGGGCAAGCGCGGCCTGGACTGACCCCGAGACCTGACGAACCCCCGCACCCCGGCCAGCCTGATCGAGGGCGATCCGCCACCCCGGCGCGCGCCGAATCAGCACGCCAGCACGCCCCCGTTTCCGACGAGGGCGGCACGACCCAGATCATCAAGCATTCCGAAGGGGATCGATTCCGCATGCCCACAGCTCTGCAGGACACCGCCGTCAGCGCCGTCCTCGACCGCTCGTTCGCCGCGGCCGAGAAGGACGCCATCACCCTGGAGGCCTTCCGGTCGACGGTGGGGCCCGACCGGACCATCGGGGACTTCACCCCGGCGGAGCTGGCCGACCTCGCCGCCGACGTCTACATGCCGGTGTCGCGGGAGGTCGGCACGCTGCTCTACCTGCTCGCCCGCGCGAATCGACCGACGCTGACCGTCGAGTTCGGCACGTCCTACGGCATCTCCGCGATCCATCTCGCGGCGGCCGCGCGGGACAACGGCGCCGGCCGGATCATCACCACCGAGCTGTCGGCCACGAAGGCGAAGGCGGCGGCCGAGAACCTCGCCGAGGCCGGCCTGGACGCGTTCGTCGAGATCCGGGCGGGGGACGCGTTCGAGACCCTGCGCGAGCTGCCCGGACCCATCGACCTGCTGGTCCTCGACGGTTGGAACCAGCTCTACCTGCCGCTGCTGCGCCTGCTCGAACCCCGGCTCGCCCCGGGTGCCCTCGTCGTCGCCGACGACGTCACCCTGTTCGCCGCGCAGACCCGTGACTACCTCGACTACGTCCGCTCCCCCGGCAACGGCTACACCGCCGTCGAGATCCCCCTCGACGACGGCCTCGACCTCGCACTACGCCGCTGACCGCCCGTCACCAGGCGCACGTCACCAGGCGGCCGGGCCGGTCCGGTCGAAGTAGCCGCCGGTCGGGCCGTCGGTGCCGATCGTGGCCATCCGGACGATGACCTCCGCGCCCTCCTCGACGGTCTGGGTGCCCTGGTGGCCGTTGAGGTCGGTGGCGGTGTAGCCGGGGTCGACGGTGTTGAACCGGATGGCGGGGAACGCCTTGGCGTACTGCGAAGTGATCATGACCAGCGCGGTCTTGGAGGAGTGGTAGGTCAGCCCCGTCACCTGGGACTCGATCCGGCTGGGGTCGTTGGTCGCGGCCAGCGAGCCGAGACCGCTGCCGACGTTGACGACGACCGGGGCGTCGCTGTCCGCCAACAGCGGCAGGAAGGCGCGCGTGACCCGCACGACGCCGAAGACGTTCGTGTCGTACGTGTCCAGCATGTCGGCCGCGGTGACCTCGCCAAGGGGGCCGGGCTTGCCCGCGCCCACGATCCCGGCGTTGTTCACCAGGACGTCGAGGCCGCCGGCCTCCGCGCGGACGGTCTTGGCGGCGGCCTCGACGGAATCCTCGTCGGTGACGTCGAGCTGGACGAAGCGGGCGCCGAGCCGCCCGGCCGCCTCCCGGCCGCGGTCCGCGTTGCGCGCCCCGACGTAGACGGTGTGCCCGGCCTCGGTCAGGCGGCGGGCGGTCTCGAAACCGAGACCCTTGTTCGCTCCGGTGATCAGGGTGGTGGTCATGGCGTGGTCATCTCCGATGATCGGCGGGCTGGTGTCGCCTGGTGTCGCCTCCACCCTCGCCGTACCCCGGATGGGCAGCCAGTGCCCGCCGTTGCCAGTGGACTGCCAGTGCCAGGCTGTCCGGGCGCCGCCGCCGGATACTGGGAATCGTGAGCGGATCCGGGGAACTGGGCCGGGCGCTGCGTGGCTGGCGCGACCGCACGGCCCCGGCCACGGTGGGGCTGCCCGCCGGCGGAGTGCGCCGGGCCGCCGGGCTGCGCCGCGAGGAACTGGCGCAGCTCGCCGGCCTGTCGGTGGACTACCTCGTCCGCCTGGAGCAGGGCCGGGCCACCTCCCCGTCCGCGCAGGTGCTGTCCGCGCTCGCCCGCGCCCTGCGCCTGTCAGCGGCCGAACGCGAACACCTGTACCTGCTCGCGGGCCAGTGGGCGCCGGGTCCCGGGCAGGTGTCGGCGCACATCCCGCCGGGGGTCCGGCGGCTGCTCGACCAGCTCGACGGGGCGCCGCTGAGCGTGTGGGACGCGGCCTGGAACCTGATCCTGTGGAACCCGTTGTGGGCCGCCCTGCTCGGGGACCCGTCCGCGCTGCCCGGCCGGGAGCGCAACATCGTCTGGCTGCATTTCACCGGTCCGCCGAGCCGGATCAGCCACACCCCCGAGCAGGAAACTCGGTTCAGGGCGGCCATGGTCGGCGATCTGCGGGCAGCGTCCGCCCGCTACCCCGCCGATGCCGGCCTACGTGCTCTGATCAAAGAGCTGCGGGACGTCAGCCTCACCTTCGCGCAGATGTGGGACGCCGGAGTCGTCGGCGTCCACGAGGCGGTCACCAAGACCGTCCACCACCCCACTGTCGGCGTGCTCACCCTCGACTGCGACGTGCTCACCGCTCCCGGCGGAGACCTGCGCATCGTCGCCTACACCGCCGCCCCCGGGAGCGACGCCGCCGACCGGCTCCGGCTTCTCAACGTCATCGGCACCGAGGCGATGACCGAAGACGGCACCCCGCGATAGCGGCGCCTCGGCCAGGAACCGACCGCCGACGGCGGGCTGCCGTGCCGTGCCGCGGGTCAGGAACGCGGCGCTGGCCGCGGCGAGCAGCGCGACGGCGGACAACGCCCAGCTGATGTCATGCTCGGCGTGCCGGGTCGAGCCGCCGTCGTCGACGACGGTAAGGAACAGTGTGCCGATGGTGGCCAGGCCGATGACCTGGCCGAGCTGCATCAGCGTCAGCAGCAGGCCGCTGGCGTCGGAGGCGTCCTCGACGGGGACATGGGCCAGGGCGACCGAGATGGTGGTGGACAGGACCCCGAGGCCCAGCCCGATCAGCGCGGTGGCCACCTCATAGCTCGCGCCACCGCCCGCCGTCGGGCCGAGGAGCAGGTAGGACGCAGCGGCGAAGGCGAGCCCGATCGGGATCAGCGGCCGGTGCCAGGCCGCGGGCAGCCGCTGCCAGGAGGTGCTCGTCAGACCGAAGGCGGCGACGCAGGGGATGAACGCGATCCCCGAACGAAGCGGGCTCATCTCCAGCCCGCCCTGCAGGTGCAGCGTCGTGGTGAACAGGAAGGCCCCCCACGTCGACGGCGCCAGCACCAGCGTCCCGGCCGCCGCCGCCATGCCGGGGGCACGCAGGACGCGGCCCGAGATCAGCGGGCGTCCACCGGCGGCGGACACGTGCCGCTCCACGGCCACGAACACGACGGCAAGCACGACCGAGGCGGCCAGCGCCACGAATGTCCACGCCGGCCAGCCCAGGTCGTGGCCCAGCACCAGCGGCAGCACGAACAGCAGCACCGTCGCGGACAGGACGAGCAGGCCCGGCACGTCCAGCGACGGCCCGTGCAGCTCCTCGTCCCGCGGCAGGATCCGCGGCGCGGTGACGAGCAGTAGCAGTCCGATCGGAACGTTGACGAGGAACACTGCCCGCCAACCGGTGTCGAACAGGTCGGCACTGACGAGCAGTCCGCCGGCGGCCTGGCCGACGACCACCCCGCCGGCGAGCACGGCCCCGTAGTACCCCAGCGCCCGGGCCCGCGCAGGCCCGGCGAAGTTGCGCTGGATCAGGCTCATCACCTGCGGAGTCATCAGCGCGGCACTGGCGCCCTGCAGGAACCGGAAGGCGATGAGCGTCCCCACCTGCGGCGCCACCCCGCAGGCGGCGGAGGTGAGGGTGAATCCAGCGAGGCCGAGCAGGAATGCCCGCCGGTGGCCGATGAGCCCGCCCAGGCGAGCCCCGGTGATCAGGAGTACGGCGAAGGTGAGGATGTAGCCGGCGGCGACCAGTTGCAGGCCGGCGTCGGAGACGTGCAGGTCGGCCCGCAGCGTGGGCAGGGCGACGTTCACGACGCTGACGTCGAGGTTCGCCATGAACTGCCCGGCCAGGATGACGGCGAGCAGCACCCCGCTGGCCCGGGCCGTCCCAGCGGCGGGCCGGGTGGTCCGGGGGCTGGAAGGTCCGTGCCGGGTCAGCGGTTCACGACGTGATGACGGTGCAGGGGCAGCAGACATGTTCCGCGACATGGATGCAGCGTGGGGTCGACCTGATGCTGGTAACGAGAGCCTGTCAATCCTGGTACTGACAGCACCTGGCGCACCATCGCGACTCCGGCGAGGCTGTAGCCATGACGACGCCCGTGACAGTCCCGACCGCGGCGCGGGACATCTCCTGCGCGTCGCAGACCGTGTCGGTCCGGGCCGCCGTTGCCCGCTCCGGGCGACGGCGCGGCGAGCTGGCGTTGTTCCTGCGCAGCCGGCGCGAGCGCATCAGCCCGCGGGAGGTCGGCATGCCACCCGGCCCCCGTCGGCGTACTCCCGGGCTGCGCCGCGAGGAGGTCGCGCAGCTCGCCGGGGTGGGCGTCACCTGGTACACCTGGCTGGAGCAGGGCCGTCCCATCAACGCCAGCGCCCAGGTTCTCGACGCGGTCGCCCGCACGCTGCGCCTCGACGACGCCGAGCGGCAGCATCTCTACCGGCTGGCCGACGTGCCCCAGGCGCAGCGCGGCGCGGACAGGGACGACGACGTCCCGCGGGACGTGCCCGCGATCCTCGACGCCCTCGATCCGCTGCCCGCGATGCTGCTGAACGCCCGCTCGGACGTGCTGAGCTGGAACGGTGCCTTCGCTAATCTCCTTCCGGCGCTGGCGGCGGCGCCACCCGAGCGGCGCAACACGGTGTGGTACGCATTCACCACACCGTCGTGCTGCAACCCGTTCCGTAATCTGCACGAACAGGCGCCCGAGCACGTCGCAATCTTCCGTTACCGCTACAGCCAGCACATGCGCGAACCGGAGTGGCTGGATTTCGTGCGGCGGATCTGCGCCGCCAGCCCACTGTTCGCCGAACTGTGGGCCACCCACGACGTGGCGCCGCCAGGCCAGTGCAACAAGGTGTACTGGTATCCGAAAATCGGCGATATCGCGATGCGGTCGACCAGCCTCGACCTGACCGATCGGCCCGGCAACCGCCTGGTCGTCTACACCCCGGTCGACGACGACAGCCGTGACCGGCTCGCGCGGCTGCGGGCGCACCCGGAGTTCGCGCTCGCCCCGCACCGGCACTGATCCGGCCTGCCCGAAGCGGAGGTGTCGGCGGGGGCGTCGGCGCGGGCATGGGCGTTGAGGCGCGGCGCCAACGGGAACGGCGTGGGCAGCAGTTCAAGCAGTTCACGGTCCTCTGTCGAGACCCCCCTCGACGACGGCGTCGACCTCGTCCTGCGCCACTGACCCCGCGGCGTCCTTCGGAGCCGGGTCAGCCGGCACGGACGGCCTCGGCGGGGGCGAGGCGGGCGGCGCGGGCCGCCGGGTAGATGCCGGCCAGGGCGCCGACGACCAGAGCGGCGAGGATGCCGCCGCCCAGGCCGAGCAGCGGCAGGCGGACCGGCCAGTCCATCGCCACGGCGTAGCCGACGGTGAGGCAGCCGCCGGCCGCCACCCCGGCGACGCCGCCGGCGCCGGCCTGCACCAGCGCCTCGACCAGGAACTGGGCGCGGATGTGCCGGCGGGTGGCGCCGAGCGCGCGGCGCACACCGATCTCGCCGCGGCGTTCCAGCACCGAGATGACCATGACGTTCGCGATGCCGACCCCGCCGACCAGCAGCGCCACGCCGCCGAGCCCGAGCAGCAGGGTGGTGAAGGCGGTGTTCGTGGCGGCCCGGGCCGCCAGGGCGTCGGCGGGCCGCGTGACCTGGACCTGCGCGGGATGGCGGGGGTCGGCGGTCGCGGCGGCGACGACGCGGACGGCGTCGATGTTCGACGGGTCGGCGCGCAGGTAGATGGTGCTCGGCGAGCCCTGGTAGCCAAACCGGTCCGCCGCGACGCCGACGCCGATCATCGCCGCGTTGTCGAGTTCCGGCGCCAGCGGCATCGGTGCCAGGACGCCGACGGCAGCGAACCACTGGTCGCCGAGCCACACCATCTGCGGCCCGAGGGCAAGGTCGACGCCCTGACGGCGGGCGGCGGTGGCGCCGAGGACGACCGTCGGATAGCTCCCGGGGGTGGCGTCGAGCCAGTGGCCGGCGGCGACCGTGCCGTGCAGGGTCGTGAGCAGGCCCGGATCGGCGGCGAGCACGACGGTCCCCCGGGTGATCGTGCGCGGGAGCTGGTCGCTGCGCCGCAGGGTGACATCGAGCTGGCCGGTGGTCGCGACGGCCTGGACCGCGTCGAGGTGCGCGAGCCGGCGGCGGGCGTCCGCGGGCAGCTCGGCGGGTCCGCCGGCGAGGGCCTGCCCCGGCGTCACGGTCAGGTAGTTGGTGCCCAGCCGGTCGAGCACCGCCAGCACGTTCGCCCGCGAGGACGCGGAGATGCCGACGATGGCGACCAGAGCCGCGATCCCGATCGCGATGCCGATGGCGGTGAGCAGTGCGCGCCCGCGCCGGCCGAGCAGCCCGAGCACGCCGAGCCGGACGGCGTCCCGCGGATCGAGCACCGACCGCTCCCACTCCCGCCGACCGGCCGAGCCCCCGTTCTCGTCCGATCCGGTCCCGGCATCCAGGGTGCTCACCGGCCCGGCTTCGGGGAGGCGTCCGGCGGGGAGGTCACGCGGCCGTCGCGCAGGACGATGCGGCGCTCGGCGGCCCGGGCGACGGCGTCGTCGTGGGTGATGAGCACGAGGGTCACACCGTCGGCGTGCAGGGCGGCGAACAGACTCATGATCTCGGCCCCGGTGCGGGAGTCGAGATTGCCGGTCGGCTCGTCGGCGAGCACGAGTGCCGGCTCACCGACGATCGCCCGCGCGATCGCCACCCGCTGGCACTCGCCGCCGGAGAGCTGCGCGGGCCGGTGCCGCAGCCGGGTGCCGAGCCCGACCCGGCGTAGCGCCTCGGCCGCCCGCTCCCGCCGGCGCGCCGCGCCGATCCCCCGGTAGAGCAGCGCCGCCGCGACGTTGTCCACGGCGCTCAGCCGGGACAGAAGGTGGAAGGACTGGAAAACGAAGCCGAGCGTGTGCCCGCGCAGGGCGCTGAGCTCGTCGTCGTCGCGGCCGGCGACGTCGTACCCGTCGATCCGGACCGTGCCGGAGGTCGGCACGTCCAGCGCTCCCATCAGGTTGAGCAAGCTCGACTTGCCGGACCCGGACGGGCCGACGATCGCGACCCATTCACCACGCCGCACCGTCAGGGTGACGCCGTCGAGCGCGCACACCGGCGGACTCCCGCCGTACTGGCGGACAACGTCGACGAGTTCAAGCACGGGCGTCGGCGCAGGCGGGTGCTCGGGTGGCTCGGGTGGCTCGGGTGGCCTGGGTGGCCTGGGTGGCCTGGGTGGTGTGGGTGGTGTGGGTTGCGTCGGCGATGTCGAGGGTGGGATCGGCGTCGGGGTCATCGCGGCACCTCCACCAGGTCGCCGGCTCGGACGGCCCCGGCGACCTGCACGTATCCGTCGCCCCAGGCACCGGGGGTCACGGTGGCACGGCGGCGGGTGCCGTCGGCGTTGACGACCTGCACCGCATACCGGCCGCCGGGGATGCCGATGATCGCGGCCGCCGGGACGGCCAGCACGTGCTTCGCCACGACGCTGGAGTAGTGGACGGTGACGGGTGCCAGGTCGAGGCCCTGACCGGCGTCCGGCGTCGTCAGCGCAATCTTGACCTTGAAGACCTGCTTGTTGTCGGCGTTCGTCTCCAGGCTGGTGGTGACGGAGGAGATCGTGCCCGGGACGCGCTCGCCGCCGGGCAGTTCCACCTGCACGGGAGCACCGTGGACGACGAGGTCGCGGTCGAGCGGATCGAGATCGACCAGCACGGTGCGGGCGGTGCTCGACACGGTCACGACCGCCTGATCCGGTCCGGACGGGCCACCGAGATGGGCGCCCAGCTTGGCGATGTGAATGTTCCCGGCGACAAAGATCACCTCGCCGAGGGAGAACCTGCCGTCGACGACGGCGCCGGTCGCGGCCTGAAGCTCCTCGACGGCACGTGTGGTCGCGGTGCCCCAGTGCCGGTCCGGGAAGGTGGCCGAGGCAGTGGCATGGCCCAGGGTGAGCAACGCCTGTTCCAGTTCGAGGACGTCGTCGCCATCGTCGACCCCGGGGCCGAGGTCCCGCCAGGCCGGAATCTTCCCGGCCAGCAGGAGCACCGGCCGGTCGTCGACCCGCATGAGCACCGTGCCGGAGCCGAGCTCGTCGCCCACCTGGGGCAGGCTGGTGATGGTCCCCACCTTCGGCGTGGACAGATCCCGCAGGTCCGGATGGGCGATGACGCCGTCCAGGGTCATGGTCCGGGCGAGGTCGCGCACCTTGGCCGGCACGGTGGTGACCGCGCCGGCCGATCCGGCACCGGTCGCCGCCGAGCCGTTCGGCCCGGAGCCGGCGACCAGCGCCGCCACCAGGGAGATCAGCGCGGCCACGACGGCGGCCGCGCCCCCGACGGCGAACGTGCGGCGCCCCGTCAGCCACGGCCTGCGTATCGCGCTCACCCCTGGCCGCCCGGGTTCGCCGCAGGCGCCCCGGACGCACCGCCGCCCGGCTGCTGGCAGGACTGCAGAGCGGTACTGACGGCCGGCTCGTTGCGGTCGAGCTGCCCCCCGAACGGACCACCGGACTGCCCCGGCACCGGGTCCGCGACGGTGATCCCGTACTGGCGCAGGCAGGCGGCGACCGCCTGCAGCTTGTCGTTCAGCTCCTGCTGGGCGCCGGGGTCGGTGGGCTTGCGCTGCGCCACCACACCGGCGAGCAGCCCGGCGCAGGCCTTGTCCGCGCTGGTGAACGCCACCGACGACGTGTCCACGCCCTGGTAGAGCGACGCCGGCTCGCCCGCCTGCGGGTCGGCCATCGCCACACCGTGCTGCCGCATGCAGCCGGCGTAGGCAAGCATCGGATCCCCCGACGGCGACGCCGCCGCCCCCGCGAGGCCGGCGACCGAGGAGTCCACCGAGTCACCCCCGCCGCAGCCGGCGAGCACGAACAAGGCCAACACGAGTGGCGCCACGAGCAGCGACACCACCGCCCCCATGGGCGGCCTGCGCTCCGGTGCCAGGGCTGGTGACGGCTGCCGAGGGGACGAGACAGCCCGCTCGGGTGAGACAGCCCAGGAAGATCGGGTCGCAGCCCGTAGGAGCCGGGCGGGTCTGAGGCCAGCAGGGGGCATGAGGGTTCACCTCCGGTACGGCGGGGGTCGACGCACGGCGGGGACGCTCACACCGCCGCACGTCGGTGACCGAGGCGACGATCCCGGGTGAACCTGCAGACCACCTGAGCCGAGCTGAGCGGGCGCTGAGCCCGCCGGCCGGCGCCGCGCCTCCCGCCAGGTCGCGCAGCGCCCGCTAGGCCAAGGGGAGGCGGACCTCGAACCGGGCGCCGCCGGCGGGGGCAGCGGTGGCCGTGACGGTGCCGCCATGGCGGTGGGCGACGCCGCGGACGATCGCGAGGCCCAGGCCGGAGCCGCCGCTGTCGCGGTCGCGGCCGGCGTCGAGACGGACGAACCGGTCGAACACCCGCTCCCGGTCGACGGCAGGGATGCCCGGCCCGTCGTCGTCGACGGTGAGCACCGCCCATCCGCCGGATGGCCCGAACGGGGGGGTCGACCCGCCGGTGCCGTCGTCACCGCCGACGCGCCGGAGCTGAACGGCGACCGTGGTCGCGGCGTGCCGGTCGGCGTTGTCGAGCAGGTTGCGGACCAGGCGGACGAGGTCAGCCTCCACACCGACCGTGAGCACCGGCACGAGGTCCGCGGTGGACCGGACGCGGGTGACCACCGCCAGCTCACCGTCGACCACCGCGGCGAGGTCAACGGGTCCGTCACGGGCCGTCGGCGCCGGGTCGTCGTCGACGCGGGCGAGCAGAAGCAGGTCCCCGGTAAGCCGGTCGAGGCGGCGATGGTCGTCGAGCAGCCGGGTGGCGGCAAGCCGCCAGTCGGTGTCCCCCCGATAGGTCAGGGAGATCTCCAGCTCGGCGCGCATCGCGGCCAGTGGGGTGCGCAGCTCGTGGGAGGCGTCGGAGACGAACTGGCGCTGGCGGCGGGCGCCGGCGGCGAGCCGGTCGAGCATCGCGTTGAGGGTGGCGGTGAGGCGTTCGACCTCGTCGCCGGTGCGGGCGTGCGGCAGCCGTTCACCGAGGGTGGAGTGGCTGATCACCTCGGCGCGGCGGCGGACCGCCTCGATCGGCCGCAGCGCCCGGTCGACGGCGAACCAGGTCAGCGCGCCGACCAGGACCGTCAGCAGCGGGGTGGCGACGAGCAGGGCGCGTTGCACCACGTGGACGCTCGCGGTGACCTGGCCGAGCCGGGACACCGCGCGAACCGTGCGGGGCCCGTCCGGGGTGCGCACCGTCCGCGCCGCCACCACCAGGTTCCTCGCCGAACGC
>NZ_JAMPTM010000109.1 GCF_025403375.1 Frankia gtarii
GATCGGGGGGTGGCGTGCGGGACGGGCCGACATCGTTGTTGTTCGGGGGCGGTTGCGCCGCCCCGACCACGGTGACCTTCGCCGTGGGCACCGCCCGCCGCCCATCGCTGAGCGTCACCTGCGCGGACACCGTGTACTCGCCCGGCTTCGTCCAGGCGTGCCGCGCCTCGACACCACTGCCCTCGGCACCGTCACCGAACTGCCACCGGACGGCACTCAGCCGGCCGCCGCCGGTCGCCGTCACCCGCATGGTGACCGGGTCCTCCGCCGCCACTGTGGTCGCCGACAGCGCGATCTGGACATTCCCGTGTTCGGTGGTCGGAGGCCCGCTGGGAGACGAGGTCGGCGGCGTGGTCGGCTTCGCTGCCGTCGGCTTCGCTGTCGTCGGGGTCGGCCCCGAAGACGGTCCGCCCCCGCTGGCGTCCTGCACCACTCCGGCGCCCGGCCGGTCCGGGTTGTACTTGCGGACCTCTGTTGATGTGCCGTCCAAGCGGACCACGCCCGCGCGCGCGCTGACCGGATCGTTGAAGAACACGAAACTGCCGCTGGGCACCAGCTCGAACGGCGTGTCGGCGGGCAGTACCTTCGGGCTCACGAGTACCGCGCGCCTGGCGAGGTCGACGACGTGCACCTGGCCGGAGGTGTAATCGGGAACGAACAGCCGGCCGGCCACCTCACGAGTCGGCCCCAGCTGATGGCGTGTCACACCGAGGCTCATCCCCGTGCAGGTCCGCCGGGCCAGGTCACTGACCAGGAGCACACCGCGGCTTCCCGACGCCGCGTACACGCGCTCGGTCGACGGCGAACCGGTCACCGTCACCGTGCCATCGCCCCGTCGGGTGTCCAGGCAGGTCGCGGCTCCCGGGATGCCATCCGTGCCGACCGGCCGGACCTCCCGGGCGGCGAGGTCGACCACCACGACCCGGCTGCCGGCCAGCACCAGCGTGGACTGCGCCGGGTCGACCGCCCTCGGCCGGATGTGCTTGCCACCCGCATCGAGCCGGACCAGGTCGCCACTGTCTCCGTCGACGAGCCACAGCCTGCCGTCCCCGTCGACCAGCGCCGCCCCGGACCGCACCCGTGCCCCGAGCGACTCGGTTCCCCGGACACCCAACGTCTCCGGGTCCGCGATCGTGACGATGCCGGTGGTCTCGTTGACCGTGTACACCGCATGCCCGCCCGGGAATACCGAGAGCGGCTGATCGGGCTGGGCGAACCGAGCCGTACCCGACTTGGCGAACGTCGCGCCGTCGATCCGGACGACGCTCCCCACCGAGCTGTTCGCCACGAACACGTCGGTCTTCGACTGCGCCGCGGACAGGGTCCCACGCCCCACCTCCACCTGCGTCACCACCTGCGCCGACGCGCCGTCGATCAGCACCGCCTGACCGACGGCGGATGACACCAGCCAAGCGGAACCGTCCTCGAGCGCCACAGACCGGGCCGAGGGGCCGTCCGCAAGGCCCACCGTCACGCCTCCCGCGAGCAGCAGGCCGGCAACGGCAACCCGGACGGACATGGTTGGCAGACGGGTCCGGCCGCTCCGCGATGTCACGCCGGGAATCCTAGGACGGAATCACCGGGGTTCGGTGCTCCTACCCGGAACGGACCCAAAAGGGCAGCCTGGGACGCCCTAGTAGACCTTTCCTGGGCTAAGGGGATGGGGTCTGTGACGCCGGAGGATATGGAGTGGGACCGGTCCCGTGGTAGTGGAGTTGGCGGCGTCCGGCGGGCTGGCCTCGGCACGGTCGTCGGCTCGAAAGAATCGTTTTGGTAACGTGGTGTGTCGATGTCGACCGGACCGTTCCACGTCGATCTCGACCTGCAGGATTCGTTCGAGGACGGCTTTCGTCATCTGGTTCAACAGGTCATCGACGCCGTCGATCGGTGTTCCGGTCGCTTTCGCGTTCTTCAACGACGTGGTGTACAGGGCCAGAGGGTGGCCGCTGCAGTGCCCAAGGGGGCAACAGAGTGTGCCCAGCGGGCCGTGTCGTGAGCTCCGCGCCCGTGGAAGAATTCGACGAGCCGTTCCACCGACCGGGACACCGCAGCTCACTCACGGAGCGGGGGTAGCAAGAAATGCCGCTGGATGAACCAACGGACAACGGATCGCGGCGTGCTCTCCTGGCAGCCGGTCTGACTGGCGTGGCCGCAACCGCGACTGGGATGGTCGCAGCACCGGCCATGGCTTTGTCGGCCTGGCATCCCGACTGGCGCTTCTGCGACAGATGTTTCGGCTTGGTCCGAAATCTAACGAGTTCCATCAACAAGTGCCCGAGGGGGGGGGAACCACCGCGTTCGGGGCTGGATCTTCGGATTGAAGTTCGTCGAGGACACGGTCCTCCACTCGTATGACAAGCCAAATATTCAGAGCGCCTGGCTGCAGTGCTCGCGCTGCGGGGTTTTGTACTACGCGGACTTTCCGGGAGCATGTGCCGGAAACGGTGGCAGAGCTCATCGGGGATCGCGTCCTCAGAACCTGCTGTACCACGACCTGAACCCAGTACCAAGGAACTTTCAGTCCGACTGGAGATTCTGCTTCAAGTGCAGCTCACTGTACTTTGACGGATACCGGCCGACGCGAGGTGTGTGTCCCGGAAACCCGGGCTGGGGGCATGCGGCAGCCGGCTACCAGTTCCAACTCCAAGTGTATTCATATTAGTCCACGTGTCTGTCCTGAATCTTGATCGCTTTTAGCTCTCGCTGGTCGTGCGTGGCGTCCAGCGGGAGGCCGGGGTTCGGCGGGCGAGCCGGCGGACCATCATGCGGATCATGCCCGGCGCTGTTGCATCGGGCGGAGGTGGGGCGTGGTGGAGCCGTCTCGGGCGGGCGGTCAGATGGCCAGGGTGAGTTCGGTGAAGGCAGCCGTCAGCCGGTTCCGGGGGTCGGCATCGACGCCCGGTTCGTAGTGGCCGCGGCGGATGTTCTGCACGAACGCGTGCCCGGAGCCGATGATCTGTGCGGAGCGGAGGCGTTTCGGGCCGCGCATCGGCCGTAGTCGTGCCTTGAGCCGGCCGTGGGACAGGGCGCGGGTCAAGAACCGGCGGGCCGCGGCGAGATCCCGCTTCCCGGAGGCCAGCATGTCGATGACCTGGCCGAACTGGTCGACGGCCCGGTACAGGTAGGTCCATCATCCGGCGACCTTCACCTACGTTTCGTCGACGAACCAACGATCACCCGGTGTGTGCCGGCATGGCCGGGCCGCGTCGATCAGTTGTGCGACGGGAAGTCGTGAGGCAGGTATTTCCAGGAAATTCCCGTCCGGTTGACATACAGGATCGCGTTGAACACCTCGCGAAGGTCTACCTGGGCGGGCTGGCCGGTGGGCCGACGGTCGATCCGGGCCTGCCGCCAGGCTTGTAACGTCGGCGCGATCAGTGCCCAGCGGGCGTCCGACAGGTCGCTGGGGTACGGCTTGCGCGGGTTCATGGCAGACGCTCCTACCCGACCCATTCCGTGATCATTTCCATGAGGAGCACGAAAGCGTTCTGGTGGTGCGAGATAAGGCAAAAGTCATCGACCTTAAATGCCACTCATCGTCATCAGGACTCCCAGAGTTCCCTCTCAACGCGCCCGCACCCCGGCCGCGAGGGATCTGGCTCTTTGGTTGGAAAATAGGCGTTGGCGGGACACGTGTCAACAGCGTTCACTGAACCCCCTTGCGGTGGGCGCTCGAGGCTGTGACGTCGCGGCCGGTGCCCGGCCGGTGGCATCGGCGGCGGACTCCGAGCAGCTGCGGGGGTGGGGGGTCGTCGGTCGTCCGGGCCGGTCGGCGGGTCGCGCCAGACCGTTCGGTGAACAGCGTTGACATCGTCCTGGATGCTCTGCGAGGCTTCTGCCACTCGGGTGGGGCCGGACTCGAGGGCGATGAGGGCGGAGCTGTCTTATGAGCGCAATCGATCTGTCCGGGTACGAGGTCACTGACGCCTTTTTTACCTCCCGCCGGCGGAGCACTACCCGGGCCGGATGTTCCAACCGCTGGAAGGCGGCAACGGCGGCCACGGCGGCCACGCGGTGACCTTCGGCGGCGGCATACTCGGTGAGATGTTCCAGCGGATCGCGATGAGCGCGCGGCTGGGCGGTTACATGGTCGAGTCGAACCAGGGCCACAAGGGCGACGACTACGACCCGAGGGCCGGGGAGGACCCCACGCTGTACGGCCACCGGGCCAGCGCCGAGTCCGCGCGGTTGTCGAAGTTCGTCGCCGCGCAGGTCTACGGCACCGCGCCGCACCGCAGCTACGTGTGGGGCGGCAGCGGCGGCGGCGGCGATCCCCCCGCTCTGCCTGGAGAACGCGCCGGGTGTGTGGGACGGCGCCATGCCGTCGACCAGCGGCGGGGAGATCGCCGAGCCGGGGAACACCCGGCGGGTCAAGGCCGGCAGCATCTCCTCGTTCGGCCAGATGTGGCTGTGGACCTCGCTGGCCGAGGACCTGTACCGCGACGACCCGGACTACTTCGAGAACTTCTGGACGAAGGCGGACTTCGACGGCGGTGGGACCCACCCGTTCCGGCACGAGGGGATCGACGGCAGCGCGGACGAGCTGAACGTGTCGACCACGCATTCCTACGACCGCCCGGGGGCGTACTTCTCCACCGTGCGGGTCACCTCTCACCGCGACGGCGACCTGGCCGCCGAGGTCTGCCGGATCGAAACGATCGGCCAGGCCCGGATCGTCGTTTCCTAGGGCGCGGCTGGACCGCCCCGCGTCGCTGACCTCCAGCGCCCACATACCCCTTCCACATCGGCCTTGGAGATCTCGATGTCCAGCGGCGTTGAACTACGCATTGACGACTACGTAGTGACGGACGACTATTTCGGAAAGCCGTACATCGACGTGGACGAGTGGCGTACCTCGCCGGTGGGTGCCTACAAGTACCGCTTCGTGCACGGCGGATTCGCCGACACCGACACCCGATTATCGTGCTACTTTCTCCCCGCCGACGACTGGGCCGGTCGCATGCTCTTTCCGGTCGAGGGCGGACTGGGGGGGTACGAGGACACCTGCGGGACCGTGCAGGGCCTGCTGCTCGACCAGCTCGGTATCGGATTCCGGCTGGGCGCATACATTGTCGAGTCGAACGCCGGGCACATCGGCGTCGAGTTCGACCTCCGCGCCGGTCCCGACCCGTCGCTCTACGGCTATCGCGCGCACACGGAATCGGCGCGCTTTTCCAAACACCTCGCGACCCAGATCTACGGCACTCCGCCCCGGGCGAGTTACGCCTACGGCGGCGGGGGCGGCGGCATGCGTGCCCAGTTGTGCCTGGAGAACAGCGACGTGTTCGACGGTGCCATGCCCTACGTCGGGATCGCGGCGACCATGGACGAGGCGACGTACGAGCTACCCCCCGGCCGGCGGCTGCTGAAGACGGCCTCGCTCGCGACCTTCGGCGCGGTGCTCAACGTCCAGCGCCTGCTCGGCGACAAGGTCCGAGGTGTCATCGACGCCGTGGAGCCCGGGGGCAGTGGCGAGGTGTTCGCCGGTCTGGGCACCCACCAGCGGGAGGAGCTGGCCGCGCTTTACCGGCTTGGCTTCTCCCGCGGCTCCGAAATCATGATTGCCGAGCCGGTAGGGCCGGTGTCGGCGTGGTCGTGGCTCGCCGACGACATGCTGGCGGAGCTGCCGGAGTTCTTCGAGGAATTCTGGTCCGAGCCCGGACACGTGGGCCACGACTTCCCCGAGCTGCTCGCTCCCCATCGTGTGCAGGCCACCGCGCGCGTCCGCGCTGTGGTCACCGCCGAACAGCTCGCCGCCCGCGCGGCCAGCCTCGCCGGGCTGGGCGCGATCGCGAAGTTCACGATCGGGATGAAGGGAGCGCAGTATCCCTGCGCGCTGGAGCTCGACACCGACGTGGCGGGCTACCTGCTGGGCGCGTCCATCAAGGTCGTCAGTGGCGAGGCCACCGGCCGGAGCCTGATTGTCGCCGGCATCGTGGGCGAGGACACGCTCTACGTCGACGGCGCTGCCGAATCCGGGACGTTGCGGATGACAGACGTCGTTCCCGGCGACGAAGTGCTGATCGACAACCGGAATTTCCTGGCGTTCTGCTACGCGTACCGGCATCAGGTCGCCGAGTGGGACCGCGAGTCCGTCGCCACGTTCGTCGACGGTCGGCCGGTTTATCCGCGCCACGGGCTGCCGACGGCATTCGCACTGGGTGGCGGCCCGGCGTCCGGATCGTTCGGCGGGAAACTTCTCCTGCTGCCTGGAACGCACGACGCGAACGTGTGGCCCGGCCGTGCCGACGCTCTCGCCGACCATATTCGGCGGGTGCAGGGAAGCGCCGCGGCGGATCGGCTGCGGCTTCGCTGGATGGAGAACGCGGAGAACATTCCGGGCTCCTTCCTGCCCTCGGCTGGCGGGGTGTCGATGAGTACCCGCTACATCGACTACAACCCGCTCGTCGAGCAGAGCCTTCATGACCTCGCCGCGTGGGTCGAGAACGGCACGCCTCCCGTCGACACCGCCTATGACTACACCGGCGGACGGCTGGCCCTGGCCCCGGACGCGCGAACCCGCGGCGGAATTCAGGCCGTCGTCACGGTGACCGCGAACGGGGCGGTACGCGCCGAGGTGTCGGCCGGCGAGCCGGTGACGTTCGAGGTGACCGCCGAGGTGCCGCCCGGTGCCGGTGCGGTCGTCAGCGCGGCGTGGGACTTCGACGGCAGCGGGACGTTCGCGTCCGAGCTCGCGGGAATCGACGGTCAGGCCAACCCCGTCCAGCTCACCACCACCCATTCCTTCGACCGGCCCGGGACGTACTTTCCCGCGGTCCGCGTCAAGAGCCACCGCGACGGCGACGTGTCGGCCACGAGCCGGCTGGTCCCCAACCTCGGCCGGGTTCGGGTGGTCGTCCGTTGAACGCCTTTTCGTCGACATCAACCAGCTCAGGGGAGCAAGCATGATTCGCGCCAAATCGGCCGGCGCCTTACTGGCTGTCGGACTCGGTGCCGTGCTTGTTCTCGCGGCGTGCGGAAGCGACTCGTCGCCAGGAAACCCGCCGCCGCCGGCTGTCGCCGCACCGACCGCTACCAGCAGCGTTGCTGCCAAGATATTGGTGATCGGCGACATAACCGGAAACGTCTTCACGATGCCCGAGGTCGTTCCGATCGTGAAGGGCGAGCTGCGCGGCTTCCCGAACGTCGAGATCGAGACCTGTGACAGCAAGGGCACGGCGAGCGGCGTCCTGGTGTGCGAGCAGAAGGCCGTGGCGGACGACGTCGCCGCGGTGATCAACGGCGGCAACCTCCTCACAGCGGACCAGGCCCCGCTCGCGAAGGCGGGAATCCCGGTCCTCGGCCAGTCCGACACCTCCAGCCCCGACTCGTTCGCGACCGCCTCGGCGAACGCGGAGTTCGCAGCCATCGGGATCGGCCTGGCCAACGCCGGCTGCACCAAAATGGGCATCGTCTACTACGACGGTACCGATTTCCTCGCGAACCTGGTCAAGAAAGGTATCGAGTCCAAGGGCGGAACCGAGGTCGCGCGGTCCCCGATCGCCCTCAACGCGCCTGACCTCACTCCGGCGATCTCCAAGATCACCGGAGCGGGGGCGGACTGCGTGGCCGTGAGCCTTGCCCCGACTTCCGCGGCCCAGGCGCTCACGGCGATCAGGCAGAGCGGCAGGCACCTCACGGTCGGCAGCGTCTCGGCGGTCTTCACGCAGAAGCTGATCGACTCCCTGGGCCCGGACCTGACCAACGGCCTCGTGGTGGTGGACTCCCAGCTCAACGGCGCGGACGACAATCCTGGCATTGCCCAGATCAAGGCCGCCATCGCCTCGCAGGGCTCGAAAGACCCGGTCACCTCGAACGGCATCATCACCTGGATCGGGGCAAGGCTGCTGGAGGCGGCCCTGCCCAAGGTGTCGGGACCGGTGACCGCGGCGTCGCTCACGACGGCGCTCAACGGGCTGCGCGACGTGGACATGCTGGGTGTCATTCACCCGTGGTCGTCGGTCGAAGTGGACAACCCGGCCTATAAGCGCCTGTTCAACCACTATGGGATCACGTACACCGTGAACGATCTGAAGGCGACCAAGAACGGAGACTTCTTCGACATCGCCGAATCCACAGCCCTCCGGTAGAAGCCGACCCGGACATCCGAACGAAGACCAGATAGGGCAGGCGCACGGACATAGCTGACCATCATGCCGGCAGCCGCGCCCTCGCATCAGGCCAGGTCACAGGCTCAGGCTGACTTCTGGCACCCCACAGGCTTGATGGGTACCGTCGGCTAATAGTATTTTCTTGGATCAAGGTGGGAGATAAGGAACAGTTGTCCGCCATGGTCTCTGGTGATGTTGCCCGCGGAGGTACTTCACGTCGTGCCCTCGGGTCGCAGTCGCTCTACCCCCGTTAAAGTGAATCCCAGATCTTCGCGGCTCCCTTCTTGGCAAATCGAAGCGGTGTGATCGCTGTGCGGAAGGTCGGCTCCAAGATCTTCTGGATCCCGACCTCGCCGACCAGCAACAATGCCTGGAACAAGGACGGTGTGGGAGGGTGCAGGTCCGCGAGACCCTCGGCCAAGTCCCTGGCCAGGTTTCTGGTCAGGTTCACGACTAGTAGCAGACTCAGCTTTGTTGACCGCTCCAGGAGGTCCTCTACTGCGCTGGTAACGGGTTCTCTTGCGATCTCCGCCTGGGAGAAAATAGTGAAGAGCTGATGAAGAGTGGGAGGTTTGGATCTTTTTTCCCAGGCGTCTAGAAAGTGTTTCGCCGGGGATCCGTCATCGCCGACGTGATCGAGGTCTTCGGCAACTGCTCGGGCGAGAAGGGGTAGCTCCTCGGCGAGGATTTCGGCGTGCAGCCGCCGGGTGATCGCGAGGACGGTGGTCCTCAGACTGTCGGTCGTGGCGATGTCGCCGTCTGCGGTGTCCAGGAAGGCGAGCTCGGCGAGGATCTGTTCGCTGTCGGCGTCGAAGAGTGCGCCCAGATCATCCTGGTATTCTCCGCCGACAGCGAGCCGACGGAGTTGGTCGTGAGTGTCCTTGGAGGACAGGCCGAGCTGACGCATCCGCGCCGGGTCGAGCACGGCCTGGACCATACGCGTGGCTCCGTCCAGTCGGCCCCAGATCCAGTCGTTGACTCGCCAGGATTTCGCGAGGAATCCGCCGAACCAGAATAGTTTGATCCCGGCGATCTTGTCTGGTGTCGAGGGTCCACCGAAGGAGTTGGGTGTGAAGCCGCTGACCTGTTGAAGGGTCACCTCCTGCTCCACCTCCGGCGGCGCGCCGGCGATGGTGAGCTGACAGACCTCGACCGCCAGCAGCCTGCGCAGCAACGATGTCGGGGACACCTGCTGACCGTCGGGCAGTAGCGCTTCCAGGAGCTTGTCCAGCAGCTCGGATTCGTACGTCGCGTTGGGAACCGTGCTCGCTACGCCACCGTCGTCCTGTCGCTTGGTGACACGGTGCAGGTCCTCGCGCGCGTCGATCAGAACCTCTGCGATCCGCTTGGCCACGTCGCCCAGCCGGTTGGGCAACGTCGCCGCCGGGGCCTGTTTGGCGCCCGGGGGCAACGGCCAGCGGGAGAGCGCTTCCTGCAACCAGACATGAAGCTGCTCCTGTCGCTGCGAAGCGTCGGATGCCTCCGGAGGCTGTGGGGGCGGCTGGTCGGCCTGGTCTCGCCAGAACTGTTCGTCATCGCTGCGGATGTCGCGAAGCAGCGTCAACGCTGCGTGGAGCCGCCAGCGGTAGCGGCGCAGGCGCCCGCGTAGATCCGTATCGGTCGGCTTGGCCAGCCAGACGGCGCGTTTGAAGATATCGACGGCGACCGCGCCGATACGCTCAACCGGCTCGATTCCCCAGTCCCATTGGGCCGGGTCGGCGTCGGCAGGCAGATCGGTCGGGACGTAGGACACCGCGCCGAGGCCTGAGTCGTGCAACGCCGTCGCGAGATCGGCGTGGGTCCACCACCTCCGATGTTGATCGGGGGCCGCGGCCAGCAAGGCGTTGATGCGATCGGCCTCGCGGTGGGACCGCAGGGTCCGGTACTCTGCCAGGAGCTTGCCGGCAAGCTCCTCGTTCAAGACGCCGATCACGCCCGGGCGTTCGGATCGGTACCGCCGGACACGGTCGTTCGTGTCCCGGATCTCGGCGAGTTCCGCGTCGACCGACTGCGCGTAGGGCAGCAGGGCCAGTGTCTCCAATACCCGCGCGAGCCTCGGCGGCGCGTCGGCGCTGTCGGCGCCGGGACCCACGAGACCGGCGACCTCGCTGGGGAGGGCGCTACGCGGGTCAGGGTTGACGTGTATCAGCAGTCGCCGTACCTGCCGGTCGGCTGGCTGGGCGTAGATCGCGGCGAGCGCGGGCTTGACTGGCTGGTTCAACAGCACGCCACCGTCGATCACGTACCGGCTCTGCGGGAACGTCGCGATCGGGGGTAGTTCCGCGGTGGCGCCCATGTCCGGGTGGTACTCGTCCTTCCCGTCCTCTCCTACCGGCACGAAGCTCGGCTCGAATGCCACTGGGAACGAGGCCGTGCTTCGGCTGGCCAACGCCAGTTGGCGGGCCACGATTTTCTTCGCAAATGGGTCGAGCGCCGGCTTGCCCGCCGCGCGAGTGAATCGGAGCCGTCCCGTGTGGACGGATTCGGTGATCGTGGTGCCGAAGTCGTCCAGGTAGTGCTTCGGCTGGCCGTGGATCAGCGTCGTGTTGATGATCAGATCGATTGGTCGCTGGTCCGCTGGCACGTACCGCAGCCATCGTTCGTCCTCCGGTACGAGGTCGTCGAAGATTTGGGCCAGCTCGCGCAGAAAGTAGTCGTCGCCCCGCAGGAGAGACTCTGGGGCCGGCTCCGGGCGGCGCAGCAACGCGTCGAAGGAGCCCAGATCGGCCCACTGGCGGCCCAACCCGCGCAGGTCGGCGCCATACGCCTGCGCGTATGCCAGGAACGCCCCGTTTATGCCCCCTGCGGACGTACCGGCGATCACGTCTGCCCGCGCAGTCGCGCCGACAAGACCGAGGAGCTCCTTATATACCGTCGATGATTCCGCCGCCGATGTATCCGGCTGACCTCGCAACGACCCGGCCGCACCGCTCTGTACCAGGCCGTTGATCTCATTGACCACGCCAGCCATCCACACCGCCAGGCTAACGCCACCGTTGAGCACGACCGCGAGCCGAATATCCTCCAGATCGCCATGATCAACGCGGGATGGATTGCGGTTGAAGTTCATCGCCCTCCTCGAAGGGGTCGGTTGCGGTGATCTGAGTGAACAGCGCACCTGGCGACAGGACGCTCCTCACAGTGCCCCGACTTGACACATGGTCCAGTTGGCAGAAACCAACACTTCCCGCTATTGCACCATCTGTCCAGGTTGCCCCGTGGTATCGCCATGGCCGACGGATCAAGGATGTGGCAGGCAAGAAATACTCTAGAGCCTCTCTCGCGGATCTTCGCGTCGTACCCGCGCGGAACACGTTGCTGTACTCACGTGTCGATCAGTAGCTGGTCGCGCGCGGTAGCGAACAGTTGCTGTTGGGCTGCCAGCTTCGTGGGCGTGGCAGCGGTGTCGAAGAGCAGCTGGTAGACATGGCCTACTTTGCCCGCGACGAACAGCTCGACACGCTTGCGGGGTTCGGCCTGGCCGGCCCAGTGATAGTCGATCTCCAGCCAGAGGGCGTCGTTGCCGCTCTGCCGAGTCGGGTGGGTGAGGACCGTGAGGTCGGCCATGGAGGACTCGGCCGTGTCGCGGTACCAGGCGAGCTGTGCAGAGGCAGCCTCGGGCGTCGATCCGTGCAAGGTGTCCCGCTTGACGCTCATGTCATGGGCTTTGTCCGGGGAGCGCCAGTTGCTCTGGAGATTGCTGTCGTAGCCAGCCACCTGAGTCCAGCCGTCCGGAACGGCGAAGGTGACGCTGAGACCGGGTGCGCTGAGACGGTGCCAGCCACTTGGCAGCGTGGGCGGAGGAGACGCCTTCGGACCGGTCGGCGTGGATGAGACCGGTGAGGCTGGCGTCTCGGAAACGCCCGAGGTCGCGGGGGCACCGGCACCGTAGGCGAGGGACTGGTTAAGTGATGAACCACCGGTGAGCGGTACTCCGAACACCGCTAACAGAAGACCAGCCACGGCGACGATCGCCGAGACCAACGCGGCGATCTCCCCCACACTAATCCGCCGCCCCGCACCACCCGGACTGCTCACGTGGCTCCCCCCGCCCCTCTATATCGCCTGCGCCATGGCGACATTCAACCGCGAGGTCCACACCATCGGGTGGCCCGGGGGAATCTCACCCCGGGCTGTGAGGCTCCAGAATTCGGGTTTCGGTCTGTGAGCTGGCCTTTTACGGTTTACATGATCGTCCGTGAGGGTGGTCGGGCGGCGTTGCGGCACTCGTTGATCAGCCCGCCGAGGATGCGGGTGCGTCGGACGGTGGAATCCGAAGTTGGAGTGATCACGAGTGGCGGGTCGGGTGGGTGTTGGCCGAGGGCGCGGTGGGGCCGGTGGGTGTTGACATGTTCGGCGTAGCTGGTGAGGGCTGAGGTCAGGTGCCGTTCGGAGACGATCAGCATTCTGTCGGTGCATTCGCGGCGGGCAGTGCCGATCCAGCGTTCCGCGATCGCGTTTGCCTTCGGTCAAGACCAAGATCGTGTGCCGTAAGGACGGCAGGCGGCGTGGCTTGTACGAGCACACCTCGTTCACGTTTCTGGGGTACTCTTCCTGGCCCAGGGGCGCCAGGAGAGCCGACGGAACATGTTCGTGGGTCTTCAGCCCGCGGTCAGTCCTGAGGCGCTCAAG
Source organism: Frankia gtarii (assembly GCF_025403375.1). Classification (GTDB taxonomy): domain Bacteria; phylum Actinomycetota; class Actinomycetes; order Frankiales; family Frankiaceae; genus Frankia; species Frankia gtarii. Next base: position 12,744 of record NZ_JAMPTM010000109.1, read on the forward strand.
AAAACGGGCCAGCGGGTCCGCCGATGGCGAATCCACGCGCGTACCAGGCATGACCCGGGCGATCTCGCCGCGCCGATCAACCCGGTCGTGGCGGGCTGGATGAACTACTACGGCCGGTTCTACCGGTCGCAGTTGAATCCCCTCCTGCACCGCATCAACACCCACCTGATGCGGTGGGCTGGCAAGGAGTACAGACGGCTTCGCCTGTACAAGCGGTTCAAGGCATGGTGGACCGGGCTCCTCGATCGAGAGCCCGGGCTGTTCGTGCGCTGGGCCTGGGCACGCACGCCCGCTGGAATGCGATGAGAAGAGCGGAGTGAACCGAGAGGCTCACGCCCCGTTCTGCGGGAGCCCGGGGGTGCGATTCCCCGGGCGACCCGACCAGGGTCGGCGCGGACCTTTCGAAGCGTGATGTGGTGCTGGCGGCGTGACCCTTCACGAGGAGACTTCGACCGTCTTCGGCCAGGATTCGCGGTCCCCGATATGGGTGAGCAGGTAGTCGGCAAGATCCGCCCGTGAGATGGCTTTGGGTTTCGACAGGTGCGCGTTCGCCGCTGCCCGGTAGTTCCCGATGGGGGGCCCGTTGGTGAGCATCGGGGGACGGATGATCGTCCAGTCGGTGTCGCTGGCCGCGACGATATTTTCCATGGCCCTCATGTCGGTGTACCCGTGACGGTAGAGACGTTGGATGACAAGTCTGGTGACGAGCCGCTGGGGGAGCGGAGTCCCGGGTGGGATGTCGAGGCCGGCCGAGGACAGGCACATGAGGCGTCGCACCCCTGCGCGGCCCATGACGTCGATGATATTGGTCGCGCCCTGGGAGTAGACGGTGGTGGGATGTTTGCGGTCCGTGCTGCCCAGGCACGACAGGACGGCGTCATGACCGCCGACGGCCGCCCGCCACGTCAGGGGCTCCAGTACGTCCCCGGTGATGACGGTCGGCCACGCGCGGTCGCCGACGGCGATCTTGCCCGGGTCGCGGGCGACGACGGTGACGGCGTGGCCGTCATCGAGCGCCCGGGTCAGAAGGTGGGCACCGGTGCCGCCGGTGGCGCCGAAGATGAGCAGCTTCATGACTGATCCGCGAGCAGGTCGACGAGGGCGCCGGCCAGCGCCTGCTGGCCGGCGAGGGAGAGGTGTAGCCCGTCGTCGAGGTGGGACCGCCCCGCGGGTTCACGAGCGATGACGGGTCGGGTGTCGAGCGTGGGACCGGGCTGCGCGGTCAGGATCTGCCCGATGGCGTCGATGTCACGGTTGGCCCACGTGAGCCCGGCCCGCTGGAAGGGCTGGTAGGCCGCGACACGCGCCTCGTCGACCGTGGTCGGGGTGAGCCACACCCAGCGCGCCGCGGTGCGCCGCACGACGAGATCGTGCAGGCAGTGCAGGTTGCGTTCGGTCTCGGCGAGGCTGACCAGGGTCGGCCCGTCGGCGGATCCGAGGCGCTGGGCGTCGTTGGCGCCGAGCATGCACAGCACCCAGTCCGGGTGGTGGAGGAACAGGCCGGGCAGCGTGGTCAGGGCCTGGGTGCTGGTGTGCCCGGAGACCGCCAGGTTCGTCAGGGTGATGCCGTCGGCGGGGCGCCGCAGGCCGAGAAGGTGGCGCAGGATCTCGAACCATGACAGCAGGTCGTCGGTGGTGCTCTCGCCGAGCGCCACGACGTGCTGACCGGGTGAGAACGGCAGCAGGTCCACCTTCCCGGCGAACCCGGGCCGGTCGAGCAGGTCCGCCGCGACGCGGCGGACCTGCTCGTCGTGCGCCCGGCGCGTCCGTCGGTAGGCGCCCGGGTCCAGCCCGAACACGGCGGCGATGCGCTCATCGTCGAGCTTCCCGAGGTAACCCAGGGTCTTCTCGGGATGCTGGAACCTGATAAGTCGGTCAACTGTTTCGGGGTTCATTGTGCTTTCATCCCCACTATCTCGGTCCCTTCCGGTTCCGGCATGCACCGACTGCGTGTGCCGCCGGGGTCAGGCGTTGGTACCGGCCTTGTTGGTCCGGGTGCGCGGCAGGAGAAAGCCGGCGGCGATGAGCCAGGCCAGCCCGGTGAACCGGGCTATGGGCAGCAGGAAGGCCGAGTCCGAGACGAGCAGGGTGACCGTGGACAGCTCGGCGACGGCGGCGATGACCAGGCCGGCCAGCGCCAGCCCACGCGGCAACAGACCGGCCAGGAGCCCCGGCACGGCGATGCCCGCGACCAGCAGGCCCAGGAAGACGACGTTCCCGGCGCCGCCGGTGGCGAAGGCGAGGTCGTGCAGTGCCCGGACCACGGCCGGCTCGCTACCCACCTCCGACCGTGACAGCACCCAGCTCACCAGGCCGGACAGGCTCAGCATGGCGGCGGCCACCACGCCACCGGTCAGGGCGATGGTGGCGCCGGGTACCCGGATACCGAGATTGCGCAGGCGGGCCGAGACGGTGGCGGCATAGACCGCCAACGGGACCGAGGCGGCGAACTGCAGGAACGCGCTCACGCGTACGGGGTCCCGATGGTCGTGGAAATACGCCAGGATGTCGGCCGAGGAGCCGAACGGTGACGGAAAGGTGTCGCCGCCCGCCATGGCCGTGCTGACGGCGAGACTGGCGACGAACAGCGCCGTGAACACCACGGCGAGAACTCCCAGGGGTGGTCCCCCGTCGGACTGTCGCGGGATGCGCGTAGAGGTTGTCACACGATCACCCGTCCGCCGGTCAGGTCGAGGATGACCCCGGTGACCCAGGACGATGCGCTCGAGGCGAGATACAGCACGGCCTGCGCGATGTCATCGGGCTGCCCGAGGCGGCCGAGCGGGAACGTCGCCGCCAGCCCGTCGAGCTGCGGGGGGGACATGAACCGCTGCATGCGCTCGTTGAGCACCGCCGAGGGGGCCACGCAGTTGACGCGGACGCCGTGCCTGCCGACCTCGTTCGCCAGGTGCTTGGTCAGCATCACCACGCCTGCCTTCGCCACCGCGTACGCGGCGTTCGCGCCGCCCGGATGGCGGCCCGCCGTGGAGGACATGGTGATGATCGACCCGCCACCCAGTTCGATCATGGCGGGCAGGAACGCGGTCACGGTCAGATACACCGACGTCAGGTCCGACTCGAGGACCGCGCGCCAGCGATCAGAGCCGAGTTCGGTGGTGGGCGCCGGGGCGCCCTGGCCACCGGCGAACGCCGCGAGGATCTCCACCGGCCCCAGCGCGCGCTCGACCGACTCCCGCACGCTGTGCACCGCGGCCTCATCGGTGACATCACCGGGCGCCGGCACCGCTGTACCGCCGTCCGCGACGATCTTCGCGACGACCGTGTCGACCGCCGCCCGGTCACGGCCGTTCACCGCGACCCTGGCTCCGTTCGCCGCCAGGGCCCGGCAGGTCGCCATTCCGATTCCTCGTGAGCCGCCGGTCACCAGCGCGACCTTGCCGGCCAGGTCCGGATGATGCGACAGGCCGTCGCCGGCTTCGCTGAACATGTCCACAACCACCTCAGTTCTCTATGGTGAACCATTCATAGCACAGCATCGTTCTCTACCGCTACCATCGCTGCATGACCGCACAACGGCAGGCCGGCCACGACGACGGATGGGCGCAGCGGGTCCGGCCGGCGGGCGCGGCGTTCCTGCTGGCCCAGGTGGGTGCGTACGCGGCCGCGCGGTTCGCCGAGCGGATCAACGAGCTCGGGCTGATCCCCGCCGATGCCGGGGTTCTGCGCATGATCGCCACCCGGCCGGGGCGCAGCCAGCAGTCCCTGGCCGAGGAGCTGGGAGTCGTGCCGAGCCGGGTCGTCGCGCTGGTCGACAAGCTGGAGAGCAAGGGGCTCGTCGAACGGCTACGGAACCCACAGGACCGCCGCAACTACGCACTGCATCTCACCGCGACGGGCACGCAGATCATGGCCAGGATGCGCGGGCTCGCCTCCGCGCACGAGGACCAGATCTGCGCCGGGCTGGACGACACCCAGCGCGCGCAGCTCACCGGGCTGCTCGAAGCCATCGCCGCACATCAGGGTCTCGCTCCCGGTGTCCATCCCGGATACCAGCAACGGCCACGGTGACGCGCACGCCGGCGGCGGCCAGGTCGGAGACTGTGTGGTGTGTTTTCTCCGCGTCGATCAGAGGGAACGTTATTTCTGATCGGTCTGGGTCGCGAAGAAAATCGTGGCCTTGAGGAGGATGTCGCGTTCCTCGCGGAGTTGCCGGTTCTCCTTTCGGAGCCGTTTCAGCTCGTCGCGTTCCGCGGCGCTCAGCCCGTCGGCCCGCGTGCCTTCCCCCTCGTCGTCCGCCTCTGCGTCTTCGGGGGCGGCCGCGCGCAGTCACCCGGCCCGGGAGCGGGCGCGGTCGTCCCGCGCGAATGCGGAGGTCTCGCCGGGCGAGTTCGGGCCGGACGCCACTACGGAGGTCGATCCGCGTCGCATCGGGCCGGTGCAGATGAGCTACGCGCCGCAGTCGGACGGGGCTCCAGATCCCGGCGAGATCGTCTGGACGTGGGTGCCGTTCGAGGAGAACGACGGACGGGGCAAGGATCGGCGCTGTCGTCGGGTGTCTGGACCGGGAGGGCAGCGGGGAGTTGCTTATCGAGGATGCGCGGGTAGGCCGGGGCCCGGTCGGTGGTCACTTCGGCGGGCCGGCGGCCGTGGGACAGCGCCGCAGTGAAGAACCGGCGGGTGGCGGCCGGGTCACGCTTCCTGGTGGCCAGCACGTCGATGACCTGGCCGAACTGGTCGACCGTCTGGTGCAGGTAGCATCACTGCCCTGTGATCTTGACGTAGGTCTCGTCTGTGAACCACCTGTCACCCGGGCTGTGACGGCAGGGCCGGGCGGCGTCGATCAGTAGCGGAGTGAACCGGCGGACCCGCCGGTAGATCGTCGTGCGGTCGACGACGATGCCGCGTTCGGCGAGGAGTTCTTCGACGTCCGGGTAGGACAGCGAGTAGCGCAGGTACCACCGCACCGCCAGTGCGATCACGTCCGGTGGGAACCGGAACCCCGAGAACTCCGAGACCGGAGCTGGCGGATGAAGCCGACGACGACGCATCACGTGATCATGCGCGATCGACTACCCAAGCTTCCGCGTCCGGCGAACGCAACAGTGCCTCCGGGCACCCCTGCGCAACGGCACCATCGTCCCGGGCGGTCCGATCGTTGCGGAAGCCGATCGGGGTGACGCGATCCGGTCGACCTACCTGGCGGTCGGGGTGCGCAGCGCGGTGAGTGTCTCCGCGTACAGCGTCTCCTTGATCTGGGCGCGGACCGGGCGGGCCTTGGCCGCGAGCGGTCGCGCGCGCTCCACGGCCGCGGCGAGGAGCTGATCGGCCGGCGCCACCGCGTCGACGATGCCCGCCGCGAGCGCCTGCCCGCCGCCATAACGCCGACCGGTCGTCATCGCCTCGTGCGCGGTCGCCGGGGTCAGGCGGGCCCGGATCAGGGCCGACATCCCCGGCTGGAAGGGCAGGTCGAGGTCCACCTCGGGCAGGCAGAAAAAACCCCGGTCCAGGCGCATCACCCGCAGGTCGTGGGCCAGTGCCCACATCGCCCCGGCGGCGAAGGCGTGCCCGTTCAGGGCCGCGACGGTGACCACCGGCGAGGCCAGCGTGCGGGCGAACAGCGCGTGGACCCGGTCGAGGTAGGCCGCGGACCGGTCGGCGTTGCTCAGCAACCAGTCGAGGTCGAGACCGGTGGACCAGAACTTGCCGCCGCCCACCGTCACCAGCGCCCGGGGGCCCGCCGCGGCGTCGACCTCGTCGAGCGCCGCCTCCACCGCGGCCAGCCGGTCGGGGTGGAGGCGGTTCTCGTCATCGGGATCGAGGTGCAGGACGAAGACCTCGCCGTCCCGTTCCAGCTTCGGCATCCGCTGATCCTAGTCCGCGTGTCTTCTTGTCCGGGTCACGTCCGGATCATGCCTCGAGCCCCCGGTCTGACCAGGACCGGCGGGCACGGTGGGACGGGATACGGTGGGAAAGGCGTGAAACCATCTCACCCTCTTTGTCGCGGCGCAAGTTTAACTACGCAGTCAAAGCGAAGGGTCAACAAGATGGATTGTCGGCGCAACCAGCGGCGGGTAATTGTCCACGGAAGTGGGCGCCTTGTATTCTTCCGGGCATGGAGACGGGTGGGGTGGAGTCCTACATCCGGCAGAGGTTTGCCGAGTATGTGGGTCTCCCGGAAGAGCAGCTTTTTGCCGACGACGTGACGCTGGCCACTGTGATCGGCCGCAGCGCGAAGATGACTAACAGTATCGACCTGATGGAGACGTTCGCCCGGACGTCCAACGCGCTGCGCAAGGAGCACGGTGTGCGGGTGCGGCTACCAACGTTGCCTCTCGATACACCGATGCCCAGGGTACTGACCATCTTCCTCGAGGAATTCGACCGGCAGAAGAGGGCGGCGGCCTGATGACCGTCGAGGCAGATCACGGCACCGTCCTGGTGACCCAACGACCGGCCGGGCCCGACGCACCCCCCGCGATCATCACCGACCTCTTCGGCGCGCTGACGCGGCACGGCCTGTCCCTGGTCGACGTGACGTGGGAGCAGCAGCGGCTGCACGAGTCCCGGCGGTGGAGCGTCCTGGACATGCTGGCCGCCGTAGACCTGGACCGCTTGACGCCGCTGGACCGGACCCTCGTCTGGAATGCCGGCCGCGCCGAGCTGACCACCAAGCCGGGGGCGGACCGGTTGGAGCGCCAGGCGGACGCCGAATGCCGGCGCTGGCAGGACAGCAATCCGACGGTCTCCGCGATCATGCAGGCGTGTGGCACCTGGAGTCGCTACTGGAACGAGGAGGAGGCGCACCACGAGACGGCTTTCAACCGCCTGGCGCAGCTCACCGGAATGGCTCCGATTCCGGACGAGACCTTCATCGAGTTCCGCCAGGTATTTCCCGATGACGATATGCTCCGTACACTGATGCTGCTCGCGATCTCCGAGATCACGGCTGCGGTGAACTACGGCCAGTGCCAGCAGGTCATCGACGACCCGGGGCTGCGTCGCCTCTTCAAGCAGGTCGCCGCCGACGAGATCCAGCACCGCAACTACTTCGTGTCGTTCGCGAAGGCGCTGGTGGACAGCGGCGAATACCAGGCCAAGGATGCGTTCGCGGTGGCGCACCTGTTCCTCCGGGAGGACGGGGAGATCCTGGGCAGCTCCCGGGATCAGGTGGAGAACCGCGGCACCCACGTGAACTGGTGGGATCGTCTTGAGCGCAAGGCCGGCGAGGATGACTTCCGGCCCGAGGCGGTCGAGAAGAAGCAGCAGCTCGTCTTCGGCGCCCTGAAGAAGATAACCGGGATCGAGGTGCATTCCCGGGAAGAGCTCGAGGACACGTGGATGGATCTCGTCGGCGGCTGATCGGCCTGCGACGGGAAGCGGCGCCTTTCCTCGACTCTTCGACACGATCGATCGGGTGGTCCGACGTGTTCTTCAGCGAATCGCGGCTCATGCTGCCGGTGCGCCCCAACGACCTCGACGCGCTCGGGCACGTCAACAATGCGGTCGCGCTCGAATACCTCGAGGCCGGGCGGTGGGACTGGCTCGACCACCAGGGGCTGGTGCCGGGTGACCGCCTGATCGCGGTGGTCGCCCGCATCGAGATCGATTACCGGGCGGAGATCCCCCGCGGCCGGGTCGAGATACGCACCGCCCTCGAGCCGGGGGATGCGGGGGAGTCGGG
>NZ_JAMPTM010000010.1 GCF_025403375.1 Frankia gtarii
CGGCACGGACGGAAGGCGGGCGGCGGCTGGCGGCTGGCGGCTGGGCGGGAAACGCCTGGGCCTGAAGCGGGTTGGGCTGCGGACCGAGGTGCACCGCACCCCACCAGGGCGGCGCCGCCTGACCCAAGCCCACCACGCTGTCGCGACGTGCGGGGCTCGACCTGCGTCTAGGACGGCGGCGCCGCACGTCGCGGCAGGCCGGGACGACCGGCACGCGGCGGTTGCAGCAGGAGGGGAGGACGCCCGGGCGGCCGCGGCGTTTTCAGGCCGACGCCGTCAGGCGAGGTCGGGGCAGCGCCCGGATCCGGCTGGGGCCGGCGGTGCAAGCCGCGTCAGCGGCAGCGACAACAGGACGACGCGAGGATGCCGAAATCGACGACCCGTCGACGAGTCAACATCCGCCGTGGCAGCGGGACGGCGACGGCACAGCCGGCACGAGGGGCGTTGACCTGCCCGTACCGGATTGCGCGCGACTCGCCGACCATGTCTATGAGAATCGTGGGTTTTCCATCGGTTGTCCAACGCGGATCCGCGATCGCACCGATCAGGATTTGCGATCGGTTGGTGTATCGTGCGCCCTGTGTCCTCCGTGCTCGACATAAACGCTTTGCGCAGCCTCATCACGATCGCCGACAGCGGCGGCTTCCGGCGGGCCGCGGAGACCCTGTGCGTCTCGCAGTCCGCGGTGAGCCAGCACGTCCGGCGGCTGGAGAAGACGGTCGGGCGCCCGCTGGTCGAGCCGGATGGTCGGGCCACCCGCTTCACCCCCGACGGTGAGCTCCTGCTCGCCGCGGCACGACGGATCCTCGCCCTGCACGACGGCACGCTCCAGCAGCTCGGCGTCAACGGCCCGGCCCGACCGTCCACGATCACCGTCGGCGCCACCGAGCACGCCGCGGATCATCTGCTGCCGCTGTGGATGGCGGCGCTGACCACCGGGTTCCCGGATGCGCGGGTGCAGTTCCGGCTCGACCGGGGGGCTCGCCTCACCGAGGCACTCGACCAGGGCGCGGTCGACGTCGCCGTGCTGATCGGCGCGGCCCGCGCCACCATGTCCCGGCCCGCCGGCGCCCTGCCGCTGGCCTGGTACGCCGCGGCCGGCTGGACGCCGCCGCCACCGGACCGCCCGCTGCCCCTGGTGGCCATCAACGATCCGTGCACGATCCGCAGCCAGGCGCTGAGCACGCTGGCGCGCGTCGGGCGCACCGCCTGGGTGGTCGGTGAGGCCGGTCATCTCGCCGGGGTGCTGCAGGCCGCCCGGGCGGGAGTCGGGGTGGCCCTGCTCGCCGATGTCGGCCCGGTCCCGCCCGGCCTGGTCCGGCGCGACGACCTGCCTGCGGTCGCCCCCGAGCCGTTGCACATCCGGACCCGCCGTGGTGCGCCACCCCAGCTCGCCGAACTCATCGGCGACACCGTCATCGCCGCGCTGGCCTGACACCACAGCCCGGATCCCGGATCCCGGCTCCGCCCGCCTGCCCACCCGTCGCCGCCTGCCCACCCGTCGCCGCCTGGCACCCGTCGGGGCCGTCCGGCATGACCGCAGGTCACGGCGGGCATACTCGCCGCGGAGGTGGTCCGGATGGTGCCCGCGTTGGCGATGGCCGCCGCTGGGACGGAACTGTCCCAACCGGACATGGTGATCGCGGATCTCCTGGAGATCCTGCGCCGCCAGCTACGCATGGATCTCGCCGCGCTGGCCAGGGTCGAGGACGAACGCCTGGTCCTGCAGGTGTTGAGCGGGGATGTCGCCGAATTCGGGCTGCACGCGGGCGCGACGGTCGGCCGCCGGGACTCCCTGCTCGGGCTGGCGCTGGCCGGCGAGCTGCCCGAGATCGTCGCGGACACCCGGGCCGATCCGCGCCTCGCCGGCCACCGCGACGTCAGGGAGCGGGGCATCGGCTCCTACGTCTCGGCGCCGATCATCGACGGCGAGGGCAGGGTGTACGGCATCCTCTGCTGCATCGGGCACCAGGCCCGACGGGCCAGGCCCGACCGCGACGGGCGCTTCCTGCGGCTGCTCGCGGCGTTCCTCAGCGACACCGTCCTCGACCTGCATGAGATGTGGGCGCGGCGGCGCCAGATCTGGCAGGAGGTCAGCGACCTCATCGACAGCGGCGGCCCCCAGATCATCTACCAGCCGATCTTCCGGCTCGCCGACCAGCGCATCATCGGAGTGGAGGCGCTGTCCCGGTTCCCGGGCACGCGTGGCGGGGCGCAACGCTGGTATGCCGACGCGGCCACCGTCGGGCTGAGCACCGAGCTGGAACGACTCGCGATCCGCCGGGCGCTCGCCGTCCTGCCCGTGCTTCCCCGCGATCTCACCCTGGCCGTCAACGCCTCCCCCACCACCATCTCCGCCGGCCTGCTGGACCTGCTTCCCGACACGGTGGCCGGCCGGCTCGTCGTCGAGATCACCGAGCACGAGCACATCGGAACCGACAGGCATCTGCTGAGAGCCGTCGAGATGCTGCGCAGCCGGGGTGCGCGGATCGCCATCGACGACATCGGCACCGGCTATGCGGGCCTGGAGCAGCTCCTCCACCTGCGCCCGGACATCATCAAGCTGGACTGCGTCATCACCCGGGGCATCGACGCCGACGCCGCCCGCCGCGCCATCGCGGCCGGCCTGGTCGAGGTCGCCGGCGAGATCGGGGGCAGCGTCGTCGCGGAGGGCATCGAGACTCCGGCGGAGCTGGCCACCACCATGGCCGCGGGCATCCTCTACGGTCAGGGCTACCTGCTGGGCCACCCTGGCCCGCCCGCCGGGGCGGCCTGGCTGCAACCCGACGCGCAGCGCGCGACTGTCCCCGGCGGCGTGCAGACACCGGCGCCGGCCGACGAGGCCGCCCACCGCGACCCGCCGCCGCGCCGGCCGGACCGCCACGGCCCGCTGTCGCCGGCCGATGCCCATCGATGATCCCGACCCCCGGCGTACCCAGCGGCAGCGCCGCGCCAGCAGCCGCGAACTCATCCTCAGCACCACGGATCACCCCACGGGCGTGGAGAGGGCTGTCGGCCTCGGAGCCGAGACGGGGCCCGTGACAAACTGCAGCCGACGGCCACTGACCGCCCGCGCCGCCACCCGAGCACTCTCAACCAGCCCTCAAAAAAATGATCACCAAGCTCGCCGGTCCTCATCCGGTCGCCTCGACTCGCCCTCAAATCACAACAGACCCCGGAAGCCCCAGAAAAGACCCGGTCAGAAAGGTGCTCCCCACGCTCGTGGGGGTGATCCGTCGGCATCATCGTCGTCTTCCAACCGACTGCGGCCTGTCAGGTTCAGAGCACGGTGGAGGACCGCCAGCTTCTCTTGGTCGACCAGACCTTGGAGGGTGACTGACAAGACCATCTGCATGCCGACTCTCCACTCCGACGAACTACGAGACCACTGAAACTCTGCTCACCAGCGCACGGGGTCGAATGCGAGGCGCTCAACTCAACCTGGGTCGAGGGGTCTGCGTCCACGGTCGTCTGTCGGCTCTGCTCGAGCGCACTGGTCGTCGTGCGTCACCTGATACGGACCACTTCCGGAAGCTGGTATACGGCGAACGGGGCGCCGATGACCGGCCCGGCCACGTTACGGACCGCCGTGCCGGCGGGCGTTACGCCGACTTCGGTCCCGTAATGCGCGTGGCCGTGCAGGGCCAGTCTCACCTGGCGCCGCTTGCCTGGGACCAGGTTGTGTGGTTGGCCGCCGTCCATCTCGTCGTCCGGCGTTCCGGTCGTATGGAGGTCTTCTGCCTTGCGCTCTGCGGAGGACACGGGTTCGCCGTCGATCGCCGCGCCGAGCAGGTGGCTGCCCAGGAACGGGTACAGCTCCAACGGCTCACCCACAAGGGTGTCCCGGGTGGGAGCGTAATGCGTGAGGGCCACCTGCAGGCCAACGTCAAGCTGCCCCAGCGCGTCCCGCAACGCCTGCGCGGTCGTCGCGGCATGCCGACCGAACGCCTTCATCTCCTTCTCGCCATGCTCGGCGACCGTGCAGCCAGCGAAACCGCCGCCGAATCCCTTGACGCCGGCAATCCCGACCTGTCCCCCAGCAGTGTCGACGACCGTTGCGGCCCCCTCCAGCACGGTCACGCCCGCATCTGTCAACATCTCGGCCAATACCGCTTCTTCGCCGCGATCGTAGTCGTGATTACCGAGAACGGCGATCACCGGCAAATCCAGGCCCCCGAACAGATCGCACACCTCCGCGGCGGAATCGGTCCCGCCGTCCTGGGTGAGGTCGCCGGCAAGAAGGAGGAGGTCGGCCACCTCGACCGCACGCCGATACACCGGCCGAAGTCGGGCCGCAGCCCCAGGCCTTGCATGCAGATCTCCGACAGCCGCGATTCGAACCATAGCCCGATCATCCTTGAAACTCGCCCACGGAACGCTGGATCGGGGCAGACGTGATGCGGCCGGCGACGCGCCGACGAGCCAGACCCCCGGACCGTCCCGTCGACCGCTTCGCCGAGACGTTCCCGAGCGACGGCACCGATTTCCAGTCCGCGTTGGACGCTGCCGCCCGGCTGCTGGAAGCCGAGTACAACGCCACCGGCCGCACCCGCGCTGACATCGTGATCAGCGCCGATGGTGAGGCCGAGCTGGACGACGCCTGGGTCACGCCTGGCGCGCGCCGCGCCAGGCGTGGGTTCCGGGTCTTCACGGTCACCGACCCCGACGCCGAGGACCCGGCCGACCTGCCCGCGATCTGCGGCGACGCCCGCCGCATCGAGGACCTGACCGACATCGCCACCACCGCCCGCCTGTTCCGCACCACCTGACCGCCTGGTGAGCCCGACAAGCTCCCTAATGCAGCCGGCCAGGGTGACGTCGAGCCGGGTGACGGCCTGCTCGGGCGGGGTGGTGCCGAGCACCCATTCGCCGAAGCGGCGGACGTTCTCGCGCAGGTAGGGGCTGACGGTGGCCAGGTCGTCGGGTTCGACCACCTGGCCGTCGGCGACGAGCTGGTTGACGACGTTGGTGATGTCCAGCGTGTTCTGGTAGATCACGCAGGTCGCGACGAGCTCGTTGAACTTGATGATCTTCTCGTGATGGTCGGAGTCGTTGTGGCCGATCAGGTCCCCGCCGAACATCAGCCAGGCGGCGAAGCCGTGGAAGGCCTCCCACACCCCGCAGAGGAAACGCTCATAGCCATCTGTGGTGCTGCTCACCCTGCTGTATATCCGACTCGCTCGAAGAAACGGCCTCGATGCCGGATTACTCGCCTTCCAGCCGGTCCTGCTGGCCTGCCTCGCATCCAGTGCGCTGCCCATCTCGAACCTGACGAACCTTATTGCCGCGGACACTCTCGACCTCGGGATCGAGGATTTCCTCGTCCACCTCGGCCCGGCGTCACTCGCGGCCGTCGTCGTGGGCTGGCTCGGCTACCGGCGCCTGCCCGCGGCCGCGGCCGCCGCGCCGCCGGTCCACGAGCCGGTGGATCGGCGGACGCTCTACCTGGGCCTTCCTATAGTGATCTTCATTGTCATCGGCTTCACCGTCGGCGACGCGCTCGAGGTCAAGGCGTGGACCGTCGCGCTGATCGCCGACATCGTGCTGGTGGCCATGACGCGCGACCTGCGCCTGGGGGACGTCCCCTGGGGTGCCGCCGGCCTCGCCACCGGGCTCGGGCTGGTGGCCACCGCCGCGGCACCACATTTAGGACTGACAAACATCTTCGACGGCCAGGGCTGGGTCGCCCAGCTGCAAACCGCACTGTTTGCTATCGTGGCGGCAGACACGATCATCAATCTGCCCGCGCTGCTCATCAATCTGCCCGCGCTGCTCATCAGTCTGCCCGGTCTGCATTCCGGGTCGGAGCACATCTGGCCGCTGTTGTTCGGGGTGAACTTCGGCCCGGTACTTGTTCTCCACGGGGCGCTCGCCGGCCTGCTGTGGCGCAGTACCGCGGCCCGTTTGGAGGTTCGAGTGAGTCCCTGGGAGTACACGAAAACAGGTGTCCGGGTCGGAACGCCGGCCCTGCTCGTCGGCCTGGCAATCGTCGTCGTGACCGACGTCCTGGTACATTAGTCCGGCGTGCCGCCCGAGCAGGTTCCGCTGCGACAGGATTCCAGCGTGCCAGCGTCCACTCCGGATCCACTCCACGCACGGTCGAGCCAAGTACTCGACGTCGTGCTTCTTCCGCCGCCGAGCCTTGCCGCACGCACCGTTCGGGAGAGTCGATCCCTCGCCACACGCATGCGGCGGGCCGGCAATCCATCCCATTTCCTCCTGGACGGGCCCGATCCGGACGGCGGCCCCGGCACCTGCGCACCCCATGTCTCGATCTTCATGTTCGCGGCCGTCGTGGCGGACCTGCCCGCGGTGCTGCGCGCCCTGCGCGAGGTGGCCGGTGCCGCCGCGCCGGTGGCCGCCGTCGGCAGCGAGTACGCGCACAATCCGCACGGCGCTCCCGAGCTCTACTTCGAGCGTTCGCCCGCCTGGTTCGATCTGCAGCGCCGGGTCGTGGCGGCGTTCGAGCCGCTGCGGCGCGGCCGGCAGCGCGAGGTCGACCCCGCGGGAACATCCCTCGCCAGGGTGCTCGACGAGCACGGCGCCGCCGGCGCCGCCAGCCGGCGCCAGCTCCTGACCTACGGATACGACGAGATCACCGACGACACGGATGATCGTTTCCGGCCGCACATAACCCTCGCCTGGCCCCAACGCGCCGAACCGGCGGTGGAGCTGGCGTCCCTGCCCGCAGCCAGCACCGCGCACGGCATGTTCGACCAGCTGGCCGTCCACGGCATGAGCGCCTGGGGCGCCTGCACGGCGCCGTACGGTGCCGTGCCCCTCACCGGCCCGCGCGGGGCTCCGCCGCTGTCGCGGAGATCCCCGCGAAGAAACGGCAACCCTGGCCAAGCAGGTGAGCCTGGCCCGCCGCGGCGGGCCAGCTACCGCCGGCTCATGCCACCCGGCCGGTCCCCCGCGCCGGGCCGGGAACCCCGGGGGTCCCGCCCGTCGCCGGCGCTCACGGGGTCACCACCACGGTGCCCAGCATGAACGGGTGGATGGTGCACAGGTAGGCGTACTGACCGGCCTTGGTGAACGTGTACTGGTAGGTCGCCCCCTGGTCGAGGGTCGGCGAGTTCGGACCGGCCCCGCTTTTCGCGGTGACCGTGTGCGGCTCGGAGTCCTGGTTCGTCCAGGTGACCGTCGTGCCGGCCGGCACCGTGACGGTCGCCGGCGAGAACGCGAAGTTCTGGATTGCCACCCTGGTCGTCGACACCGGCTTTCCGGTTGCCGTCGCGCCACCGGTGCCCGGCGCGCCCGTCGCCATCCCGGGCATGCTCGGCATCGGGGTCGGCATCGTGCCACCGCCCGCCCCGGCCGGTGACGTCGCCGTCGAGGCGGGGGCGTACGCAGGCGCCGCGGCGCCGCCCGACCCGCCGCCGCAGGCCGCAAGGCCGAGGAGCGCCACCGCCAGAGCGGCGACCGCGAACAGCCTCCGTGGTCGGCGCATTACGGAAGAACACCACATCGGTTAGCTGCCTTTCCGGCCCGTCGTCCGGGCCAGTGCCCTGGGCCCACCGTGTCGGCGCGTGGACCGCGTCTGTCGTCGCGGTTATCAATAGCCGGGGTGGTTACACGGCCCGGGCGGTCACCCGGTGGCAAGCGGCGCTCCATGGCGGTGTTCACGTGCGGGTGTTCACGTGAGGGTGTTCACCGAGAATTCCGGAGGATGCCCTGGCCGTCAGGCCGGGGAGGAATCCGGCTCCCCGCGGAGCGGGGCAGGGGTAGGTGATTCGCCGTCAGGCGAACCGCCGCGCGAACGCGACGCGTAACAGGTGGATGATTTCCCTGTTTGTGGAATAGTCGTCTTCTTTGATGGTTTCGGCGATCTGGGATCGCGGGTAGTCCGGGAATCTCAGAACCTTCTTCTCCACGGTCCTGGTGGGTTAGGATCGGTTTGTGTCGAGGTTCCGGTTGTATCCAGATGCGGCGCAGGAAGAGGTTCTTCTTGTGCATTGTGGGCATGCGCGGTTCGTGTGGAACCTGTGTGTGGAGCGGCAGTCGTGGTGGAACCCGCGGCGTGGCCCCGCTCCCGGCTATGCCGAGTGGAATCGGCAGTTGACCGCGGCGCGGGGCGCGTGCGACTGGCTGGCGGCGGGCAGTGTGATCGTGCAGCAGCAGGCGTTGTGGGACTTCGCGACCGCGAGGGCGAACTTTTTCGGCGGGTCGCATCGGCGGCCGGGGTGGCGTCGACGCGGGTGGGGTGAGGGTTTCCGGATCGTCGCGGTCAGGTCGGGTGATGTGCGGCAGGTCAACCGCCGCTGGTCGCAGGTGCGGATCCCCAAAGTGGGCTGGGTCAGGTTCCGCCGTAGCCGCAGCGTCCCGGATGCCAGGTCCTACCGGGTGACGCGGGATCGTGCGGGTCGCTGGCATGTCGCGTTCGCCGCTGTCCCCGACCCGATTGGCGCCCCGGGCACCGGTGGGATTGTCGGGGTGGACCGGGGTGTGGCGGTGTCGGCGGCGTTGAGTACCGGGGAGCTGCTGCACTGCCCCGGGCTGCGCCCCGGCGAGGCGACCCGGCTGGTCCGGTTGCAACGCCGCCTCGCTCGAGCGAGGCGGGGGTCGCAGCGGCGGGCCCGGCTGGTCGGGCAGATCGCCCGGGTGAAAGCCAGAGAAGCCGCCCGGCGTAAGGACTGGGTCGAGAAGACCAGTACCGCGCTGGCCCGCCGGTACGACCTGATCCGGGTCGAGGCTTTGCCGGTCGGGGCCATGACCCGCTCGGCGAAAGGTACCGTCGCCGAGCCGGGGCGCAACGTGCGGCAGAAAGCCGGGCTGAATCGGAGCATTCTCGCCCACGGCTGGGGGCTGCTCGTCGCCCGGTTGGAACAGAAGGCTCCCGGCCGGGTCGAGAAGATCAATCCTGCGTGGACGTCGTAGACCTGTAACAGCTGTGGGACCCGGGATCGGGAGGCGCGCGAAAGCCAAGCCGTCTTCCGCTGCCGGGGCTGTGGGCAGCAGGTGCACGCGGACGTGAACGCGGCACGCAACATCGCCCTGGGGCATCAGTGGGCAACCACGTGGGTGACTGCGCGGGGAGGCGACGCCGATGGGCGGCCTGTGAACCGCGAACCTCAACACTGCACACCCCCTCTCCTGGTGGACGTGTAGATGTTGGAATCCCCCGCGTTCACGCGGAGGAGGATGTCAAGTGGGGGTGGGTGGTACGTAGACCTGCACGACGCCGTCGACCTCGCGAACGGTGAGGCTGGGCAGCGAACGCGGCGGGGTCCGCAGCTTGTAGTGCACGACCTCGCCGGTCAGCGAGAAGGCCATGCGGTGGCAGGGGCAGTTCAGCCGCTGCTGCGCCGGGTCCAGGGCCAGCCGGCAGCCCTGATGCGTGCAGATGCCCGACATCGCGCGGACCCGACCGTCGGTCCGTCGCACGAACCCGACCACGGTCCCGGTGTCGAAGGCACGCACCCCGCCTTCCGGCAGGTCCTGCGTGGTGGCGACGGTCCGCCAGATGCCGGCCTCGGGAACCAGGGCGGCACCGGACCCGGCCACCGGCTCCGGTCCGGCCACCGGCGGGTATGCCTCGTCACCGTCGCCCGGGCCGCGCTCGCCGACGGCCCGGTCCACCCCGGCCCCGATCGCCGCCGATCCGGCCGCGAGCGAGGTGGCCTGGACAAACCGGCGCCGCGTCCCGCGCTGCCTCCCCGCGCCGTCCTCACCAGCGGCCGCGCTGTCGGAGGTGGCCCTGTCGGAGGTGGCCCTGTCGGAAGCTGCCTCGCCGGAAACGGCCCCATCGGAGACGGCCCCGCCGGGAACAGCCCTGCCGGAGACGGCCTCGGCGGCGGCGAGATGCCGGTGCAGCCGCTCGACGAACTCCTCGCTCGGCATGTCGCTGCCGGGTCGGGCGGCCCGCAATGTGATCGCCGCGCGCAGGGCGGCGGCGTCCTGCGGGCCCGCGTCGAACGGTCTGGGCCGCCGGTGGCCGATCAGGTCCTCGACGAACCGGCGCAGTCCCCGCCCGCTCATATGGTCATCTCGCCGCCGAGCCGGGCCGCCTGGCGCAGCGCGCGGTGCTGGAGAACCTTCGCGTTCCCGACCGTGATCCCGAGCTCGTCGGCGGCCTCCCGCAGCGTGCACGCCTCCAGGAATCGCAGCCGCAGGATACGGGCGTACCGGTCAGGCAGAGCGGCGAGGATCGCCTCCGCGCGAGCGGGGTTGTCCAGCGCCGGGCCGGCCGGGGCGCCAACGGTGGTGAACATCGTCTGGGCGGAATCCTCGTCGAGCGTGGTGACGGCAACTCCCAGGGTGCGCCGCCAGTACGCGGCAAGCACCGTGCGGGCGGTCACGACCAGGTACGCCCGCACCTCACCGACGCTCGCCGACACCCGCAGGGGACGCAGCGCCGCCATGAACACCTCGGCCGTCAGGTCCTCAGCGTCCGGACGGTTCCCCACCTTCGCAAACATGATCTTATACACCCGCTCCACGTTGTCGCGATAGATCTCCTCCCAACCGGGATAGACGTCATCGGACACCACCCGCAACCGCGGCGGATCGGGACGTTCGAACACCCCGGCGCTGGCGCCGGCTCGACCACCGTCGCCCGACGCGATGCCGCCGGTACCTCCGACCGCCTCCTCGCCCGTCAGGGTGCGTCGTCGGATCCTCGCCCGACCAACCGCCACCACTCCCCACCGCCTCACAACCCGCCATCGTTGCCGATCTGTCGCCTCACCCGTCCAGATAGGCAGGAGGGTTACACCCGCCCCTGCCAGAACCCCAGCTCCATCACGCAGCGGATCCGCCACGATGCGGCTAAAAAATCATGATCCCCCGCCCATTCGTGCAAAGATCAGGGCTAATGTCACGGGTAGCGACATAGCGGGCGCGGCAGCTGGGGGCAGGGCCGCGGACACGACGGGGTGACGGGGTGCGTGATGGGCAGGGCCGGTGGGAGACGGTCACGCCGTCGCAGTTCCCGCATGAGCGGGAGGCGCTGGAGCACGTCCGGTTGCTGCTGCCGGACGCCGAGCCGTACCGGGCCTGGTCGAACTTCACCTTCACCGCGACCACCGGGCACATCCGCGAGGTCGACCTGCTGGTCGTCGCCCGCGGCGGCGTCTACCTCATCGAGATCAAGAGCCTCGTCGGCCGGCTGACCGCGTCCGGGTCGAACTGGACCCAGCACCGCGACTCGGGCAACACCCGGATCTTCGACAACCCGCTGCACCTGGCGAACCAGAAGTCCAAGGAGCTGCGGTCCCTGCTGGAGAACGCCGGCCGCGCGAGCAGGACGAAGATCCCGTTCATCCAGCCCGCGGTCTTCCTGTCGAACCCGACCCTGCGGGTCGAGTTCGACGACCACCAGCTCCACTGGGTCTTCGGCCCCGAGCGCGGCGCCCCGGGCGGCGCCGCCAGCGGGAACACCGGCAAGAGCGGCAGCGGCGGCAGTAGGGGCGGCGTGATGCTGCCGTCGATCTGGTCCGCCCTGCTGGACGCGCCGCTGCGCGACGAACGGCAGCGGGTCACCCCCGGGCTGTCGAAGGCCCTGGCGAAACTGCTGCCGGCGGCCGGGATCGCCCGCAGCCGGCGTCACCAGCGGGTGGGCTCCTGGCAGCTGGAGTTCCCGGCGTTCGACTCCGGTCCGACCTGGCAGGATTACCACGCCGCCCACACCCAGGTCGCCTCCGAGCGGCGACGGGTGCGGATCTACCTCGTCGAGCGGGCCGCCGGGGAGGCCGAGCGGGCGAACCGGGAGGCGGTCGCTCGCCGCGAGTTCCTGGTCCTGCACGGGATCGACCATTCGGGGATCGTCCAGGTCGACGGGTTGGAAAGCCACGAGGCGGGCCCGGCGCTGATCTTCCGCCACCGGCCGGACGAGATGCGCCTGGACCACTATCTCGACCGGTACGGGGACCGCCTCGACGCCGGCACCCGGCTGCTCATGATCCGCCAGCTGGCCGAGGCGGTCGCCTACGCGCACGGCCGGCATCTCTACCACCGGACGCTGGCCGCCCGCAGCGTCCTGGTCGTGCCGTCCGGGAGCCGGGGCGGGCAGGGCTGGCTCGCACCCAGGCTGATGATCAGTGACTGGCAGGCGGCGGCCCGCGACGCCGGCTCGGGCACCGGCACGCTGACGACGACGTCGCGCGAACTGGCGGTGGAGCCCGCGGCCCGCTTCCTGCCCCATCTGGAGCTGGCCGCCGCCGGCTACCTCGCTCCCGAGATCGGCGCCCCCAACCCGGACCCGGTCGGCATCGACGTGTTCGGCCTGGGCGCGCTGGCGTACCTGATCCTGACCGGCCGGCCGCCCGCGGACAGCCCGAACGCGCTGAAGGCGCGGCTGGAGCAGGCAGGTGGCCTGCATCCGGCCGAGGTCGTCGACTCGCTGTCCGAAGCGGCGAACGACGTGGTGGCGCAGGCGACCTGCCCGCTGCCCGACAACCGCTACGCCAGCGTCGGCGAACTGCTCGACTGGCTGCTGCTCGCCGAGAACGAGCTCACCCCGCCGGACGTCCCGGCGGCCACCCCCGGCGACGGCACCGCGGGCGACGGCAGCACCGGGGGCGACGGCAGCGCGGGCGACGGTGCCGTGGGCGGCCCGCCGACGGACCCACCCGCGGCGCAGCGGGACGAGCAGGTTCCCGAGACGGACCCGTTGGAGGCCCAGCGCGGCGACCTGGTCGGCGGCGAGTGGCGGATCCGGGAGCGCCTCGGCACCGGTTCGACGAGCCGCGCCTTCCTGGCCCACAACGACAAGACCAACCGCGACGAGGTCCTCAAGATCGCCCTGTCCGACGAGCGGGCGGCGCGCCTGGAACATGAGGCGTCGGTGCTGGGCCGGTTGAACGACTCGCGGGTGATCCGCCTGGCCCGTCCGGACACGCTGGTCGTCGGCGGGCGCGCGGTACTCGTCCTCGACCACGCCGGCGAGCAGACCGTGGCCCGCAAGCTGCGCGAGGGCCGGCTCTCGGTCGACGAGCTGGAAACCTACAGCGACTACCTGTTCGGCGCGGTCGACTACCTCGACGGCGAAGGCGTCGCCCACCGCGACCTGAAGCCGGACAACATCGTCATCCGCCGCCGGCCGAACCGCACCTACCAGCTGGTCCTCATCGACTTCTCGCTGGCCAACATCTCGGTCCGCGACACCGCCGCCGGCACGCCCCGCTACCTGGACCCGTTCCTCGGCGCCGGCACCCGCACCACCTACGACGACCACGCCGAGCGCTACGCCCTGGCGGTCACCCTGCACGAGATGGCCTCCGGCGAGCTGCCGCTGTGGGGCGACGGGTCTGCCGAGGCCCGGTTCACCGCGGGCCCGCCGACGGTGGCCACCGAGGCGTTCGACCCGGCGATCCGCTCCGGCCTGGCCTCCTTCTTCCCGCGCGCGCTCAACCGGGACGCGGCGCGGCGGTTCGCGTCCCTGAAGGACATGCGCGACGCCTGGCAGGCCGTCTTCCGCGCCGCCGACTCCACCCCGCCGACCCCGAGCATCCACCCGACCCCGAACATCCACCCGGCGGGGACGCGCCCGGCGGGCGCTGCGGGTGCCGCCGCCGACGAGAGGGCCGCCCAGCAGGCCCGCGACCTGGCCGCTGTGGCGGCGGCCGCCGACACACCGTTGGAGGCCGCGGGTCTGTCACCACGGGCGGTCTCCGCCGCGCACCGGCTGAACGTGACGACCGTCGGCGTGCTGCTGACCCTCGGCTCCAAGGAGATCATCAGCCTGCCGGGCACCGGCGCGAAGACCCGCCAGGAGCTGCAGTCCCGGATCCGGCAGTGGCGCCGCGCCCTCGCCGCCGCCTCGGCCGCCGCCGTCCCGGCCGGCACGCCGGCTCAGCCGACGCCAGCCGGGCAGCAGCCGGCCGACGCGCCGTCGGTGATGGCGATGGCGGTGGACTACGCCCGCATGCCGGTCGAGGCCCTCGCCGACCGGCTGCTCCCCCACGCCCTGTCCGGTGGGCGCAACGCCACCGAACGCGAGGCGACCCGCCTGCTGCTCGGCCTGCCCGACGCCGCGGGCGCGCTGCCGGACCTACCCCTGTGGGCGCCGCAGCAGCAGGTCGCCGAGCGGGTCGGGGTGACGTCGGGCCGGATCGCGCAGGTGCTGACCGCGCGGCGCAGGGCCTGGCACGCCGACGACGCGGTCCGCTCGGTGCGCGACGAGCTCGTCGAGATCCTCGGCGACGCCGGCCGGGTGATGGGCTTCGACGAGCTGGCCACCGCCGTGCTCGCCCGCCACGGCAGCCAGCGTTCGCCGGCCGAGCGTCACGCGCTCGCCGCCGCCGTGGTCCGGGCGGCGCTGGAGACCGTCGACCTCGACTCCGAACCGTGCCTGGCCCGCCGCAGGTTCTACGACCGGACGCTGGTCGCGCTGGAGGCCGCCGAGGACGACGGCCCGCTCACCCCGGCCGCGCCCGCGCTGTTCGCGTACGCCATCGCCCTGGGCAAGGCCGCGGACCGGCTCGCGCGGGCCGAGGAGCTGCCCGCCCCGGCGACCGTGCTGCGGGAGCTCGCCGCGGTCCGCACCGGGCCGGCCGCCGGCGACGCCTACGACGAGGGCCTGGCGGACGGCGGCACCGGATCCGCCGGTGTCGGGGCCGCCGACGGGCTGGCCGGCCTGGCCGGCCTGGCCACGCTCGACCAGCAGCGCCTCGTCCGGCTGGCCGCCGCCGCGTCGCGCACCGCCGCCACCAACGCCCGCCTGGAGATCTACCCGCGCGACCTGGATCTCGTCCGGGCGCTGCGCCTGGCCCAGGCCGGCGTGCCGGTCCCGCCGCAGCCCGGCGGGCCGGACGAGCGGCCCGACCGGCCGTTGGCGGACGTCGCGACCATCCGCGAACGGGTGCAGAACCGCTTCCCCGGCCTCGCCACCGAACTGCCGGCGCACCCGGCGCTCGACGCCCCGCTGGCCGCGGCTGGGTTCATCCTCGAGTGGAACGCGGCCCGCGACGGCTACGTGCCGCCGCACGGCCTGCTCTCCTCGACCGGGCTCGGCTCGCGGGCGACGCCGGTCGTCCGCCAGGCCACCGGCCTGGGCAGCCGGCCGGCGCGCACCGTGTTCGACAGCCCCGACCGGGCGGCGGCGGCCCTCGCCGAACAGCGGCTCACCGCCGCCGCCGAAGCCGGCGGCTTCCGGGCGCTCACCGTCCGGCGCAACCACTACCTGGCCGCCCGCGCGGAGCTGACCCGGCCGCACCGGTTCGCCGCCGAGCCGGTCGATGTCGCCGCCGTGTTCCTCGACGCGCTGCACGCCGAAGTCGACCCGCGGCCCAGACCGACCTGGGCGACGATTCTGCGCGCCGACGCCGCGGAGCCCGGCAGCCGCGCGGCCGGCAACCTCGCCGAGTACGTCCGAACGGCCTGGAACCGGGCCGCGCCGCAGCTCACCGCACTGGTCGACGCCCCCGCTGACCGCGACGCTCCCGCCGACCCCGCCGACCGCACTGGGCCCGGCGGTCGACCGGCGCCGCTGTTGCTGCACGACGCCGGCGTGTTCGGCCGCTACGACGGCCGCGGCCTGGACGTGCTGTTCGCCCTGGCCGAACGGGCCCGCGCCGACGGCCGACCGGTCTGGGTCCTGTGCCCGACGACCGAGCCGACCCGCCCACCACGCCTCGACGGCGCCCTCGTCCAACTGATCACCGAAAGCGAATGGGTAACCCTGCCCGATGCCTGGGTCACCAACCGCCACCGCGCCGCGGGCGAGAACACCAGCCTGGCCGGCCTGGCGTCCTAATACTGGAGGGGGGTATCAGTTCCGTAGCGCTCCTCCGGTCGCGGACACCGACCAGACCCGCCAAGCGGGCGATCGCACGGCCACCGTACGGAACCGACGCGCGTTATCCTGACTGGCATGGGTCGGGCGGTGCACATCCCCTACACGGTGGAGCAGGACGAAGACGGTGTCTGGTGCGCCCACGCCTACGTCGGTCGGGTCGGGTGCAACGGCAACGGGGACACGCGCGAGGACGCACTGGCGGATCTGCACGAGGCCGTCCTCATGATCCTCGAAGACGACGGCGCTCCCGACGAGTTCACCATCATGCTCGACGTCGCCTGAGCTGAATGTGCCACCCGTTCCGTCGATCCCCGGTAAGGACGTCGTCAGGGCGTTACAGAAGGCCGGGTTCGAGCTGGTCCGGGTCAAAGGAAGCCATCACCGACTTCGCAACCCCGATCCCCACGGGCATGACGTCACCGTTCCGGTCCACGCGAGACGAGACCTACCCAAAGGAACACTTCGCCAGATACTCACGGACGCGGGCCTGACCGTAGAAGATCTTCAAGCGCTTCTATGACACCGTCAGCAACCGGTGTGCGCCAACTCAACTCACGTACCTGGACCGACGGCGCACCTGTCACCCAGCGTTACGTGGAGCGGCGGGAGGTGGACAGAACGGCGCGGATCATCGGGATCTGGAGCGGCAGGCGGGCCCACAGGACGGCGGCCTGAGCGACGTCGCGGGGCCGGCCGCCGCCCTGGCGGGCCTGGGCCGTGGCGTCCAGGGCCGACTGCAGGTTCCCCGGCCACACCCCGACGAGCACGGCGGTGCTGGCCGGTCCCGCCCACCGGGCTTTCGTCAGCAACCCGGCCGCACAGACCAGTTCGGCGACGCCGCTGGCGTAGACGATCGCCCGGGGACCGGGCAGCGCCCGCGGTATCAGCGGCTCGAAAACGGCGGGACGCACCAGGTGTGTCACCCCGCTGACCAGGAAAGCCCCGGTAACCAGCCATGGGCTGGGCCGGGTGAATCGCGAAAGGGTCACAGGGCCCATCGAACCACCCCGGGAGCCGGGAGGGGCGATGCGCAGGTTGCGCCTGACCGTCGTCGCCACGGCCTGGAGAATGCGCGAAGGTTCATCGACCCCGGCGGGTCCGTCAGGCCCGATCAGTCGTCAGCCTCGGCCACGGCGGCGCCCAGAATGAGACTGGCGGCCAACCCCGAGCCGGAGAATGCGCGGCGGTCATGTCTCAGTGGATAACTCGAGCGTCAGCCCGCATCCGCGAGGTAGGGGGCGCCGGTCAGCAGGCGCTCGAAGGTCTCGGGGTCGCAGACCACGTACCGGCCCGCCTCGTAATCCGCCAACGCGGCGTCCACTGAGGCCAGCACGTCCTCGTCGGAGATCTCGATCTCGGGCAGGGGGGCGTTGCTGTCGTCGTCTTCCACGACTCCCCCTTCCGCCCGTAGATACCCACTGACGGCGTCAACAGGTTTCCTGGAAACCATAGCGGTTAGCAAGGCCCTCTGCCATTCGGCCTTGCATTCAGGAGAGCTCGCCTGCAGGAGCTGCCTGTTGGGCCCCGGTCAGGGGCCCGACCCGGCCGGTCTCCGCAGCCCGCCAGGGCCTCCCCTCCCCTCCCCTCCCCATCTGTCAGGCCGAGGCTGGCTGCCCCTCGGACACCCGGCGGACCGGGCGGAGTGGGATCATTACCGGCGGTGCCAGCCACAGGAAGGACGACCGTGTCCACTGCTCCAAGCGACCCCGGCCCCGACCAGGCCCCCGACGCCGACCGGGATGCAACCCCGCCCCCGCCGGACACCCACGCTGATGCAGGTCCCGAATCGGCCGAGTCGCCACGGGGCGGTTCCGCGAAACCGCCGGATGCGCCGGCCGGGGGCCGTCCGCCGCTGCGCCCGGTTGACTGGGACGGCTCGTTCACCCGCACCTGGCAGTCCCGCGACGACAACGAGTTGACGAACCGCCTCGCTTCGGAGCAGGAGCGGGAGTGGAGCCAGCGAGAGCTTGATCAGATGATGCGGGAGTTTCGGGACAAGGCGAACGCGGCGGCAGACGCGCGTGCCCGTGAGGAGCGGGAGCGTGCCGCCGAGCAGGCGGATGCGCCTGGTGACCCGAGGTCGCGTTTGTTCGACAAGTTGGAGCGGCTCGGCCGCCCGCCCGATGACGCGGACACGTCCTCGAACGGTGACGACGGCGGGTCCCCGGACACACATTGACGGATCATCGTGATTGGCAGGTAACCGGCCCATCCGGCTACGGGCCGACACGGTAATCCCCGGTTTCGGACGTCGGTGGCCGTTCAGGTGGGGGCGGTCTGTCTGCGTCCTGGTGGTGAATGACGTCGGCGAGAGCCCGGCGGGCGTGAATGGTGTCCGGGTGATACGGGCCGTGATCGCGCATCGCGTCAGTGAGGGTGTCGCGGCCGAGAGAAGCGGCATCGGCATGCCGGCCGGCCTGGCGGTAGGTCTCGGCGAGGCTGGTTCGGCTGGCGCGGGTTTCGGGATGGTCCGGGCCGAGGGTGTGGTTCCGGATTGTGTGGACGCGTTCACTGAGATCCACGGCCTGGGGTAGCCGACCAGTGTCGCGGCATACCTCGGCGAGGCCGGTGGCTGTGCGCAGGGTGCGTTCGTCGGCGACGCCGTCGGTCCGGGCGCGTGCGATGAGCTGGCGCTCAAGGTGGTGGCGGGCCGCTTCGGGTTGGCCGGCGTCGCGGTAGTGGGCCGCGAGATCGTCGCGGGCTTCCATGGCGCGTGGATGCGCATGACCGAGGACGCGTTCGTGGCGGTCAAGGACGCGTTCGAAGTGGATGACGGCCTCGTCTGGCCGACCTTCCGCCAGATGGGCGACGGCGAGGCTCTCTCTGGTTTCCGTAGTCTCCGGATGGTCTGGGCCCAGGGCGCGTTCGCGGCCGGCCAGGGCCCGGTCGAACAGGGGGACGGCAGATTCGGGCCGTCCGGCCTTGAGGTGGGTGCGGGCAAGGGCGTGTGCGCTGTCGAGGGTGCGGGAGTGGCTGGGACCGAGGACATGCTCGCGACCGGTGAACGCTTGGTCGAGTTCCTGGGTAGCGTCGGCGAGGCGGCCGGCCTGATGGTAGGTGACACCGAGCTGGTGACGGCTGTCGAAAGTCTGTGGATGTTCAGGGCCGAGGACACGCTCGCGAGCGGCGAGGGTGGGTTCGGCGTGGGCAACGGCGTCGCCGGTGGCGCCGATTCGCCGGTAGGTGGCAGCGAGTTGGTGGCGGGTGTTGAGGGTGTCGGGGTGGTCGGCGCCGAGGAGGCGTTCGCGGTCGGTGAGGGTGGGCCGCAGGATGCGGGTTGCCTCGTCGCCGTGGCCGGCGTCGTCGAGGGCGGCGCCGAGGCGGTGGCGGCTTTCCAGGGTGTCGGGATGGTCTTCGCCGAGGATGCGGCGGCGATCGGCGAGGTTCTGCTGGAACAGGTCGGTGGCGTGGTCGAGGTGGCCGGCTCGCTGGTAGGCGCGGGCGAGGGTTTCGCGGCTGGTGAGGGTGTCGGGGTGGTCGGGGCCGAGGACGCGTTCGCGGTCGGTGGCGTTGCGTTCGGCGAGGGGGCCGGCTTCGGCGAGGTGGTCGGCGTTGAGGGCGGCGCGGATGTGGGTTTCGCGAGCGGTGAGCGTGTCGGGATGGTCGGCGCCGTCGAGACGTTCGCGGGCGGCCACCGCGCGGGCGGCCAGCGGCTCGGCCTGCTCGGGGTGGCCCTGTTCGGTGAGGTAGGCGGCGGAATGCTCGGCGAGCCAGGCGGTGTGGGGTGTGTCGGCGGCGGGGTCGGTGGCCTCGACGGTGGCGAGGGTGTGCGGGAGGAGTTCACGCCAGGCTGGCCAGGCGTCCGGGGTGGCGATGATGTCCTCGGGCAGGGCCGTGTGCAGCATCCGGCCGAGCGTGTCCACCAGCCGATCGGCCTGTTCAGGGCTCGTGTCGGCGCGAACAGCGGCGCGGACCAGGGTGTGCAGGGCCAGCGCGGAACCGTCCCGATGGGCGAGACCGGACCGTTCCAGGTCCGCCACGATGCCGGCCAGCTCAAACGGATCAGCCGCGACCGCACGCAGCTCCCCGCTGTCGATCGCCTCCGGGTCGGCCACAAGCAGCCGCAGCGGCATCGGGACGGAGCCGTCGCCGTGTGCGGCGAGACGCAGCAGTTCACCGGCGGCAGGCGCGTCCGCGTCGAGGCGACGCAGCGGCTCGTCCCACAGCGTCGCGGCGGTGACCCCGGGCCGACCCGGCACCTCACCCTGGCCCAGCACGACAGCCGGCCGCTCGATCAGCGCCGCCAGGTACGTCTCCGCCGGCGCCCGGGCCTGGCGGATGCGGTGCGCCGCCTGATCGAGGGCGAGTGGATGATCTCCGAGCTGGTCCGCGATCTGCCCGGCGACCGCCCGGTCCACCGCCGGTAGCCGATCGGCGAGCAGGGCCACCGACTCCGGCCGTTCCAGCGGGCCGAGCGGCACGACCATCCCGGCGTCCTCCCAGTCGTCGGTGCGCGACGTCACCAGGATCCGACCCGCCCCGGTCGACGTCCGCAGCCAGCCGGGCAGCTCGACGGGGCCAGCCGCGTCGTCGAGGACAAGCAACCAGCGGCCGTCAGCAGCATCGAGACGGGCCAGGACCGCCGCCGGCTCCGCGTGCGCCGGCAGGCCCAGTGCGGGCGCGAGTGCCCGCACCCGCTCACCGACCAGCTCCGGGCGCCCCGCCGGCACCCACCACACCGCGTCGAATTCCATCCGCTGCCGGTGGACGTACTCGACGGCCAGGCTCGTCTTCCCGATCCCCGCCAGGCCCGTCACCGCGACCAGCCCGCCGCCCGACATCGCCTCGTCGAGCCGGCCCAGCGCCCGCGGCCGACCGACGAACCGCGCCGCGACCCGCGGCACGTTCCACACCGCCGGCAACTCCCCGGGGAACACCGCTTCGCCAACGATGCCCTGCTGGGCAGGGAGACTCCGTCCCTCCCCGCCCTCCACCGGACCGCCGGTGGACGGCGTACGACCGGGCGCCGCCTCGACCTGCCCGGCCTCGCCGCGCACCGCCGCGAGCAGCAAGGCCCGCGCGGCCAACGGGCTGCGCCCCACCAGATCGATCGGGACGAGCTGGCCGAGCAGGCCGGGAATCGACCGGTCCGTCACCCGCGCGACCAGCAGCCGCCGCTCCCCATCCATGATCCGCGGGGACCAGGCCGCACCCCACTCCGCCGACGCCGCCGGCGAATCCAGATAGCCGTCCGAGACCACCGCGATGGTGCGCCGCGCCCGCTGTGTCACCCCATCCAGCCAGGAAACCCGATGGGTGCCGGGCACCTCATCCCAGGCACCGAGCGTGACACGATGCCCGGCGCCCTCCAACGCCCCCGCGATCCACTCAGCCCAGCCGAGCCCATCCGCGGCGCAGGACACGAAGACGTCGAGAGCGCGACCATCGCCCCCATCCGTCACCCGAACAGGATGACACAGTCACCCAAACCGCTCGATTGCCGTGCCGACCAACGGCGGCAAGCGACTGCGCACCGCGGCGAGGCGGAGGATAGGGGCCTCAACGGCGTGCTGATCGTCCTCGCAGGCGTCGCGACCTGGCTCGCCACAACGCGGCGACTACCGACCTCCTGGTCGAGGCGCGGAGATCGATCGTCCGGTCGATGGCGTACGGCAATGAACTTCCAGGTCAGGCGGCTGATGAACCGCTCGAGCTCCTGAAGTCCACCTCGAGGCGTTGCGCCATCGAGACCGTGCCGCTTGCAGATTTCTCCTGCCATCAGTTTCCGGAACCATAAATTATCCTTCCGTTCGCCACCCCCGTCGCCGTGTCTTCGGGTATATCGCTGCGTTAGAGCAACCGCCCACTGACGACGCTCCACTGGCACCGCACACCCATCGCCAGCCGCATCGCACCAACGCTGACGGTAATCCCATCAACGGATGATGGGTTCAATCAGTGTGCTACTAGGCTCGCGGGGATATGCCGTCGTCGGATGACCTTGGCCATGAGTTGCCTGGGTCCGGCGGGTTGTTGTCTGGTGGGGGGACATTCTTGATCGACCGGGTGATGCTGCTGAAGGACGCTCAGCGGCAGGTGAAGGCGCTGGAAAAAGACCTGAATGCGCAGGTCAGCGCAGTTGCCGAGGTCGGGACGCGGCTACGGGCCGAGTACGACCGGGCGTTCGAGGTCGGCCGGACGGCGGCGACCTGGTCGGCGTGGCTGGGCGAGCGGGTCACCCAGGCGGCAGCCGCCTGGGTGCTGGGGACGGTGTTCGTCCGGTTCTGCGAGGATAACGGGCTGATCGGCGATCCGTTCCTCACCGGCCCGACGACGACGCGGCTCACCCTGGCCGAGGAACGGACCGAGGAGTTCTACCGGCGCAACCCCGACAAGACGGCGCGCGACTGGCTGCTGGCGGGCTTCGACGAGATCGCGCAGGTGCCGGTCGGCGCCGGGCTGTTCGACCAGCGGCACAACGCCCTGTTCCAGATCCCCCTCTCCCACGACGCGGCCAAGGACCTGATCACCTTCTGGCGCCGCCGCACCGAGGCCGGCACGCTCGTCCACGACTTCACCGATCCGGCGTGGGACACCCGGTTCCTCGGCGACCTGTACCAGGACCTCTCCGAGGACGTCCGCAAGAAGTACGCCCTGTTGCAGACCCCGGAATTCGTCGAGGAGTTCATCCTCGACCTGACGCTGACCCCCGCGATCGACGAGTTCGGCTACGACGTCGTCAAACTGATCGACCCGACCTGCGGCTCCGGCCACTTCCTCCTGGGCGCCTTCCACCGGCTGCTCGCCGAGTGGGAGCGCAACACCCCCGACCGGGACGTCTTCGAGCGGGTCCGGCTGGCCCTCGACGCAGTCCACGGGGTGGACATCAACCCGTACGCGGCCGCGATCGCCAGGTTCCGGCTGGTCATCGCGGCCCTACGCGCGGCCGGGCTGACCACACTGGACGCGGCGGCCGGCTACACGTTCCCGCTGCATGTGGCCGTCGGCGATTCGCTGATCAAGCACCGCCAGCTCGACCTGTTCGGCGGGGAACGCGACGAGCTGGCCGAGTTCGCCTACGCCACCGAGGACCTCGCCGACCACCCCGGCATCCTCGAAGAGGGCCGCTACCACGCCGTCGTCGGCAACCCGCCCTACATCATTGTCAGGGACAAGAAGCTCAACGAGCTGTACCGGGAGATGTACAGTGCCTGCTCAGGCAAGTACGCCTTGTCGGTCCCGTTCGCGCAACGCCTGTTCGAACTAGCCAAGCAGGCGGACCGAGAAGGGCGCGGCGCGGGCCGGGTCGGGCAGATCACCGCGAATTCGTTCATGAAACGTGAATTTGGCAAGAAGCTTATCGAAGAGTTTTTCGCGTCACGCGTCGAGCTCACTCACATAATCGACACCTCCGGCGCCTATATTCCCGGCCACGGAACACCGACGGTGATTCTAGTCGGCCGACACAACCAACGGCATCGTCTCAGCACCATCCGTGCCGTTCTTGGTATTCGAGGAGAACCAGCGCAGCCCGCCAACCCGGCCGAAGGCGTAGTTTGGCGAGCCGTAGTCAGCCAGATCAACCGAACCGAATCAGAAAGCAAGTGGGTCACAGCGACCGACGTCGAACGCAATCAATTTGCGAACTATCCTTGGAGTTTGTCTGGCGGCGGGGCGGTTGATCTATTGGAGCAGCTCAACCGGTCGCCTGCCGGGTTGCTGAGCACAATACTCGACGAAGGAATCGGATTCCTGGCAATCACTGGCGATGATGACTTCTTCATCGCACAGGGTAGAGCTCCCGCCCGCTGGGTAAGAGAAGAGGTCCCACATCGCCCCTTTGTCACAGGCGAGCTGATACGGGACTGGGGTGCGAGCTCAGACCGAACCCTCTGGCCCTACGACGGACAAAAGCCAAACAAAAGCCTCTATTCCTCGCCCATCTACTGGCCGTATCGAACAAACCTGCGTGCCTCCATTTACTTCGGCAGGACCCGCGAGCAGCGCGGGCTCGCATGGCACGAGTTTGCAATCTTGGCGCGACGACGCCTAGCAGCACCCCTTCTCATTTCATTCACATTTGTCGCGACTCACAATAACTTCGTACTCGGTCGAGATGGAATGGCATTCAACAGGTCCGCGCCAGTAATTAAACTGGCCGTAGGCGCGTCAGAGGAGGAGCATCTACGGCTGTTGGGGGTGCTGAACAGCTCGACGGCGTGCTTCTGGCTCAAGCAGTTCAGCCATAACAAGGGCAGCACGGTCGACACCCGGGGCGCCCGACAGACCTCGCTGCCGTGGGAGGACTTCTACGAGTTCACCGGTACCAAGCTGCAGGAGTTCCCGTTGCCGGCGGAGTATCCGTTGGAACTGGCTCGGGAGCTGGATGGGCTGGCGCAGCGGCTGTCGGCGGTGAGCCCGGCGGCGGTGGCCGCAGGCGAGGTGCCGACGCGGGTCCGGCTGGCCGCAGCGCAAGCGGAGTGGACGTCGACCCGGGCGCGGATGGTCGCGTTGCAGGAGGAGTTGGACTGGCAGGTCTACCGGCAGTACGGGCTGCTCGCCGACGAGCTGACCCTGCCGGTGGCCGAGGTTCCCGAGATCAGGCTGGGTGAGCGGGCGTTCGAGATCGTGCTGGCGCGCAAGATCGCGGCCGGCGAGGAGACGTCCGAGTGGTTCACCCGCCACGGCTCCACACCGATTACCGAACTCCCCGCGCACTGGTCGGGCGAGTATCGGACGCTGGTGGAGAAGCGGATTGCCGTCATGGAGGCGGACCGGAACATCGGGCTGATCGAGCGGCCGGAGTACAAGCGGCGGTGGGCGACCGAGGGCTGGGACAAGCTGCAGGACGCCGCGATCAAGGACTGGCTGCTCGACCGGCTGGAGGTCCGCGAGCGGTGGTTCGCCGACGTCGACGGCATGGTCCAGCCCCGGCTGTGGACCACCGGACGGCTCGCCGACGAGCTGGCCGCCGACGCGGACTTCGTCGCCGTCGCCGAGATCTACCGCCCCGGTGAGGACCTCACCAAAATCGTCGCCGCCCTCGTCGAGAACGAGCATGTCCCGTTCCTCGCCGCCCTGCGCTACAAGGATTCCGGCCTGGTGAAGCGGGCTGACTGGGAGTCGGTCTGGGATCAGCAGCGCGCCGAGGACGCCGCCGCCGACCCGGAGGCCGCCAAGAGGATTCGTGACGCGATTCCCGTCCCGCCGAAATACGCCCAGGCCGACTTCCGCAAGGCCAGCTTCTGGAGGGCCCGCGGGAAACTCGACGTCCCCAAGGAACGGTTCATCTCCTACCCGCACGCCGGCCCGGACAACGATCCGACGCTGCTCGTCGGCTGGGCGGGCTGGGACCATCGCGAGCAGGCCCAGGCCCTGGCCACGCTGATCGTCGAGCGGCAGGACAACGACGGCTGGGGCGCCGAGAAGCTCGCCCCGCTGCTCGCCGGCCTGCGCGAGGTGATGCCCTGGGTCCGCCAGTGGCACAACGACGTCGACCCGCTCTACGACGGTTCCCCCGCCGAGGTCTACGACGCCTTCCTCGCCGAGGCCACCGGCCGCCACAATCTCACCGCGGACGCCCTCACCACCTGGCGTCCACCGGCGACCACCCGCGGCCGTAGGGCTATCCGATGACGGATCACATCCGTACGATCCGTATACGAACCGGACTTCGCCTGACCACTCGAGGTGCCGTATGACCAGCCCGTCGTCCCAGCCGTTGCTGCGCGAGGTCATCGACATCCCACCGCGGACGTCCGACGGCGACTTCGTCCTCAAGCTCACCGAGGGTGTCACCGACGCCGCGACCCTGCACAGCTACGTGGTGACCGACCGGCTGGTCGGGAACTTCGACGAGGCCCTCGGCCTGATCGCGCAGGCGGTGAGCACCGGGACGTCGAAGGGCGTCTACCTGCACGGCTCGTTCGGCTCCGGCAAGTCGCACTTCATGGCGGTGCTGCACGCGCTGCTGCGCGGCGAGCCGGCCGCCAGAACGCTCGACGACCGCCTGACGGACGTCATCGGCAAACACGACGCGGAGCTCGGCGGCAAGAGGTTCCTGCTCGTCCCGTTCCACCTGCTGGGGGCCAAGTCGACCGAGCAGCGGGTCCTCGGCGGCTACGCCGACCACCTGCGCGGGCTGCACCCCGACGCCCCGATCCCGGCGGTGCACCGGGCCGAGGCGCTGCTGGACGAGGCCCGCAGCGTGCGGGCCAAGGTCGGCGACGCCACCTTCCTCGCCGAACTGAACCGGGCCGGCTCCGGTGACGGCGGCGAGCCGGACGACTGGGGCAACGACGCCTCCTGGACGCCCGCCAAGCTGGACGCGGCGCTCGCCCCGAACGCCACCCCGGCCGGCGCCCCGGACGGCAAGGCCCGCCGCCAGCTGGTCTCCGACCTGCTCTCGACCTGGTTCGCGAACACCTTCCGCGACCTGCGCGAGGACGCCGAGGGCTTCGTCTCCCTCGACGCCGGCCTCACCGAAATCGCCCAGCACGCGAAGGACCTCGGCTACGACGCGGTCATCCTGTTCCTCGACGAGCTGATCCTGTGGCTGGCGAACAACATGGGCGACCAGGCGTTCGTCTCCCGCGAAGTCCAGAAGGTCACGAACTTCGTCGAGGGCGGCCTGGGCGCCCGGCCGATCCCGATCGTCAGCTTCATCGCCCGCCAGCGGGACCTGCGGGAACTCGTCGGCGAACAGGTCGCCGGCGACGTGCGGCTGTCCTTCCTCGACGTCCTCACCCTCGCCGACGGCCGATTCGACAAGATCGTGCTGGAGGACCGTAACCTTCCGCTGATCGCCAACAGGCGGCTGCTGAAGCCACTGAACGCCGACGCCGCGGCGGCGGTCGCCCGCGCGTTCGAGACGACGGCGAAGGTCCGCGCCGAGGTGTGGGACACGATGCTCGGCGGCGGCGCCCAGCTCGGCGCCGACCGGGACGCGTTCCAGCTGTCCTACCCGTTCAGCCCGGCGTTCATGGACACTCTCGTCCACGTCTCCGCGGCCCTGCAGCGCAACCGGACGGCGCTGAAGCTCATGCGCCAACTGCTCGTCGACCACCGCGACGACCTGCGCCTCGGCCAGGTCGTCCCGCTCGGCGACCTGTGGGACGTCATCACCCGCGGCGCCGACACCCCGTTCACCGACGTCCTGAAGGCCGAGTTCGACGCGGCGCAGAAGCTCTACGCCCGCAAGCTGCGCCCCTACCTGCTCGACGCGGAGGGTCTCGACGAGGACACCCTGGCCCAGGTCCGCCGCGCCCAGGCCACCGGCGTCAGCACCGGCACCGGAGTTGGCGTCGACCCGACGCTGGCGACGAAGGTCCGCCGGTTCACCGCGGACGACCGGCTGGTCAAGACGCTGCTGCTGTCCGCGCTCGCCCCGAGCGTCCCGGCGCTGCGCAACCTGACCCCGCGGCGGCTGTCGGCGCTCAACCACGGCAGCATCACCAGCCCGATCCCGGGCGGTGAGGCCGGGCTCGCCGGCAAGAAGGTCGAACGCTGGGCCGGCCAGTTCGGCGAGATCAAGTATTCCCCGGTCGACGGCGGCGACCCGGGCGTCGGCCTGGAGCTCGTCGACGTCGAGGTCGACAGCATCCTGAACTCGGCCGTCGCCTACGACAGCGCCGGCAACCGGCGCGCGCTGATACGGCGGCTGCTCGTCGAGGACCTCGGCGTCACCGTCACCGGCGACGTCTACGGCGACCGGCTCGACCTCGTCTGGAAGGGCAGCAAACGCTCCGCCGAGGTCATCTTCGGTTCGGTCCGCGGCCGTGAGCTGCGCGACGACCAGCTCGCCCCCATCGACCCGCAGGCGTGGCGGCTCGTCATCGACTACCCGTTCGACGACACCGGCGACGGGCCGGTCTACGCGCGGGCCCGCGTCGAACGGCTGCGCGGCGCGGACGTCCAGCACCGGACGGTCTGCTGGATCCCCGCCGACCTGACCGCCGCGCGGCTGGCCGACCTGGGGATGCTCGTCCGGCTCGACCACCTGCTCGCCGGCGGCGGGCACCGGTTCGACAGCCACGCCCAGCACCTGAGCGCCGACGACCGCCAGCGCGCCCGCGGCGTGCTGAAAAGCCGCTACGACGCGCTGCTGACCAAGACCCGGACCGTGCTGCGTTCGGCCTACGGGCTCACGTCGAAGGACGAGCAGGACGTCACCGCCGACTACAGCGATCACCTGCGCGCGCTGTGGCCGGGGCTGAACCCGACGCTGCCGCTCGGCGCATCGTTCCGCGACGCGGTCCGCCGCCTGGTCGGCGACCTGCTCGCCGACCAGTTCCCCGGCCACCCCGACCTCGACCCCGACCAGAGCGCAACACCCGTCAAGCCCGCGGACCTCAAGCTCGTCCTCGGCTACGTGACCAGGGCCGCGGAGGCCGACGGCGGCTCGGTCGAGGTCGCCCGGGGCGACCGGATTCCGATCCGGCGGATCGCGCCGGCGCTCGGGCTCGGCGTGATGCACGAGGTGCGCTTCGAGCTGGGCCGCGAGTGGGTCGGCCACTTCACCCGCCGGGCCGCCCAGACCGCCGCCGACGGCTCCGGCTCGCCGGGCATCGGCGGCACGGACGGCTCAGGCGATGCGAGCGCGAGCGGCTCGGGGCCGGGTGAGCTGCGGGTCGGCGACCTGCTGCGTTGGATCGACGAGCCGAAACCGCGCGGCCTGGACGACAACGTCGCGCACCTGGTCGTCGCCGCGTTCGCCGAGCAGACCGACCGGGCCTGGTACCGGCACGGCGGCCTGCTGGCGACCCCGCCCGAGCTGAACGCGATCACCAGGGACATGACGCTGCGCGAGCAGCCGCTGCCCGACGCGGCCGACTGGGCGGCCGCCGGCGAGCGCGCCAAGGTCATCTTCGGGGTGCAGCCGCCGGCGCTGCTACGCGGCCGGCTGCTACGCGGCTTCGCCGAGGAGCTGGTCGGGACGGCCCGGCCCCGCCGGGCGACAAGCCAGGAGCTGGTCGACGCCCTGGAGGAACACGCAGGCGAACTCGGGCTCGACCCACGCACCGGCCTCGCCGCAGCCGGCGGCGCTGCAGCCGACAACGCTGCGGCCAGCGGCGCTGCGGCCGACGACGCCGACGGTACGGGCGGTGCGGACGGGAGCCGGCTGCGGACCGCACGGGCCGCCCGCGACCTGCTCCTGGCACTGGACGACCCCAGGGCCGGCGCGGAGATCGTCCGCAGGCTCGCCCGCGCCGAACTCGCCGGCCCGGCCAATCGGCTCGCCGTGAGCATCAGCCGCGGCGGCGACGTCGCCGCCGCGATCAGGTCAGCCCCCTGGGATGAGACCTTCGGCGTCATCGCCGGGTTGGCCGAACCCCACCAGACCGAGGCTCGGGAGATCCTCGGGCGGATTCGCGCCGCCGGCGCCGTCGACGAGTTGACCACGCCGCTCGCCGCGGTGCTCAGCAAAGCCCGCGCCGACGCGACCGCCCTGCTCCGCCGGGCCACCGCGGCCCTCGCCGCCCCCGTCTCCGTCCCCGCCGTGACTGTCGCCCCCGTCGGTCGCACCGAGCCGACGCTGCGGATCGCGGTCCCGTCGCCCCCAGCCGTCCAGGTGAGGCGCGGAGCCGACCAGACCGGCTCCGGACCGGCCGTCGCGATCCCCAGGTTCGACCGGGACACCGCGGCGGAAGACGGCGCCGGAGCCGCGCGGCAGTGGCAGGTCCGGGCCGGGGAGCTGGACCGGGCGCTCGCCGAGCTGCGTTCCCACGTCGGCGACCGACCGGGCGAGATCGAGATCAGCTGGCGGCCGACGCCGTGACCGCTCTGTCGCCCCCAGCCGGCCAGGGCAGCCCGGCCGCCCCGGCCGGCGCGGGCGCTCCTCGGGTGACCGCGGCCGTCGTGCGGGGCCGGGTCGCTCGGCTGCGGCACGCCACGCAGAGCAACCACGGCTGCCAGCCGCGCGTCCTGCTCGTCCGTGCCCAGCCGGACTGGTCGGTGGCGGGCGAGCTGGACGTCGCCGGCCGGCCGGTCCACGTGGTGCCCTGCGTGTCACCGCTCGCCGTGCTGGAGGAGATCACCCGCTGGGCGCGCGACCCGGTCGAGGACGGTTGGCTGGTGCTGCTCACCGATGCCGACGAGGAAACGTTGGGCGACTCCGTCCTGGCCCAGGTCTACCGGCAGCGGGTCGACGTCATCGAGCCGTGGATCGCCGTCCTGGAGGACTTCGGTGCCGCCCAGGCCGACCCGCGGCTACGCGCCCCCGAGCACCGCTGGGTCGCCCAGGCCCTGTTGGAGGCCCGCCCCC
This sequence comes from Frankia gtarii, assembly GCF_025403375.1. Taxonomy (GTDB): domain Bacteria; phylum Actinomycetota; class Actinomycetes; order Frankiales; family Frankiaceae; genus Frankia; species Frankia gtarii. Next base: position 29,940 of record NZ_JAMPTM010000010.1, read on the forward strand.
CGGCCGGCTGGCCGCGCCGGCCCGGTGGCCTGCTCAGCCGACAGGACGCGCTGGCGGAGCTGGCCGCCGTCCGCCTCGGCCTGACCGAGCTGGGCCTAGGCGCCGCCGACCTGGACATCGCCACCCTGCTGCGTTGGACGACGGCACCCGGGGCGACCGAGGCGCTGCGCCGGCTCGGCGACGACGAACGTGCCGGCCTCACCGCGTACCTGGTCGAGCGGACCGGCCGCGCGGGACGGGCCCTGTTCACCCTGGTTGCCGCCGGCAACGGCGAGCGGACGCTCGCCCTCGGCCTGGTCTGTGACTGCCTGTGGCCCCGACCCGGCCGCGGCGCCGCCGGCACGCCGGTACCGGCCGCGGGGGACGTCGCGGCGGTCGAGCGGGCCAAGGTCCGGGTGGAGCGCTACTTCGGCCACGTTCGCCTCGACGACGCGACCATGCGCGCGTTCGCCGACGCCGTCCGCGAGGTGGTCGCGACGGCGCTGGCGGCGGCCCGCCCAGGAGCCGGCCGGCTCGGCCTCGAGGCGGCCGGTGACCCCTCGGCGACCCTGCACCCGGCCGACGCGCTCCCCGCCCTGCTCGACTCCGCGCAGCGGCTGCTCGACGACCTGGACGCCCGGGCCGCCGGCACCGTGAGTGACATCCTGCGGGCCGGATTCGGCCATCGGCTGGCCACCGTCGCCGCCGCCGTCCGCGACGTCCTCACCGCCGCCGAGTCCGGAGTCGACCGCACACTGCTCGCCCGCGCGGCCCGCGACGTCATGACCGCCGTCGGATCGCTGCGCGAGCACCTGCTGGCCGGCGTCGACCGTCCCGAGGTGGAACGGGCCGCGATGGCCGCCCGGCTCGTCGGCTGGCTCGCCACCCAGCCCACCGGTTCACACGCCACCGCGCACCCCGCGGGCGGGCAGCACCCCGGCCGGAAGCGGACAGGCGAGCCGACGACGCTGGCCGGCGCCCTCGACGCCCACCTCGACGACGGCGCCTGGGCCGACATCGCACTCGGCCACCTGGCCGTCGGCGACCCCGCACCCGCGGTGGGCGCGGCGTACAGCGACCTCTACCGGGTGGCAGCCCGCCGCCGCCGCGCCCTCGACGCCACCTTCGCGCAGCTCCTCGCTGTGTGGACCGCGACCGGCAGGCGGGGCGGGCCGGCGGCGCAGGGCGGGCCGCTGTGTATTGAAGAAGTCCTCGACCGGGTGGTCGCGCCGGTCGTGACCGCCCGCGGCAGCCGGGCGCTGCTGGTCGTGCTCGACGGGATGAGCGCCGCCGTCGCCGCCCAGCTCGCCGCCGAGCTGCGCCGCGAACGCTGGGAGGAATGCGACCCGCTTGGATCCCTTGGCGGTGAGCCGGCCGGTCCCGCCCGGCGGCGGGCGGCCGTCGCCGTGCTGCCGACGGTGACCGCCACCTCGCGGACGTCGCTGCTCGCCGGCCGGCTGCTCACCGGCGACAAGGCGAAGGAGTCCGCCGAGTTCGAGGGCCATCCGCGCTGGGGCAGGCGGGCCGCCCGGCTGTTCCACCACGCCGATCTGGCCGGCGCACCCGGCGCCGCGCTCGACGGGGAGCTCACCGACGCGCTGACGTCGGACACTCCGCTGGTCGCGGTCGTGATCAACACGATCGACGACACGCTCGACAAGGGTCGCCAGGGCGACGACGGCGGCTGGCGCCTGGCCGACGTCGGCCGGCTTCTCGCGGTGCTGGGCTACGCCCGGACCGCCGGGCGGGCAGTCATCCTGACCAGCGACCACGGCCATGTCGTCGACCATCGCGCCGAGGCGCTGGCCGCCGACGACGCCGCCTCCGCCCGGCACCGCATCCCCGGTTCAGGCAACGGCGCAGCCCGCGATAGCGGGGCCGGAAACGGCGGGGCCGGGGATGGCGAGGCCGGGGATGGCGAGGTGACGCTGGCTGGGCCGCGGGTGCTCGCGCCCGGCAGGCGGATCGTCGCGCTCTGGGACCCGACTCTGCACTACCTGGGCCGCAAGGGCGGCTACCACGGCGGCGCGTCGCCGGCCGAGGTGACGGTGCCCGTGCTGGCATTCCTGCCGTTCCGCCTCTCCGCGTCGTCGACGAGCCGCGACCTGCCGCCCGGCTGGCGCCCGCTGCCCGACCAGCGCCCGCGCTGGTGGTCGCTGGAGACGACGGACCGCCTGCGCGGCCTCGGCGGTGGCGACACCGTGCTGGTCGGGCAGCGCGCCGTCAACACCCCGGCGCAGGAGACAGCGCTGCTTCCCCGTAGGCGACGCAGGTCCACGGAGGAACAGAGCGGCCCGGCTCTGTTCGAGCTTCCCGCCGAGGCGACCGCCGGCCCGGCGGCTGCGGCTGCGGCGACGGCCGGCGGCCGTGCGGATCCGGTCGACCTCCTCGTCGCCGGGCTGCTCTCGTCCGAGCTGTTCCGGTTCCAGCTCGACGGGCTGGCCCGCAAGGTGCCGGTGGAAAAGGTCGAGGCGGCGGTACGGGCGCTACTCGGCGCGAACGGAACCCTGGCGACGAGCGTCGTCGCCGAGCGCGCCGGCGAGCGCCCGGCCCGGGCCGGCGGCTTCGCCGTCACCCTGCAACGCCTTTTCAACATCGACAACTACCCTGTGCTGGAGCCGATCGACGACGGCCACACCCTGCGCCTCAACATCGACCTGCTGCGCGCCCAGTTCGAGCTGACCTCCTGAAAGCGGCCGACGGGCATGCCTCAGTCGAAGATCTTGTGCGTACCGACGTGCAGCCACACGATGTGCGGACCAGGCTGCCCCGGAACCGGCTGCCCGTACGCCCACAGCGCCCGCCCGTCCGGCGCCCAGGTCATCTCATACACGCCGGGGAGCGATCGGTAGCGCTTCACCCGCAGCGACGGGTGGAATATTCCCTCGGCGAGGCTCTGGACGAACAGGTCGCGCGCCCGCAGGAAGGCGGCCTTCTGCTCGGGCCGGAGTCGACGCCAGTCGGCCCAGAACGCGGCGACCGGGTCGAAGGTGGGCACGAGATCACATTAGCCGCCCGGCCCACCAAGGTGGTGGACACCCTGGGTGGCCTGTGCCAGCGACGTACGTCAGCTCGCCTCGGGGTGGGCAGCGGCGTCCGTGAGCAGGCGATCAAAGGTCTCAGGGTCGCACGTGACGTACCGGCCGGCCTCGTAGTCCGCCAAGCCTCGCTCGGCAGCCTCGACAAGCCACGCGGGAGGTTCCTCGTCCACGATCTCGACCTCGGGCAGGGGGACGTTGTCAGGAATGCCCATGGCGACCCCCTTTCGGTGTTGCGACCCTTCCAGGGACCACTTGCCAACCATAACTGCAAGATAAACAAACAGTAACGGTCTCCGACCCTACGAATCACACCTCAGACACAACCATATGCGACTCCACTCGCATCTGCCAATGGTCGATCATCATTTGTGCAGGGCGCGATGGCGGTGGCCTCAACCGCCTCGGGACCGGCCTGGCTAGCACGCCGCAAGGCCGACGACCGCTCGTGGGATGCGAGCGGCTCCGGGGGCTGGGCAGGCGGACGGGTCCGAGAGGATAAACAGATCCGGGCAAACGGACGGATGTGGGGAGGCGGGTGTGAGGGGCGAGATAGGTGTGAGGGACGAGGCGGGAGTGAGAGGTGAGGCGGGGCAGGTCGGCGTCAGCGCGGCGCGGCGGCGGGACGTGCTCGACGCACTGCGGCGCGGCGCGGTGCCGGCCGCCGGGCTGGACCTGCTCGCGGTCGGGCTGGACCGGTTCGAGCGGGTCGCCGCCGAGGACCTGTCCACGGTCGCCACCGGCGGGTCGGTGTTCAAGGCGGTCCGCGGCGAGTACGGCTCCGGGAAGACGTTTTTCGCCCGCTGGCTCGCCGAACGGGCGAAGAAGGCCGGCCTCGCCACCGCCGAGGTGCAGATCTCGGAGAACGAGACGCCGCTGCACAAGCTGGAGACCGTCTATCGCCGGCTGACCGAGCGGCTGACCACCGCGACGTTCCCGCCAAGCGCGCTGCGCCACATCGTCGACGGCTGGTTCTACGCGCTGGAAGAGGACGTCCTCGCCGCCGGGGAGACGACAGGCGATGGGGCGACGGACGACGAGGTGGCGGGCGACGACGCCGCGGCGCTCGACCGGGCGGTCGGCGAGCTGGTCGACCGGCGGCTCGCCGACGTCGGCCGCACGGCGCCCGCGTTCGCGGCGGCGCTGCGCGGCTACCGGGCGGCGCTGGCCGCCGGCGACGAGGCGACGGCGGCGGCGGTGCTCGCCTGGCTCGGCGGGCAGCCGCACGTCGCCGCCAGCGCGCGCCGCGCCGCCGGGGTGCGCGGCGATCTGGACCACTTCGGGGCGCTCGGCTTCCTGCAGGGGCTGCTGGTGGTGCTGCGGGACAGCGGCTTTCGCGGCCTGCTCCTCGTCCTCGACGAAGTCGAGACCCTGCAGCGGGTCCGCTCCGACGCGCGGGACAAGGCGCTCAACGCGCTGCGCCAGCTCATCGACGAGGTCCACAGCGGCCGTTTCCCCGGCCTGTTCCTCGTCATCACCGGAACGCCGGCCTTCTACGACGGCCCGCAGGGGGTGGCGCGGCTCGCACCGCTCGCGCAGCGGCTGGCGACCGACTTCACCGCCAACCCGAAGTTCGACAACCCGAGGGCCGTGCAGCTGCGGCTGGCCGGGTTCACCGAGGCGTCGCTGGTCGAGCTCGGCGGGCGGGTCCGGGACCTGTACGCGGCCGGTTCGTCGGACGACGCGGCCGGTCGGATCGACAGGCTCGTCGACGACGCCTATCTCGAGGAGCTGGCCGGGGCGGTCGCCGGGCGGCTCGGTGGGAAGGTCGGCGTCGCGCCCCGGCTGTTCCTGAAGAAACTCGTCGCCGATGTGCTCGACCGGGTCGACCAGTTCGACGACTTCGCCCCCCGGCGCGACTATCCGCTGACCATCGGCGTGGCCGACATGACCGACCTGGAACGCAACGCCGCCCGCGCCGACGACATCGACCTGGACCTGGATTGACCGTCGACCCGGCGGCCGCCGAGGCCGACGCGGCGGATCTGCTGCATCCGGTGGTGGTGCACCACATCGTGAACACACTGCAGTGGCCGGGGCTGCGGCCGTTACAGGAGGAGGCGGTCGCGCCGCTGCTCGCCGGTTCGGACGCGCTGCTGCTCGCCCCGACCGCCGGTGGGAAGACCGAAGCGGCAGTGTTCCCGGTCCTGTCGCGGATGGCGGCCGAGAACTGGCAGGGGACGTCGGTGCTGTACCTGTGTCCGTTGAAGGCGCTGCTGAACAACCTGACGCCCCGGCTGGCGACCTACACCGGCTGGCTCGGACGCCAGGCCTCCGTCTGGCACGGCGACGTGACCGAAGGCCGGCGCAACCGGATCCGCCGCGAACGGCCCGATGTCCTGCTCACCACGCCCGAGTCGCTGGAAGCGATGCTCGTCAGCGTCCGTACCGACCATCGCGGCTTCTTCGCCGACGTCCGCACCGTGATCGTCGACGAGGTCCACGCGTTCGCCGGCGACGACCGCGGCTGGCACCTCCTCGCCGTCCTGGAACGGCTGCGTCGGCTCATCGCCCCCGGCAACGACCCGGCCCCCTCCACCCCGGCCGCCCCGGCTACCACGGCCGCTGCCGGGGAGCTGCAGGTCATCGGCCTGTCGGCGACGGTCGGGAACCCTGCCGAACTGCTGCGCTGGCTGCAGGGTTCGGGCGCGGGCCAGCGCCCGGCCCAGGTCATCGCACCAGACCTGCCGACCACGCCTCCCCGCCAGGCCAAGGTCGAGGCGGGCCCGGCCAACGGCGCGCCGCCGGCACCCGGGCCGTCAACACCGGCATCGGCATCGGCACCGACACCGATGCCGGGCGAGATCGAGCTGGACTACGTCGCCTCGGTGTCGAACGCGGCGAAGGTGCTGGCCACCCTGCACCGTGGCGAGAAGCGGCTCGTGTTCTGCGACTCGAAGAAGACCGTCGAGGAGCTCGGCCAGGCGCTGCGCGCCCTCGGGGTGGCGACGTTCCTCTCGCATGCGTCGCTGTCCGTCGAGGAGCGGCGCCGCTCCGAGGAGGCCTTCGCCCAGGCCCGGGACTGCGTGATCGTCGCCACCAGCACGCTGGAGCTGGGCATCGACGTCGGGGACCTCGACCGGGTCGTCCAGATCAACGCCCCGGCAACCGTGGCCTCGTTCCTGCAGCGGCTCGGTCGCACCGGCCGTCGGGCGGGCACGACCCGCAACTGCCTGTTCCTCGCCCTGACCGACAGTGCACTTCTGCAGGCCGCCGGGCTGCTGTTGCTGTGGGGCCGCGGCTGGGTCGAGCCGGTCGTCGCCCCACCGGAACCCCGGCACATCGTCGCCCAGCAGCTACTCGCGTACTGCCTGCAGGAAAAACGGATCGGCGACCGGACCTGGGTGGACGAGTGGAACGGCCTCGTGCCCTTCGACCGTTCGGCGGAGCCGATCGTGCGCCACCTCGTCCGCCTGGGCTACCTGGACTCCGACGGCGGGATGCTGTTCATCGGCCCCGAGGCGGAACGCCGCTTCGGCCACCGGCACTTCTCCGAGCTGACCGCGGTCTTCACCGCGGCACCCGAGTTCACCGTCCTGGCCGGCCGCGACGAGATAGGCCGCACGGACCCGGTCCTGCTCACCGACCCGGTCGAAGGCCCGCGGCTGCTACTGCTCGCCGGCCGCAGCTGGCGGGTCACCCACATCGACTGGAAACGCCGCCGCTGCTTCGTCGAACCCGCCGAGAGCGGCGGCCGGGCCCGCTGGCTGGGCCTCGCCGACGGCGCCATGTCCTTCGAGCTGGCCAGGGCGATGCGGGAGGTTCTGCTCGGTGCCGACCCGCCGGTTCCGCTTACCCGCCGGGCGACGGGGCGACTCGCGGTCGTCCGCGAGAACCATCTCGACGTCGTCCACCCGGGCGGCACGATGATCGTCCGAACGGATGACCTGACCGATGTTCGCTGGTGGACCTGGGCCGGCGAACGCGCCAACCGCACCCTCATCGCGAGCCTCGGCGACCTCGCCGACCCCCTCCAGGCCCCGACCGCCGCCTACCTGCGCCTGCGCACCGACCTGACCCCGCCCGGATGGAGGGCCGCCACCGCGGACCTGCCGTCCCGCCTCTGCCTCCCCCACGTCAGCGACGAGGCCCTGGCCGGCCTCAAGTTCAACACCGCGCTCCCCCCACGCCTGGCCGAGGCCACCCTCGCCACCCGCCTCGCAGACCTCCCCACCGCCGCCACCGTCCTGCGCGAGCCCGTCCGGTTCACCACTCTGGGAACCTGACGGCGCGGTCCTCGCACGGGTAACCGGGTTCAGGCACCCCACAGCGCGAGCCCGGGCTGGTCAGTCATCCCGAAGTCCACGGCGAAACGCGCTCCGTGTCTCCGCCCAGAAGCCCCGCCGGGGCTGCCTCAGAGCGGGCCGCTGACTCGGGGCTGGCCGAAACCTTGCGGATGACGGGTTGGATTGGCGATACGGGTGGTCGCCGTCGGGCAAGGAATCGTTCATTACGAGCCGCACGGCGGCCGTCCGAGCGCCGGTCGCCTCGGCGATGGTCTCGGCGAGGGCTGCAGGGCTGGGGATCCTCGGGAGCATCGGCGGACTGATCCAGATCTCCGGACCCTGCGCCTCCGCTGCGAGACCAAATAGGTTCACCTCGCTGAGCAGATGTGTGCATATTCTGGCGCAACCGCACGCAGTGTATCGAATGCGCTCTCGCCGGACTGCCCGATGCCGCACCCATGGCAGTCGGCCGGGGCCAAGTCCACACAGATACGCACGCCCGGCTCGGCTCCGGAATGAGTGCAGCACATGCCGCTGGTGTTGCCACAACCGTCTGGGCGCACACACCGACCGGACCCAACCGCCGATGAGCGGTCAGCTTCTGGCTCGGTGGGTGGTAGTGGCATCCTTGACGGGTGACCGACGGGGGCAGCGAGAGTACTGACTCGCACTTTTTCGTGTCGTACGCCCAAGAAGATCGAGTGTGGGCGGAGTGGATCGCCTGGACGCTGGAAGAGGCGCACTACCGAGTGCTGATCCAAGCGTGGGATTTCGCGCCGGGGTCGAACTGGGTGTCAGGGATGCAGGAAGGCGTGACCCGGGCCGCGCGGACGCTCGCAGTCCTCTCCGCGGACTATGCAAGATCGGTGTACGGGGCGGCGGAGTGGCAGGCCGCGTGGGCGGCCGACCCGGCCGGACAGGCTCGGAAACTGCTGACCGTACGAGTGACCGAGTGTGACCGGCCCGGACTGCTCGGCCAGATCGTCCCGGTCGACGTGTTCGGGGTCGACGAGACAGTGGCGCGGGCGGAGCTGCTGCGGGCGGCCCGGCTGGCGGTGTCCGGCAAGCGGGGCAAGCCGGCGTTGGCGCCACCCTTCCCGCCAGTTATGCAGACGATTCCGGCTCCGGCGCCTTTTCCGAACGCGTCACCGGCGGTGTGGTCGGTACCGTGGCCGCGCAATCCGCTGTTCACCGGCCGAGATGGCGAGTTGACCGCTATGGCGAGCCGGTTGTTGAGTGCGGAGGCGTCGGTGGTGGTCCTGCCGCAGACCTTGCACGGCCTGGGCGGGGTTGGGAAGACCCAGCTTGCGGTCGAGTACGCCTACCGACATGCCACCGACTACGACCTGGTGTGGTGGGTGCCGGGTGAGTCGACCGCCTTGGCGATGGGTGCGCTGGTCGACCTGGCCAGCCGAGTCGGGGTGCCAGCCACAGACAGCGCTCAGGAACGGATCACCGGGTTGGTAGAAGTGTTACGCCGCGGGGAGCCGTTCCGGCGGTGGCTGGTGGTGGTCGACAACGCGGAGGCGCCGTCGGGGCTATTCGGGGTACTGGCGGTGGCGGGCCGCAGCGGGCATGTGCTGGTGACCTCGCGGGATCCGGCGTGGGCAAGTTGGGCACAGCCGGTGGAGGTAGATGTGCTGCCCCGCGCGGACGCGATCCGCCTGCTCAGGCGCGGATGCGAACGGCTCACCGACGCCGAGGCAGGCCGGCTGGCAGCGGCGTTGGGGGACTTGCCACTGGCGTTGGAGCAGGCTGGTAGCTGGCTGGCCGTGACCGGGATGCCAGCCGGAACCTACGAGCGGCTACTCACCGACAAAACCGGGGAACTGCTGGCCCGGGGCCGGTCGGCCCACTACCCGCTGCCGGTTGCCGCCGCGTGGACCATTGCTGTGGATGGGTTGGATGATCCGGACGCGGTGGGTCTGCTGCGGCTACTGGCCCGATTTGGACCGGAACCAGTGCCGCTGGACCTGTTCTCCCCCGCGGCCGAAGGGCTTGCAGAGGTACCAGACGTGCTGGCTGACATGGTCCACGATCCGCTGGCGTTCTCGGATCGGGTAGCCACAGTGTGTCGGCTCGGGCTGGTCCGCGCGACCGCCGACGGGCTGGTCATGCACCGGCTCGTCCAAGCCGTCCTACGCGAGCACACCCCCGCCGAACACCGCGAGCAGCTCCGGACTGCGGCGCACGCCCTACTCACCGCCGCTGACCCCGCCGATCCGGCCGACCCGGCGTGTTGGCCCCGGTACACAGTGCTGTACCCGCACGTCCTGGCTGCCGGCATGCTCGACACCACCGATGATGCCGTCCGCCGCCTGGTTCTGCGCCTTGCCGAGGCGTTCCGATCCAGCGGTGACTATCGCACGGCTGCCAGCCTCAGCCGACAGGCGTACACACGGTGGACGGCACAGCTCGGCGAGGACCACCCGGACACGATCACCGCTGCGCACAACCTCGCACGTGTTGTGCGGGAACAGGGAGATTACGCGGCGGCACGGGCGCTATTCGACGACGTCCTCACCCGCCGGCGACGCACACTCGGCGAAGACCACCCCGACACCATCACCACCGCACATAATCTTGCCCGCGTGGTGGGAGATCAAGGTGACTACGCGGCCGCACGATCGATGCTCCATGACGTCCTCACCCGATCCCAGCGCGTCCTCGGCGAAGACCACCCGGACACGGATATCGCCGCGCACGAACTCGCGCGCGTGCTGGGAGAGCAAGGTGATCGCGCGGCGGCACGGGTGCTATTCGACGACGTCCTCACCCGCCGGCGACGCATACTCGGCGAAGACCACCCCGACACCATCACCACCGCACACGAACTCGCGCGCCTGGTGCGTGATCAGGGTGATTACGCGGCGGCACGGGTGCTATTCGACGACGTCCTCACCCGCCGGCGACGCATACTCGGCGAAGACCACCCCGACACGCTGATCGCCGCCGGCAGCCTTGCGGGCATGGCTCGGGATCAGGGTGACTATGCAGCGGCACGAGCGATGCTCGACGATGTCCTCACCCGATCCCGACGCGTCCTCGGCGAAGACCACCCCGACACCATCGGCGCCGCACACGAACTGGCGTTCGCTGTACGGGATCAGGGTGACTACACGGCAGCACGAGCGATGCTCGACGACGTCCTCACCCGATCCCAACGCGTCCTTGGCGACGACCACTCTTCCACGATCGCCGCAGCGCATGGGCTGGCGGGCATGGTGCGGGATCAGGGTGATCACGCCTCGGCGCGAGCGATGCTCGACGACGTCCTCACCCGATCCCAACGCGTTCTCGGCGAGGATCACCCGTTGACCATCTCGGTACGATGCACGCTCGCTGGCATTTCCGATGCCGAGTAGGCCTCCCCGTCCGAGGTCCGGCTATCCCAGCGGCGTGGGCAGCGTTCGCGGCAGGATTCTGCGACGGGTTGCGTTCGCTGTCAACAGATAGCCCGGTAGGGAAATTTTCGCAGGTGATGGCGCCGTTCATCCGGGGTGATGCGGTTGATGGGGGCGGGCAGGCGCGGCGCGCCAGATCGGCGGGGTCAAGGCCCCACAGCCGTGCGATGCGGTCATAGCTGGTGATGGCGAGAGTCTTGCCGTCTGGATCCCGGCTTCGCACATCAAAGGTCAGTAGGCTCGCCCAGTATGAGCGCCGATCCGGTTTCGGGGACCGCACAATGCGACGCGGAGTTGCTCGACTTCCCAGTCGTGACTCGAGCCACGACCGTCGCGGACCGCTCCCGGTGAGCGACCTCCTTCCGGTGCCCCCGCTCGATGTGCTGCGCCAGCGCCGCAGCGCCAAATGGCGTATGCACGCGTCGGATGTGCTGCCGCTGTCGATCGCGGAGATGGACTTTGCCGCGGCGGACCCCATCACGCAGGCGCTGCATGCAGCGGTCGATCGGAGCGACTTCGGTTACGCCGACGAATTCGCCGAGCTCGCGCACGCCTACGCGGACTTCGCCGCCGGGGAGTGGGGTTGGCGCCCGGAGCCCGACCATGTCGTGCCCGTGACCGACGTGGGCGTCGGCGCCGTCGAGGTGCTGCGCGCACTCGGAGTGCGCCGCGTCGTGATCAGCACCCCGGTCTACCCGCCGTTCCACCACTGGATCCCCGAGGCCGACGCCACGCTCGTCGACGTGCCGCTGCGACACGGCCGCCTCGACCTCGAACGCCTCGACGAGGCATTCCGGGGAGGAGGCGCGTATCTGCTGTGCAATCCGCAGAACCCGACGGGCACCGTGCACACCCGTGCGGAGCTGACGACGCTTGTGTCGGCGGCCGCGCGGCACGGTGTCGTCATCATCTCCGACGAGATCCACGCTCCGCTCACCCTGCCTGGTGCCACGACGACGCCGATCCTGTCCGTCGAGGGCGCGCAGGATCTCGCCATCGCGTTGGTCTCAGCGAGCAAGGCGTGGAATCTCGCGGGCCTCAAGTGCGCGCTCGTCATCGCGGGCAGCACCGAGATAAGCGCGGCGGGTCGGCCGCTGGCCTCGACCGGCGGGTTCAGGTCAGTAGGTAGACCAGGACGAAGAGGGCCGCCGTCAGTCCCAGGCACCAGGCGAACACCGCTACGGACTGCCTTATCAGCACGCCCCGGTCCGCCGGCGGCAGCATCTTCGCGTGAAACGGGTCGTCGTCGATCGGGTTCCTACCCATCTGTTCCTCCGGGGCTACGGGACGTAAACGCTGTCATGGCCCGTCAACGCGCGCATCGCGACCAGCGGAATGACCAGCATGACGAAGAAGGTCACCTGGAAGACCACGAACCAGGCTCCGAAGCGGGCGAGCTCGAACTTCCACCTCGGTATGGTGACCTCGTAGTCGAGCCGGTCGTCGTACTCCGCCCGCCGATCGGGCTGCTGCCGATCAGCACGCTGTCGGGGCGGCCTGACGATGACGGCGGTGCCGGTCGAGCCCCCCGGCACCGGCGATGTACCGGGTTCGGACCGTGGTGCGTCGGAGGCATCGGATGCGCCGGAGGCGCCGGGCCTGGGCACGGTGAAGCGTTCGAGTCCGAAGAATCGTTCGAAGTGGTTGAGCATGCGGACCGGTGGCTTGCCCGCCCAGTACGCGATCAGGTTCGGCCAGAACGACATCAGTCCGATCGTCCACAGCACAGTGAACTTTCCGCCGTTGCCGAATTCCACATGCGGGCCGAAACCCGGGTCGTAGACCCACCATCCCATCGCGGCGGCCAGGCTCTCGACGAGGAAGTCCCACGCGTAGTTCACCGGTATCGCGAGCACGGCAACGGCCCGGAGCAGACTCCAGTCGAAACGACGCACGAGGAACTGGCCGATCCTCAGCACGATGAAAGCATGCACCGCCCAGTAGCACGCGTAGGCGAAAGGCATGAACAGCGGATCGTTGGGAGTCTTGATCGGCAGCCAGTCGAGCAGATGGTGCTCGGTGAAGGCCGGGCTGTAGACCAGCTGCTGACCCCAGTCGCCGATGGTCTCCATCCAGTAGACGAGCATGCTGTTCACTATGAACAGAAGACCCCAGGTCAGTCGCCGCCGCCTGATGGTGTCGGCGATCGCCAGCACGATGACCAGACCGCCCAGCAAGGGGATGACCCAGTTGAAGAACCATACTCCGCTGGGGTCGACCAGGGCTGGCGGGACCGGCGGCTCGGCCGCAGGGATCGTCATCTCTTCTCCGTTGGAGAGGTTGTGGATCGAACTCTTCCGGACCGTCTACCGGGCGAAGAGCGGGCTCGCGTCGACGACGGTGAATGTGGTTCCCCGGGTTCCCGCGATCGGTGTGACGAGCGCGCTGGCACCGCACACCGCGGCCAGGATCGGGACGGCCTTTCCGTCGCAGGTGAAGTCGATGCCGTGGCCCGCCGGCAACGGCACGGCCTTCGCCGCCCGCAGCGCGGCGGACGTCGTCTCCGTGGTGACCGTTCCGTGGAGCCCCGAAAGCCCACGAACCAACCCGAGAACGTCCTGATAGCCGGTGACCGCGAAGCCGTCGACCGGGGTTTTCGGCGCGTAGGTCGCCATCACCGTCCGGTAAAGAACACTGTCGGGGTCGTCGGAGTACACGTCGGCGAAGGTGAACAACAGCGCGCCGTCGAGAGTTCCCGGCGCGGCGTCTTCGACGGTCTTACCGACACAGGCCTGGATGATCATGCGCGGCTGCTTCGCCGCGGCCGTCTGGAGCGCCTTGAGAACGGCGATGCAGTGGGTCTCGTCGCCGACGATCGCGAAGGCGCCGGGATGGCTCGCGACCGCGGCGGCGATCGGGGCCGAGGCGTCCGGGGTGCCCGGCGCGATCGCGGTGAGGCGGAGTTCGACGCCCGCCTTGTCGAACACCGGCTGGCCCAGGGCCTTGACCGTCCCGGTCACCGCTCCCGCGTCGATCACGGCCAGATCGACGCTGGCGATGTGGTGCTCGCTCGCGTATTTGGCCATCGCCCCCAGCGCCCCGGGGAAGCTGCCTGACCAGAGAAAGGACCGGTCGCTGGTGAACTCGGCCGCGCTCGCCCCGGACACCGAGACGTAGGGAATGCCCGCGCCCGTGATCACAGGCGCCATCGAGTCCCCGAGGGCGGTCGTGCTCATCACGACGGCCACGACCTTCGCCTCGATCATCTTGGTTGCGCAGGCGCGCGCCGAACCCGGATCCTCCTGCTCCTTGCAGACCACCAACTCGATGGGCCGGCCGGCGATGCCACCGAGGTGGTCGTTGGCGTACTTCGTGGCCGCTTCAGCCCCGAACCGAACGTCCACCTGGGACACCGCGCTGCCGCCCTCGTTGGAGACGAAGCCGATCCGCACCGGCTCTCCGGTGGCAGCGGTGCCCGCGGGTAACCTCGCCGTGCCACCACCGCGCGCAGGCGTGGTCGTGTCGGCGGAACCGCTTCCGCAGGCGGCCAGCGCGCTCAGCGCGATGCCCGCCGCGAGAAGGCCCGCGGTCAGCGTCCGGGCCGAGCCGGCCGGTCCGCCCATTCGGCGGCGCGTGTAGCCGTTGAAAGCCACGTTCTTCGACGTCACGAATTCCTCCGAGTGGTCACGGTTCCTCCTCGGTGCCGGTGGGCCGGCCGGTCAGCCGCGGGCCACACCCCAGACGACCGACTTGGTCTGGAGGAACTCGTCGAGTCCGTGCTCGCCCCATTCACGGCCCAGCCCGCTCTGTTTGTAGCCGCCGAACGCGGTGTGCGGACTGAGGCCGCCGCCACCCCCGTTGATCGTGACGAGTCCGGCGCGGAGCTGCTTCGCGAGGTCGTACGCGCGGACCGGATCGTTCGCCCACGCGGCCGCGGCCAGACCATAGGGACTGTCGTTGGCGATCCGCACGGCGTGGGCGTCGTCGTCAAACGGGATGATCACACCGACCGGGCCGAAGAACTCCGTGCGTGCGATGGTCATCGCGTTTCCGACCCCGGTGAACAGCGTCGGCTCGACGAAATACCCCTTGTCGAGCCCGGTGGGCCGCCCACCGCCGAAGACGATCCGGGCGCCCTCCTCCTCGCCGGTGCGGATGAGCTTCTCCACCTTGTCCCGCTGCGCCTCGCTGATGAGCGGGCCCATGACGGTGTCGGGTTCGGCGGGGTTGCCGACCTTGACCTGGGCCAGCGCCGCGGTGACCTTCTCGACGAGCTCGTCGTGGCGGGAGCGGTGCACGAGGGTGCGGGTCAGCAGGGCGCAGCCCTGCCCGGCGTGGACGGTGATGCCGGCCAGGACGTCGCCCACGGCGAGGTCGAGGTCGGCGTCGTCGCAGAGGATGGTGGCCGACTTGCCGCCGAGCTCCAGCACGACCTTCTTCAGCGTGGGTGCGGCCTGGCCGTAGACCATCCGGCCCACGCTGTCCGAGCCGGTGAAGCTGACGAGGTCGACCATCGGGTGGCTGGTCAGTTCCCGCCCCGCCTCGAGGTCACCGGTGACGACGTTGAGAACGCCGGGGGGAAGTCCGGCCTCGTCGGCGATCTCGGCGATCAGGAAGGATTCGAGTGGTGTCGTGGGGGCGGGTTTCAGCACGGCGGTGCAGCCGGCGGCCAGGGCCGGCGCGAGCTTCATCATGCTGAGGAAGAAGGGGAAGTTGTAGGCCGAGATGAGCCCGACGACGCCGAACGGCTCGCGGCGCAGGACACCCTGGCCGATGCCGGCGCCGACGAACGGCATGAGCGGCTTCTCCCAGGCGAAGGAGGGCATCACCCGCTCGGCCATGTCGCGCAGGTGCGCGATCGGGATGCCGACCTGGATGGATTCGGCCAGCCAGCGGACCGACCCCGCCTCGACGATGTTCAGCTCGACGATCTCGGCCGTCCGCCGTTCCAGGATGGACGCCATGCGCAGCATGATCTCGGCGCGTTCCCGAGGCGCCATCCGCGGCCAGGGTCCGTCGTCGAACGCCCGCCGGGCGGCCTCGATCGCGCGGACCACGTCGGCGCGGGTCGCCTGCGGCACCCGGCCGATGATCTCCTCGGTCGCCGGGTTCCGAACCTCGATCTGCTGCGTGCCCGCACCGTCGGTCCAGGTCCCGTCGATGTAGAGCCGGTAGGAGAAGTTCTCGGTCATGCGTCAGCTCTCCCACCGCAGGGGTAAGGACTCCAGGCCCCACACCCCGCCGCCGTGTTCGAGCGGAACCTGCACGAGCTCGTAGTCGGGAATGAGGCGGTGCCACTCCTGGAGCAGCACGACCAGCTCCTGGCGGGCCAGGTGGGAACCGAGACAACGATGCGGGCCGCCGCCGAAGGAAAGGTGACGGACCATCTCGCGATCGAAATCGACCCGCTTGGCCTCGGGATAGGCTTCGTCGTCCCGGCCGGCCGCGGAGAGCGGGAAGGTCGCCATGTCGCCCTTCTTGATCGGACAGCCGTGGAACTGCGCGTCCCGGGTGGCCTTACGGGCGGTCTGCACGATCGGATAGGCCCGCAGGAGCTCCTCCACGGCGTGCGGGACCAGTTCGGGTTCGGCCACGATCCGGGCCCGGTCCGCCGGGTTCGTGGCCAGGTGCAGAAGGGCATAGGACGACTGGCCGGCGACGGTGTCGAGGCCGGCCATGAACAGCAGCAGAAGGCAGTTCAGCACGTCCGCGTCGGTCACCGGCTCCCCGTCGATCTCCCAGGAGATCGCGGCGCTGACGACGTCCTGAGCCCGCGGGTCGGGGTTCGCCCGGCGCTCGGCGACGAGCCCGGCGAAATAGGTCTGGACGGCCTGCATACCGCCGAGGCGCACCGAGCCGTCCGGGTCGCTGTCGTTGTTCTCATGCAGGATCATGTGTTCCCACTGCATGAACTCGTCGAGCTTCTCCCGCGGCATCCCCATGATCTCCAGGAAGATGATGCTGGGGAACACCTGCGCGAAGTCGCGCACGAAGTCGCACTCGCCTCGGCCGCGCAGGCCCTCGATGAGTTCGGCCGCGAGTCGGTGCTGGTCGGCTTTCATGGCCTTCGTCCGGCCGGGCGAGAAATATGATCCGAGCAGATGCCGCCATTTCGTGTGCTCCGGCGGGTCAAGCATGATCGGGATCCACCGGTAGGGCGGATCGGACTCGGTGGGGACGATCACCGAATTCGACCAGAGGTCCGGGCGCTGGAGGCCGTCGAGGATCACCGACTGATCCGTGAAGATCCAGTAGCCGCCGGCCTCGTCCGTGCGCACGGCGGGACGGCCGATCGCCTGATGACCGTCCATGCGTTGGAACAGGGATAAGGCCGGTGTGGGTGGCGGTGCTAAGACATAGTCGACGACTGGGCAGGCGCGGGCGCCGGCTGCTGTCTCGGTCATCATGAATCCCCTATCGTCACATGGTGACCCGCTCAGGACGGGTCGGTGAGCGGCGGCCAGGTTCGGGAATGCAGTGCGCCGGATGCGTGGCGCATCAGGTGGTCGTCCCGCATCACCCGGTTCCACAGGTAGCGCGTGAAATCATCGTCGCCGACCCGGCCGGCGGCGTTCGCCCGCGCGAGAGCGTCGCGCCCGGCCGGCAGGGACACCGGAACGGACCCGAGAAGCGAAGCGATGTCCGACCGTTCGAGCTCGTTGCCCGCCCGGCCGCAGGCGTCCAGTTCCCGCAGGTACCGGACCAGCCGGGCCACTCCCTTGGACCACTGGGCGGCCAGCGGGTCGCCTATCCGGGGCGTGATCGTGCGCAACATGGCCAGCACGTCCCCGTACAGAGGCTGCCAGTCGGGTGGATCGACCGGCTCGGGCATGGCCGGTTTCCTCAGTCCGAGACCCATCACGGCGTTCAGCGCCTCCAGCCACAGCCGGCGATGCAACTGGGCGTACAGCATGTGGTTGCCGACGTCCTTGTCCACTCCTGGCGATCCGTCTTCCGCCGCCGGGGCCTGGGTCTGGGCGCCCTCGTTCGGGGTGAGGGTCGCCATCGTCGTCTCCGCGAAGACCCGGTAGTAGCGGACCCGGTCCACATCGATCGCGTGGCCGGAGAGCTTCTCGTACTCCGCCAGGCGGTCGGGCAGGTGCGTGAAGGTGTCCTGCACCGTCCGCAGGGACAGCCACGCGATGTCGTCCATGGGGTCGCCGAAATGGCAGAGTTCCCAGTCCAGCACGGCGGTGACCCGACCATCCTGGTACAGGAAGTTCCCGGGCCCGGTATCGCCCTGGACCAGGACCACGGGGCCGTCATAGTCAGGCACATGGGATTCCAGCCAGTCGGCCGAGAGGCGGACCAGGGGATCGATCGATCCGTCCGGGGCCGTGCCGCGCCGGCGGATCTCGGCGATGCGTTCCAGGGCGTGTTCCCGCGCCGATCGGACGGGCCCGAGAGCGGGCACGTTCAGGTCGGCCGGGTCGAGGCGGTGGACCTTGGCCAGGCTCCGGATGAAATCCTGTGCCACCCGCACCTGCTCGGCGGGGTCACGGATGCGGTAGAACCACGTCTCGCCCGGGACCCGCTCGAGCAGGACCGCCTCCTCGACGGGATGGACCGCGCACACCGCCGGGACGGCGATTCCCGCGCCGCGCAGGGCCCGCATCACCTCGGCCTCGGTGGCCAGGCGATGGAAGGCGCCGCGGTCGGGCAGTCGCTCGGGGCTGTACCGCAGGAACAGCTTCCCGGCGCCGTCGCAGGTGTCAGCGCCGACGTCGACGAACCAGCCCTGGCGGGTACCGCCGCCCGGTATCCGTTCGGCTTTCAGAACGGGAAATCCAGCTGCTTTCTCGATCCACTCCAGGATCGCGACAGGAAGTTCGAGAGCGCTCATCCCGCCCTCCCGGCCAGGCTCCGCGTCGCGTTTCGGAGACGCTGCCACTCGTGGATCGGATAGACGTCCTGGTCCTCGCCGTAGACGGTACGGTCATCAAGATTCCAGACCAGCGAGGTGTTGACACACACCGTGGTCCCACCAGGAAGGATCATTCGGCTGGCGGGCTCGGCCCGGCCCGCCAGGGCCCGGCCGTCGTCATCGACGACCTCCAGATCGATTCCGGTTATCCAGCCATGTTTCGGATCACGGTGTACAGTGCGACGGCCACTGACGATCCGGGCCACCTTGCCGTCACGGCGAAGATAGCCGGAATGCACGTTCTCCGGGATCAGGCCGCCCTGCTGGGCTTCCGGCGACGTGTACGTGAGCAGGCTCAGGTCGGGCGACGCGGCCCAGGTGTAGCCGACGCGCCGGTAACCACGCTCCGTCCGGCGCCCCCAGGACCGGTCCCGCATGGCGTAGCAGTCGACGTCGATGCGTTCACCGTCGAGCAGAACATGGCCGGTCACATGCCCGGTCTGGTCGTAATGCGCGGCCTTCGGATACGGCGGGGCGCCACGGCGCAGCGGTACCGGCGATTCGAGGGCGTCGAAGCGCAGCTCGATGCGGCACCGGTTCCGGTCGTCATAGCCGAGTCGATAGGACAGGGCGGGCTCGCGAACCTCGACCGTCAACCCGGTCGGAAACTCCAGCCGGGCCGGTGAGGTCTGTCTCGGGGCCTTCAGATGCTGGAACTGCTCGTAGAAGGGCAGGTCCCACGGGGCGCTGCCGGCGGCGTCCCAGATCCAGCAGCCGCCGCCCGTACCACCGGCGTTGTGCCTGACCGACGCGTAGAGCCAGGCTCCGATCGCCCGGTCCGGAACGAAGAACGAGAACCAGAAGGTCTCGGTCTCGTAATAGTCCACCGAGGAAGTATGCAGGCCGTCGTCGGCGGGCATGAAGCGATCCTGGTCGTCGTCTATTTCCACTCCCCTCGTCACCCGCTTCCTTCCTCGCGGGACCACGAGAGCTTCCACCCCGTCCGGGCCACGGATCAAGAGCCTTTCCGTTGACGCACCGTTTCCCGGTCGTGGACGATCCTCCGGGTGGGAATCGATCAGCTCGAGATGCTCGTCGCTCTCGCCGATGAGCTGCACTTCGGGCGAGCCGCCGCCCGGCTGGGCATGAGCACCTCCAGCGTCAGCAAGCGCCTGCAGGACTTCGAGGCCAGCATCGGCCTGCGGCTGTTCGACCGAACCAGCCGCCGCGTGACCCTCACCCCGCAGGCCCGGCCGCTGCTCGACCAGGCCCGGCTCGTGCTCGCCAGCATCGAGACCTTTCGCGCCGTCGTCGCCGACACGAAGAACGGCGCCACCGGAACCGTCGGACTGCTCCACGCCAGCAACCACTTCGACGTCGTCTCGTTGCTCATACGGTCGTTGCAGTCCCGGCATCCGCAGCTGCGGCTCAACTACCGGGAGAGGCCGAACCGCGAGATCGCGGCGTCGGTTCTGGCTGGGAGGACATCCCTCGGCATGTGCTGGGGAGACGTGCCCGCGGGGCTCGAGCACCACCGCTTCGACGTCCTCATGCTGGACACGATCTTCGTCCCCGCGTCGCACCCGCTCGCCGGCCGAGCCGAGATCGACCTCCCGGACCTGGACGGCGAGACCTTCATTCTGACCGGACCCGATCCCAGCACCGTCTGGCGGACCGCGGGAATCGACATCACCGTTCGCCGCCTGCCGATCTGGGGGCGCGACGAACTCGCCACCCGCGTCGAGGCCGGCGAGGGGATCGTGCTCACCGCCTCACGGGCGGTGCCGAGATACCGGCACCGGACCGTCGTGGCGGTCCCGCTCGCGGACCCCGCCTCGTGGTGTCAGCTGGATCAGCTTCTGGTCTGGCGAACCGACGAGGTCAGTCCCGCCGTCCGCAACGTCGTCGCGACCACGAAAGCCCTCGGTCTGCTGACCACCAGCACGTTCTGACCGGGCCGCCGCTCATGCTGACCGGGCCACCGCTACGGCCGGTTGCGGGTGCCCTGATCGATCGGCAGCGTGATGCCGGTGACGTAGCGTCCCTCGTCGCTGACCAGCCAGAGAAGTGCGTTGGTCACGTCGATCGGCTCGATCCAGGGCCGGCCCAGCGGGGAGACCTTCTTCAGCGCCACCTTGGTGTCCTCCAGGTTCGGGGCCTCGAGGTCGGGTCGGAAGACGCCGTACTGGGCGCGGTTCTGGGTGACCATCGGGGTGCCGACGGTCCCGGGGCACAGGGCGTTGACCCGGATGTCATGGCGGGCCAGCTCGTTGGCCAGCGTCAGCGCTAGGCCGACGACGCCGTGCTTGCTCGCGGTGTAGGCACCGAGATGCGGAATCCCGCCGAGGGCGGCCCCCGAGGCGGTGAGCACGATCGCTCCCCCGCGCCCACCGGCGATCATCGGGGGCACGACGGCGCGGATCGTGTTGAACACGCCGGTCAGGTTGACGGAGATCTGCTCGTCCCACTCCGCCGGGGTGATCTCCCAGAGTTTCGCGAGCCGGGGTGAGATGCCGGCGTTGGCGGCGACGATGTCCAACCGCCCGAGTTCGCCGACCCCGCGGTCCACGAGCTCCTGGAGCGCGTCGGCGTCGCGGACGTCGGCCTGGCCCCACACGACGCGGCGGTCCAGGGCCTCGACGGCCGCCACCGTCTCGGCGAGGTCGTCGGCGGTCCCGAGCCCGTAGTCGAGCGTCGGCAGGTCCTTGAGCACGTCCACGAGGATCAGGTCCGCGCCCTCCTGCGCCAGCCGCACCGCATGTGACCTGCCCTGCCCGCGGGCCGCACCCGTGACCAGCGCGACCTTGCCCCCAAGACGACTCATTCAGAGCACCTTCTCCCGACGCAACGTGGCGATCTCGGACTGGGTGAACCCCGCCCGGGTGAGGACGGCTTCGGTGTCCGCGCCGAAGCCGGGCGCGACGGCGGAGGCGGCGGCGGAGCTGGCGGAGGTGTCGCCGTCCGCCCCGGTCAGCCGCACCGGGCCGCGGAGCACCGTGTTCCCGTCGTCGAGTTTGAGGAGGTTGCCGCGGGCCAGGACATGCGGATCGTGCAGCAGATCGGGCACGGTGCTGACCGGCCCGACCGCGGCCTGCGCGAGGAGGGTGACCCACTCGTCCATCGGCCGGGACGCGAACAGCGCCGCCAGCCGTTCGGTCATCGCCTCCTGCTCGGCGGCCGGGGCGTACAGCCGGTCCACCAGGTCGGGCAGGTCGAGTGCGGCGCACAGCGCCCGCCACGGCCGCGGTTCGGCGGCGGCCAGCGTCAGCAACCGGCCGTCCGCGCAACGGTAGGCCCGCCGGCCGGCGCTCGGACCCCAGCCCGCGGGTTCGCCCGCGTGCACCCGGGCGACGTGTTCGGAGAGCAGCCAGCTCGCCGCGTCGAGGATGCTGGTGTCGACCAGCCGGCCGTGACCGGTGCGGTCCCGCTCGCGCAGCGCCGCCAGAATGCCGATCACGGCGACCATGGCGCCGAGCGGGACGGCGAGCACCAGGTCCGGCGTCGCCGGCACGCCATCCCCGGCGAGCAGGCTCAGCACCCCGGAGTACCCGAGGAAACTCAGATCGTGGGCGGGCCGGTCGGCGTACGGGCTGTCCTGGCCGAAGCCGGTCAGCGAGCACCAGACCAGGCCCGGGTACTCGGCCGCGAGCTGCGCGTAGCCGATGCCCGCCCGGTCCATCGTGCCCGGCCGCGCGGACTCGACGAGCACGTCGGCCTCGGCGGCGAGGCGGCGCAGGACCCCCGGCGCCGCGGCGTGGCGCAGATCGAGGGTGATGGAACGCTTCCCGTGGTTGTACGCCGCGTGCGCGCCCGGGATGGTTCGCAGCAGGTCGCCCGAGCCGGGCTGTTCGACGCGCAGCACCTCGGCCCCGAGATCGGCCAGCAGCCGGGTGCAGAAGGCGCCCGGCTGCAGCCGGCTGAGGTCGAGCACGCGGATGCCGGCCAACGGCCCGCCGACCTCCCCGACCTCCCCGGACGCCCCCGTGGGGTTCTGCGCGTTCATGAACGGCCTCCTCGGCGGTGCCCGGCCTCGCGGTCAGTTCGGGACGCTACCCATCCGTGCCAGTCGGGTCAACAGACGACAAGATCTGTTGATTGCAGTCCACAGTTGACCTTTGGCCACAGCGGTCTACTCTTGCTCTCGTCTCGTCGAGACAACAAACTTTAAGATCTGTCGTGTGTAGGTTCCGGGCGGACTGGTGCCGCCCAGACGGAAGCAGGTGATCGGCGTGAGCGACTCGGCGCACCGGATGCTCATCGACGGCCAGCTCGTCGCGGCGCGGGACAACCGCGAGTTCCCTAACATCAACCCGGCCACCGAGGAGGTCATCGGCACCGCGCCGCAGGCGTCGGCGAGCGACGTCGAGCGGGCGATCGCGGCCGCCCGCCGCGCATTCGACACCACCGGCTGGTCCACCGACGTCGACCAGCGCATCGCCTGCATCGGTCAGTTACAGGCCGCCCTGCGCAAGCAGGTCGACACGCTGCGCCCGACGCTGACCGCGGAGTCCGGCATGCCGCTGGCGATGGCGTTCATGATGGGCGTCGACCCGGCGATCGAGGCGATGTCCTACTACCCGGACCAGCTGCCCTTCCTGGAGCTCACCGAGGAGCTCCCCCCCAAGGAGATCTTCGGGACGCCGGTGCGCCGGGTCGTGCGCCGGGAGGCCGCCGGGGTGGTCGCCGCGATCACCCCGTGGAACGTCCCATTCGAGCTCAACCTGCGCAAGTCCATCGCGGCGCTGGCCGCCGGGTGCACGGTGGTGCTCAAGCCGGCCCCGGAGACCCCGTGGTCGGCGACCCTGATCGCGGCCGCCGCCGCGGAGACGGACCTGCCCCCGGGCGTGCTGAACATCGTCACGACCTCCGACAACAGCGTCGCCGAGATCCTGACCCGCCACCCCGACGTCGACCAGGTCGCCTTCACCGGCTCGACGGCCACCGGCCGGCTGATCATGGCGAACGGCGCGCCGACCGTGAAGCGGGTGTCGCTGGAACTCGGCGGGAAGTCCGCCCTGATCGTGCTCGACGAGGAGTCCCTGCAGGCCGGGGTCCTCACCGCGGCGGGCACCATCTGCGTGCACAGCGGCCAGGGGTGCACGCACTACACCCGGCTGCTCGTCCCCGCCCACCTGGCCGCCGCGGCGACCGAACTGGCCAAGGGCGCGATGGAGGCGACGCCCTATGGGGATCCCCTGGACCCCAACCACATGATGGGCCCGCTGATCAGCCAGCGTCAGCTCGACCGGGTGCTGGGCTACATCGACCTCGGCCGCGCGGAGGCGCGCCTGGTCACCGGCGGCGGTCGCGCCACCCAGTTCGACCGCGGCTACTTCGTGCAGCCGACGGTCTTCACCGACGTCCCGAACTCCGCGCGGATCGCCCGCGAGGAGATCTTCGGCCCGGTGCTGTCGATCATCGCCTTCGACGGCGACGACGACGCCGTGGCAATCGCGAACGACTCGCCCTTCGGGTTGAGCGGGGCGGTCTTCAGCGCCGACACCGCCCGCGCCACCGGCGTGGCGCAACGCCTGCGCACCGGCACCGTGTCGGTCAACGGAGCCCCGTGGTTCGATGTCGACTCGCCGTTCGGCGGCTACAAGCAGAGCGGACTGGGCCGGGAGTTCGGCCGCGAGGGCCTGGAGGACTTCATGGAGATCAAGACAGTGAGCTTCCCCGCCTAAATGGCCCGAACCCAGCCGGCCCGGTGGGGCACCCACGCCCCGACCACCGAGGACGAGGCCCGCGAACGCATCCTGCTCGCGGCGATGCGCTGCTACCTGCGCCACGGCGTTCCCCGCACGACCGTCGAGGACATCGCCCGCGAGGCGATGATCCACCGGACCACCGTCTACACCTACTTCAAGACCCGCGACGACGTCCTCGCCGGCGTGGTGCTCATCGAGGCCCGCAGCCTCATGGCCGCCTCCGACCGGATCATGGGCGGCGCCGGCCGGTTCGAGGACAGGCTGGTCGACGCGTTCCTCGCCGCCCGCCGCGCGGTCGCGCAGTCGCCGTTCCTGTCCCTGCTGTTCGACCGGGACAACGCCGCCCAGACGGTCGGCGCCGCCTACGCCTCGAACCTGATCCAGCAGCGGACCCTGCCCACGCTCACCGGCTACATCGCCACCGCCCAGGAGAACGGCGAGCTACGCGGCGATGTCGGCGCCCCCGCGATGGCCCGCTGGCTGCTGCGCGTCCAGAACATGCTCATGACCGACCCGCCCGACGACAACGACGCCATCGAGGCGACCCTGCGGGTCTTCGTCGTCGCCTCCATCGCGCCCCGGCCGGGCGCCGCGCAGTAAGCCGCCGCACAGTAAGGAGCGAGCGAACATGACTGTTGCCGCCCTCCGCTACGACTTCCGACATCCACAGTCCGCGCCGTCGTCCCCGGCGGCGCGCTATCGGACCTGCCTCGAGCAGTGCGCCTGGGCCGAGCAGCATGGGTTCGGCCGCGTGGTGCTCTCCGAACACCACGCCCTCGACGACGGCTACCTGCCCTCGCCCCTGGTCGTCGCCGCCGCGGTGGCGGGCGCGACGAGAAAGCTGACGGTGCAGGTGGCCGCCGCGCTCCTGCCGCTCTACGACACGGTCCGGCTCGCCGAGGATCTCGCCGTGCTCGATCTCGCCAGCGGCGGGCGCGTCGAGGTGGTGGCCGGCATCGGCTACCGCGACGTCGAGTTCGCCATGTTCGGCGTCGACCGCTCCGGACGCGGCACGTACATGGAACGCCAGCTGCACGACCTGCTCGACGCCTGGGCGGGCCGGCCGGTCACCGCGCACGGCCGGGAGGTCGTCATCACCCCCCGGCCGGCGAGCGATCCGCGTTCGCTGATCTACGTGGGCGGCGCCAGCGAGATCGGGGCCCGCCGGGCGGCAGCCCTCGACCTGGGTTTCGCCCCGGCGCTGCCCGACCCCGCCCTGTACACGGCCTACACCGACGAGTGCGCCCGACTCGGCCGGGCCCCGCGTCGCATCATCCCCGGCTCCACGCACGGCTTTCTCTTCGTGGCCGAGGATCCCGAGAAGGCCTGGGACGACTTGGCCCGCTTCGCCGTGTACGAGGCGGTCGCGTACTCCGCCGCGAAACCGGAGTCGGAGCGCTCCAGCGCGACCGTGGTGGGGGCGGACCTGGCCGCGGTGCGGGCGTCCGGCGTCTACCAGGTCGTCACGCCCGACGAGTGCGTCGCGCTCGCGCAGGCGCTGGAACCCGACCAGCCGCTCGTGTTCCACCCATTGATGGGCGGGATGCCACCGGAGCTCGGCTGGGCCAGCCTGGAGCTGTTCGCGGCGAAGGTGCTCCCCCGGCTGGCCACCCAGCTGACCACCCGGCCGACCACTCGGTAGGGCGTCCGATGCCGCCGCGTCCCTGCCGGGCTCACCCGTGCAGGGAGTCGCCCAGGATTCCCCTGCCGAGGAACAGCCGCTGGCAGGACAGGATCTCGTCGCGGGTCAGGACGCTGTGACGCAGCCAGCCGTTGTAGGGCAGCTCGGTGAGCAGGGTCCACAGGATGATCGTGCCGGTCCGGGCCTCGAGCGGGGTCGCCGCCGGCCAGCGTCGTGCCAGCTGCGCGGTGATGGCGTCCAGATAGGCGCGCAGCGCCCGCGCCGCGGGCCACAACGGCGGGGTTTCGACCATCTCGACGGTCCAGACATGGAAGACGGTCCCGTGCTGCTCGACGATCCGCAGCCACTCGTCGAGCCATCCGTCCAGCTCTGGCCCGGTGCCCACGTCAGCGAGCCGCTCGAAGTGGTCACGGGTCCGGACGGCGGCCCGGTGCGTCAGGGTGGTGAACAGGGCGGTGCGGTCCGTCCAGTACTGGTAGAAGCTGCCGTGCGCGACGCCGGCGCGGGCGATGATGTCGTTCACGCTGGTTCCGGCGAGTCCCCGCTGTTCGAAGGCGGTGACCGCGGCCACCAGGACCTTCTCGACGGTCGATCGCCCCCGGGCCGTGACGACCTTGCGCAGGCCCGGCTCGGGGGCGGCCTGATCGTCAACGGCCGGCCGCCCCGGACGGGCAACGGCCGGCCGCGCGGCGGGGGTCGCACCGGGTCCGGAGGCGTGGGCGTGGGCGGCCGGGAACACCGCCCGATGGATGATGCGGGCGAGCGTGTCGTGCAGCGCCTTCTCCTGGGCGGCACGCCCGGAGCCGCCGGCGTCGGCGTCGAGGACGATGTGGGCCCATTCGACGACGCAGATGATGGCGATGGACAGGACCCTCGTGTCGACGTCGCGGGTGTCGGCGAACGCCAGGCGCCCGTGGATGAGGGCGCCGAGCTGGCGCAGGTACTCCTCGGACGGGTTGTCCACCGCGGGTTCGTCCTCGAGCGGCCAGTCCGCGAACACCGAGGAGTGGCGGCGCAGCACGGCGCCGAGCTCCTCCAGCCAGCGCTGGAAGGCCGCCAGGCCGGCGCGGTCCGCCGTGAGCGTCGGCATCGCCGCGAACAGCGCGATCAGATCCGCGCCCAGCTCCTCGAACAGGATCCGGAAGATCTCCTGCTTGCCGCGGAAGTACTGGTAGACGGCGGTGTCGGAGCGGCCGGCCACCTCGGCGACGGCCTGGATGCTCGTCGCGTGGTAACCACGCTCGACGAACAGCAGGCGGGCGGCGTCGAGGATCTCCCGGCAGGCGCGCATCCCGTCCGGGCCGATGGTCGGGCTCACCGGGTAGGGGGCGCGGCGCGTGCGGGGCAGCAGCCGCAGGCCGGCGACCGGGCTCTCCTCCCCGAAGGGCCGCCCCCGGTCCGGCGGGCGGGTGCGCGGTTCGCCGTCAGTTCGCGTGGCGGGAACCGACTCGGACATCGATCACCGCTCCCTCTCAGACCCGGCCGGCGGGAGCCGAGGCGGCGGCCG
Organism: Frankia gtarii; assembly: GCF_025403375.1. Lineage (GTDB taxonomy): Bacteria > Actinomycetota > Actinomycetes > Frankiales > Frankiaceae > Frankia > Frankia gtarii. The sequence goes on from NZ_JAMPTM010000010.1 coordinate 57,248, forward strand.
GGACGTCCCCCCGAAGTCTATGCGGGACCGATTCCCCACAGCCCGATGATCGTTTCATGTCGGCATTTCGGAGGAAAGTTCACCCAGAGGGTTCCAATGTGACAGGCGTCTTAGTAGTGTCTGACGTCACAGATCGACCGGGCTACACCGCCCAGCCCGCCACCGGCGGCATCAAGCCCGCCCGTTTTCCGGCCTGCTTCACTGCAACCGGGAGGAGCCGTCTCATGTCCGTCGCGCAGCCTCGAGCCGACAGCACCGATGCCTCACCCTCCGGCGCCTCACCCGCTGACGCCTCACCCGCCGACGGATCGCCCGCCGACAGGTCGCCCCTCACGGTGGGATTCATCGGCGCGGGATCGATGGGGGCGCCCATGGTCGAACGCCTGCTCGCCGCCGGCCACGCCGTCCACCTGTACGCCCGCCGATCCGACGTCTCCGCCCGGTTCACGGACCTGGGCGCGCAGCTCGGGTCCTCGGCCACGGCGGTGGCCGGCGCGGCCGACGTGCTGATCGTCTGCCCGTTCTCGCAGGCCCAGCTGTTCGAGATCCTGGTCTCCGGCGGTGCGCTGGCGGCGATGCGTCCGGGGTCGGTCCTGGTCCAGCACGCGACGGTGTCCCCCACCGCCGTTCGCGAACTGGCCGCCCAGGCAGCCGCCGGCGAGGTCGCCGTGCTCGACGCGCCCGTCAGCGGCACGTCGGACTCCATCCGCGCCGGGCGCCTCACCGTGCTCGTCGGCGGCGACAAGGACGCGGCCGACCTGGTGGAACCGCTGCTCGGCGCCTACAGCGCCACGGTGGTCCGCACCGGCGAGGTCGGGTCGGCGTCGATCGTGAAACTCGTGAACAACCTGACGTTCGCCGCGCACGTCCAGACCGCCATCGCCGCCGACACCCTCGGGCGTTCGCTCGGGCTCGACACGAACCTGCTGATGGGCGCCCTCAGCGTGTGCAGCGCGAACAGCGCCGCGATCCAGGCGCTCGGCATCCTCGGCAGCCCCGAGGCGTTCGCGCAGTTCGCCCTTCCGTATCTGCGCAAGGACGTCGCCCTGATCGAGCAGGTCGCCGCGGACCTCGGCCTCGACGTCGGTCTCCTCGGCGACATCGTCCGCAACGGCCCGGCTGTGCTGACCGGCGACTCCTGACCGGCGGCTCCTGACCGGCGGGGCACCCGCACCATCCCGGCACAACCCATCCCGCAACCCCCGCGAAAGGAACAGTCATGGGCTTACTCGACGGCCGCGTCGTCTTCATCACCGGCGCGGCCCGCGGCCAGGGCAGGTCGCACGCAGTGACCTTGGCCGAGCAGGGCGCGAACATCGTCGGCGTCGACATCTGTGCCGACCTCGACGACGTCCCCTACTCACTCGCCACGATGAGCGACCTACAGGAAACCGCCCACCTGGTCGAGAAGACCGGCCAGGAGATGGCCATCCACCAGGCCGACGTCCGCGACCTGGCCGCGTTGCAGGCGGCGTTCGACGCCGGGGTGGAGCGGTTCGGCCACATCGACACCGTCCTCGCGAACGCCGGTGTCATCCTCAGCAACACCCAGGAGCGCGACGCCTCCGCGGCGCTGCGGCTCGGCCTCGACATCATGCTGATCGGCGTCTGGAACACCTTCCAGGTCGCGATCCCCCATCTGAAGGAGCGCGGCCAGGGCGGCAATCTCGTCGCCACCAGTTCGATGGCCGCGCTGCTCGATCTGACCGACGGCCGCGGCGGGTCGGACGCCTACAACATGGCGAAACTCGCGGTGACCGGGCTGGTCCGGTCCTACGCGAACCTGCTCGCCCCGCACCGCATCCGGGTCAACGCGGTCGCCCCGACGAACTGCTCGACACCGATGATCGTCGACAATCCGGCGCTGTTCGCCGTCATCGAGGAGAACCAGCACCTCGCCAACGCGATGCAGACCGCGCTGCCCGACTTCCCGATGATCGAACCGCGCGACGTCAGCCAGGCGATCCTCTTCCTCGTCTCCGACAACGGACGCACCTTCACCGGAAGCCTGCTCCGGGTCGACGCCGGAATGTCCGTCCGCCGCTAGCGGACCGACGCCCCGCGCCCCGTCGAGGGCCCGGCGGCACCGAGCGCACCACCCCGCACATTCACCTGTTCCGTCGGCGACCCGTTCTCGGCCCGGTCGGGCAGCACGTCGCCGACGGTTCCAGGCAACCCCGAAGAGACGATCCCGAAGAACGGCCTCACCGAGATATCCGAACGGGCCCGAGGTGACTGATGAAAGTTGTTGTTGACCCGGAACGCTGCCGTGGGCACGCCCGCTGCCTGACGATCGCGCCGGACGCGTTCGAGTTCCTCGACGACGAGGACCGGACCATCGTCCACGACGAGGCGGCAGCACAGGCGGGAATCGCGACCCTGCGCGCGGCCCAGGTGGAATGCCCGGAACAGGCGATCACCATCGAGACTGGAGAGGACGGCTCGGCATGACCACGGTCCAGCCTGAGGCAACCGGCGAATCGACCGGCATCGACCATCATTCACCGTACTTCCGCGAGCACAACTACGAGATCTACGAGGACTTACGGGGGAAGTGCCCGGTCGCCCACTCCGACGCCTGGGGCGGCTTCTGGATGTTCCTCGACCACCAGGACGTCTACAACGCCGAGCAGGACACCGACCTGTACAGCTCGGCGATGGAGAAGGGGATCCCGCTGGCCGGCAACCCGGACCCCCTGATCCCGATCGACACCGACCCGCCGTATCTCCAGCAGTACCGGAAGATCGTGCTGCCCTGGTTCTCCCCTGCCGCGGCCAAGCGACTCGAATCGACCTTCCGCCGGATCGCCACCGAACAGATCGACGAATTCATCGAGACCGGCGAGGCCGACATCGTCCGGCAGCTGACCACGCCGCTGCCGGCCCGCTGGATCCTGCAGATGCTGGGCTTCGACGACAGCCGCTGGGCGGACTGGGTGGCGTGGGTCCACGCCACGGTGCACGACCGCTCGAACGCCCCCGAGAAGGCCATGGACGCGGTCATGAACGTCTACACCAACATCACGGCGGAGATCGCGCTTCGACGCACCGAGGGCTACCGCGACGATCTCCTCAGCACGATCATGCAGGGGGAGGTCGACGGGGCGCCCATCCGCGACGAGCTCGTGATCGGCTTCGCGTTCCTCATGCTCCTCGGCGGGATGGACACCACCAGCGGCCTCACCGGCAACGCGCTGGTACGCCTGGTGGAGCAGCCCGAACTGCGCCAGCGGCTCATCGACGAGCCGGCCATCCTCCCGAAGGCGACCGAGGAGTTCCTGCGCCACGACACCCCCACCCAGGGGCTGGCCCGGATCATGACCCGGGACGTCGTGGTCCAGGGCCAGCAGCTGCACGCCGGCGACCGCATCCTGCTGATGTACGCCGCGGCCAACCGCGACCCGAAGGTCTTCGCCGATCCCGACACGATCGACTTCGACCGCACCGGGAACCGGCATCTGGCCTTCGGCGCCGGGGGGCACCGCTGCCTGGGCTCCAACCACGCCCGCACGATGTTCCAGGTCATGATCTCCGAGGTCCTCACCCGGCTGCCGGACTACACGATCGACGGCGATTTCGAGCGGTTCCCCGACGCGGGTGACGTCTACGCCGTGCGCAGCCTGCCGATCCGCTTCACCCCGGGCCCCCGCTCCAC
>NZ_JAMPTM010000110.1 GCF_025403375.1 Frankia gtarii
GGTGGGAATGACCGCCGCGCGCAGCAGCGCCACGAGGGTGGCGGGGGCGACGAGATCGGTGGTGGACAGGCCGCTGACGTCGTTGAGGGACATCCCCGCGGTGGGGACGCCGAGTTCGGTGACCGTTTCGGTCACGGCCCGTGCGGCCCCGGCGAACGACGCCGGCAGGCCGCGCCGTAGGGCGACCAGCCGGCCCAGACACTCCGCCAGGTCGTTGTCGGACGCGGTGAGCATGCGTTCGACGAGAACCCGCACCGGCGGGCTGTCCACCGAGGCGATGCGGGCAGCCCCCGCCTCGGCGGGCCCGAGGCCGACCGCGCCGACCGGGATCCCGGCGGCTGCCAGCGCCCCGGCGAAGGCCGACGTCGCCGTCGCCGCCGGGGTGGGGCTGCGCGGGCCCTCGGCGCCCGGGGCGGAGCGCCCCGCGTCGAGTTCCAGGGCGGAGACCGGCGTGACGTCACCATCAGTCACGTAGTTGTCGCGCCATCCCGGCGCCCGGTCCGGGCCGGCGAACAACGACCCGTCGCCGACCACCCGGGCCACCGAGGTGATGCCGGCCGCCCGGACCTGGCCGACGAGATCGGAGAGCCGGGCCAGCGCCGGGTAGCCGCCGGTCTCGGTCGACGCGGTCAGCGTCGGGTCGCCGCCGCCCACGAGCCACAGCGTGCCGCCGGGCGCGCGGCCGGTGGCGCCCGGCGGCGGGCTGTAGAGCACCGATGTGCGCAGCCGGGTGTCCGGGAACGTGACGAGCGCCGCGGTGGCGACCGCGGTCTTGAGCGTCGACGCCGGCACGGCCGGGATGCGGGCGCGGTTGTCCAGCAGTACGCGACCGGTCAGCGCGTCGACGACGAAGGCTGCGGGTCCGGCGAGGACGGGGTCGCCGAGCGGGCCGGCAAGGCGGACGGCGACCGCTGCCGGCTGGGGCGTGGGCGCGGCCGAGTCCAGGCCCGCGAGGACTGCGGCGCCCGCCCGCGCCGATCCGGCGCCGGACGGGACGGGTTCGCCGGTGCCGGAACCGGTGGACAGGGAACCGGTGGACAGGGAACCGGCGAGCAGGGCGCCGGCGAGTGCGGTGAGCGCCCCTATCCGAGCGACCGGCGCGGCTGACGTCACTCGCCGGACACTACGCAAGGCGGGCGGGTGACGTAGCCGCCACCCGCCGCGGCGGGTGTGAGCCGCTGCGAGTGGATGCATGGCAGTCTGGGGCGGGGCGTCCCCGGTGGCGCATGGCGGGCCACTGTGTCACCGTATGGCGCGAACCGTGAGTCGACCCGCGCCGGTCCTGGTGACCAGCGGGCGGGTCCGGTCGGCCGCGGCGGTCCGGCGTGCTTTCCCGCCGCCCGGCGGGTCACCAGTGGCCGGCGGGGGAACACCTGCCTGCGAGGCGGGCTCCCGCTCGCCGACCGCGTGCTTCCGGGACACTGGGAGGGCGGCGGTCGTCGTCCGCGACACTTCGCCGCGTCCGTCGGGTGTCCCGGCGCGTGCCCGCCGTCGGCGGCGCGCGGCATACCGGCCGCGATGCCCCGGCAGCCGCCGGAGCATGCGAACCCGGCGTTCGCCGGAGGCTGGCGAGCAAGTTCACACGTGGCGGCCGTCCGGCGCGGACCGGGCCGGCCTGAGCATGAAGGAGACAGGGAGCGGAGTGGACCTTGAGTTCGATGTGACCATCGAGATCCCCAAGGGTCAGCGCAACAAGTACGAGATGGATCACCACACCGGGCGCATCCGGCTTGACCGGATGCTGTTCACCTCCACCCACTACCCGTCGGACTACGGGTTCATCGAGGGCACCCTCGGGCGGGACGGGGATCCGCTGGATGCACTCGTCCTGCTGGAGGAGCCGACCTTCCCGGGCTGCCTGGTGCGGTGCCGGACGATCGGCATGTTCGAGATGACCGACGAGAAGGGCCCGGACGACAAGGTCCTGTGCGTCCCGGTCGCGGACGTGCGACAGGAGCACCTGCGGGACCTGCGGCACCTGCCGGAGTTCGACCGGCTGGAGATCCAGCACTTCTTCGAGGTCTACAAGGACCTGGAGCCCGGCAAGTCGGTCGAGGGCGCGTCCTGGGTGGACCGCAAGGAGGCCGAGCGGGAGATCCTCGCCTCCATCAAGCGGCTGCACGACTCGGAGGCCGCCGGGGCAGACGGGCACGACCAGGAGGCCGAGCCCAGGTCTGCGTGATCGGCCGACCGGCGCGGCGGCGACGCCTCTCCATGCACGAGCCCGCGGGGTTTCGTGGATGAGGAGGCGTCCCTCGCGCCGGCCTTCCGGTGGCCCCGGCCGGCGGCGGTGGATCAGTCGTTCAGCCAGGTCACGCGAAGCACGGTGATCGTGATCCAGCGATCTTCGATGGTGTAAAGCAGGATGCCGTGCCTGCCGAAGGCCACAGTCCACTGCTCGCTGTTCTTGTCGCAGGTGCCCTGCAGGCGGGGATCTGCGGTTAACCGGTCCAGCAGCCGGTTGAGCTCACGGCGACCGGTGGGCAGCAGGTTGTCCCGCTGGTGCTCGGCGTATGTGAGCCAGCGGACCGTGTAGCGGGCCATGTGCTGCTAGCCGGCCGTATTGTCCGAATGGGGATAGGTTGTGATCCCCCCAAGCACGGACAGGTCGCCGGCGGCAAGCCGGCGCCGGTCCTCGTCGATGCCGGCCTGGATCTCCGGGTTGGCGCAGAGCACGGCCTGGGGCCACCAGCGGTCGATGACCCGGTGTAGCGGTGCCAGGTCGAGGGTGTCGTCGGTCTCGACGGCGGCCGCATGGAAGTCGGCTTCGAACTCGGCGCGCCGCTCGGGATCGAGCGCGGCGCGAATCGCCGGGCCGGTGCGCTCAACCCGGTTACGCGCCCCGTAGGAGGGGACCGTGAGGTCCGTGGTCATGGGATCGATTGTCGCACCCGAGGGCGCCGCACCCGCCGTACCGAGCGTGCCCGGCTGTCGCAGCGCGTGCCGGCCAGGGCCCGTTCTGGAGGGGGAGTGAGCCGGAGGCGGGGATTGAACCCGCGACCTATCGCTTACGAGGCGATTGCTCTGCCACTGAGCTACTCCGGCGATCGGCCAGGATCGCACTGGCCCGGGTCGAGTATGCCAGATGCCTGGGCGGTGCCGACTGGTGGTGCTCGGGTGGCTGCTCGGCGCGGCGGCGGAGGAGCCGGCCGGCCGGCCCTGATGTCCGCCCCGCTCCCGTCCGTGGCCTGCGCCCGGCGATGAATGCCTCCCGTCCGCGGTGGGTGCCCGGCAACGGCGGGCGCCGATTCGAGCGAGATCAGGGGGCGAATTCGGGAACGATCCGACGATCCCACCCCATCAGTGCGTCATCAGTGGTCGAGAAGGAAGCCGCTGATGTGACGATCGGTTTTCACTCAATCCATTATTTGTCATGATTTTTGGTTCCTAGCCTCACCGAACGCCCCAAACCGCTACCCCGGTTGCAGTTGTTCCGATGAGGATGCGTAGGGTTTTGCTCCATGACCGGGGCCGGGGACGCTGCACCAGCAGCAGCGGCGACACGAGGAGCCTCGCTCCTCGTCGCTGAGGACGATGAGGCATCGCGCGTGGCACTTGCGCGCAGCCTCGAACGATTCGGCTATCGCGTGTTGGAGGCGGCGGACGGCGAAGCTGCCCTCCGGCTGTTCCAGACGACGGAGATCGATCTGGTCGTGCTGGACGTCGCGATGCCGCGGATGGACGGCTTCGCCGTACTGAGCCGTCTGCGCCAGACCAGTGAGGTGCCGGTGATCATGCTCACCGGGCGGGCCGAGGAGGTCGACCGCGTGGTCGGCCTGGAGCTGGGCGCCGACGATTACGTCGTGAAGCCCTACTCGCTGCGGGAACTGGTCGCTCGGGTGCGGGCCCGGCTACGCCGCCGACCCGCCGAGCCGCCGCCCCAACGCAGCGGGGACGGCAACGACCCGCTCGTGTACGGCGACGTGTCCATCGACCTGCGCGCCCGCGAGGTCGCCGTCGCCGGCGAGCGGATCGACCTGACCGCGCGCGAGTACGAGCTACTGGCCTTCCTCGCGCGCCACCCACGACGGGTTTTCAGCCGCGAGGAGCTGCTCGAACAGGTCTGGGGTACCCGCTTCCAGGACCCCGCCACCGTGACCGAGCACGTCCGGCGGGTACGCACCAAGGTGGAGGGCCGCCCGCCGCAGCGACGGCTGGTCACCACGCTGCGCGGGATGGGCTACCGGTTCGACCCGTGATCCGCCGGGTGCCCTGACCGATCAGAGGCGGGGGCGGTGCCGGGAGCGTCGGCGGGAATGTCCCGGGCCGCCGCCTGGCGCCCCGTCGTACTCCGCCTCCTCGAGGTCGGCGGCGACGTGGTTCGCGCCTACACCACCAGCGTCCTCGTGGGTGCTGGCATGGTCGGCGCCGGACGGAGCAGGGCCGGGATCGGAGCGGGGCTCGGCCTTGTGCGGGGCGTAGGCGGCCTCGTGCGCCTGCCGGGACGGGCACACGTCGGCTCGTTCGCAGGAGGTCCGCGCGCCGCCGTCGAGCACGACGACCACCTGTTCGCGTGGCACGTCGTGGCGCACGACTCGGCCCTCGCCCTGGGGTGTGCAGGCCCGTTCCCCGACGGCGGGTACGGCCCCGGCGAACTCCTCGTACAGCGGGTGCTCGTAGCGCAGGCAGCACATCAGCCGGCCGCAGGCCCCGCTGATGCGCATCGGGTTGAGGGCGAGGTTCTGGTCGCGGGCCATGCGCAGGCTCACCGGCTCGAAGTCGGTGAGGAACGTGGCGCAGCACAGGTCACGCCCGCACGAGCCGATCCCGCCCTGCAGGCGGGCGCCGTCCCGGGCGGACAGCTGCCGCAGCCGCACTCGCGCGGCCAGCGTCCGGTTCAGGTCGCGGACCAGCTCCCGGAAGTCGATCCGGGTCTCGGCGCTGAAGTAGATCGTGTAGCCGCCCGTGTCCGGTACGTGATCGACACCGATGATCTTCATTGGCAGGTTGTGTTCCCGCGCCAGCCGGCGGGCGGCGACCCGGGCGCGGGCGCGCCGACGCCGGGACAGCTCGGCGCGCTGCACGTCGGCCGTCTGTGCCATCCCCGCCAGCACGGGCAGGCCGCCGATGTCCTCGGAGACCCACTGCGGTGCCCACATGCAGGTGGCGACCTCGGGACCATCGTCGGTGGGCACGAGGACCTGGTCACCGACCCGGGGGGCATGGGTACCCGGATCTGCGTAGTAGAGCTTGCCTCGAGGGGAGAACGCCACCGCGCACATCATCGGCATCCGGCCCGTCACCTCCCCTGGCCCGCGGGCCGGCCGGAACGGTGGCCCGCCTGGGAAGCGGGCCCGATGTGCGGCAGCGCCGGTCGAGTGGGGCCTGCCGGAGCCGCTCGCGGGCGTGATCTGCGTCGCAGATCAGAATATGCCTGGACTTGTAAGTTGGCTGCCCATTCGGCCCATTCGGCCCATCGACCGCCGCTCGGCGGTCTCCGGGCGAGCGGCGGTCTCCGGGCGAGCGGCGGCGGCCGGCGTCAGCCGTCGCGCAGGGCGAGGGTCAGCGATTCCACCGCGAGTAGCGGGACGAGGCCGGGATTGTCGGCGAGCGCCGCCCGGGTCGCGAGCACGGCCTCCAGCCGCCGCAGCGTCTGCTCCGGCGTCGAGCCCGCCGCGAGGCCCGCGGCCTCGGCCGCATGGTCGGCATGGATCGGGTCGACCGGCGCGCCGAGCTGCTCCGCGAGCACATCGCGGTAGAGACCAGCCAGGTCGACCAGGGCACGGTCGAGAGAGTCGAGGACGGTGCGCCGCCCGCGACTCTTCTGGGTCCGCTCAAGCTCCTTGAGTGCCCCGGCCGCGCCCCGCACGACCATCGACCGGGCCTTCGCGCCGGCCTTCGGTGCCCGAGCCGACCTCGACTTGCCGCCGGTGGCCGTCGCACCGACGCCGAGTGCCGTCTTCAGCGCCTCCGTCTCGACCTCGTCCCGCTCGGTGTTCGCGGCCTCCGCGTCCGCGTTCGCGGCACCCACGAGATCCGCGGCCGCGGCCAGGCAGTCCCCGACGCGGCCAAGGCGGCTCGGAATGCGTAGCACCGCCGCCCGGTGAGCCCGGGCGGCCTCGTCGGTGGCGAGGCGGCGGGCCAGCGCGAGGTGCCCCTGCGACGCCCGGGCTGCCGTCTGCGCCAGCCGGTCGTCGACTCCCTCCCGCAGCAGCATGTCGCGCACGTCCGCGGCGGAGGGCAGCCGCAGCGCGACCGTCCGGCAGCGAGAGCGGATGGTGGGCAGCACGTCCTCGACCGACGGCGCGCACAGCAGGAACACAGCGCGTTCCGCCGGCTCCTCCAATGCCTTGAGCAGCGCGTTGGCCGCCGCCTCGGTGAGCCGGTCGGCGTCGGTGAGCAGCAGGATCCGCCAGCGGCTGGCGGTCGGGGCGCTGGCGGCGTCCCGGACCAGGGCGCGGACGTCCTTCACCCCGAGCGAGAGCCCCTCCGGTGTGACGGTGCGCAGGTCGGTGGCAGTGTCGGTGAGCACGGTGTGGCAGCCGTTGCACTCCCCGCAGCCGGGTGACTCCCGCTCACAGTTAAGAGCGGCGGCGAACGCTCGCGCCGCCTCCTGCCGCCCCGCGCCGGCGGGGCCGGTGAACAGCCACGAATGGGTCATTCCGGAGCGCGCGCCGGCCGGGCCGTCACCCCCGTCCACGGCCGCACGGATGCCGGGGGACGCTGCCACCGCGGCCGTCCGCAGCGTCGCGACGACCGCTTCCTGGCCGACCAGCGTCTCCCAAACGGTCACGGGTCCCCATCATCCTCGCCCGGGACGGCGGGGTAGCCGCTGGCCGGCTCAGACCCCCAGGGGAGCGGCCCGGCGCTTGACCCGGCCGGCCACGATCGCACGGACCTCGGCGTGGATCTCTTCCCGGGGGCGGGTCGCGTCGACGGTGAGGTAACGCGCGGGCTCCTCCTGGGCCAGTCGGCGGAACCCGTCGCGCACCCGGCGGCGATAGGCGAGCACCTCGGCTCCTACGTCCTCGCCCGAGCGGTCGTCCGATCCGCGGCCTGGTTCGACACCTGGTTCATCGCCGATACCGTCGGTAGCCGCGTTCAGGTCGCTGGCCGCGTCCGCGTCGGTATCCGCGTCGGTGGCCGCGGCCGCGGCCGTGTCCAGGTCGGCGTCGGCGTGCGCCCGCGCGCCGTCATGCTCGCCCGCGAGGGGCTGGGAGGTAACGCCCGCTGCCGGCGGCAACGTGAGCTCGGCGGGCAGGTCCAGCAGGACGGTCAGGTCGGGGATGAGGGCCTGGGTGGCCCACTGGGCCAGCACGGCCAGTTCCGCGGCGTCGACCGACCGGCTCGCGCACTGGAAGGCGACCCACGAATCGACATAGCGGTCCGTGATGACGATTGCGCCCCGGGCGAGCGCCGGCTCGATCACCCGGCTTACGTGCTCGGCACGGTCGGCGGCGGCGAGCAGCGCCTCGGTGCGGGGGTGCAGGTGTACCGAGGGGTCGAACAGCAGCTCCCGCAGCCTCGCGCCGGTGGCGGTGGCGCCGGAACCGGAGGTCACGACGACCTCGCGCCCGCTGGCGGCCAACCAGGAGCGCAGCAGCTCCACCTGGGTGGATCGGCCGGCCCCCTCGGCCCCCTCCACCGCGACGAACAGGCCGGAGTGACGTGGTCGGGTCGGCGCCGGCTTCCGGCCGCGCAGCGCGCTCCACAGCTCTGGCCAGACCGCGACCCCGACCCGCTCGTCCATCTGGCGGTAGGCGAACAGCCCCACCGCCACCGCGAGCAGGCCGCCGCCGAGCAGGACGACGGTGACGCCGTCTGCCCGCACGGTGATGTCGCCCCACAGATGGATGCCATGCGAGCCGATCAGCCCGACGAGGGCGGGCGCGGCCGCCAGCACCAGCAGCAGGTCGACGCGCACCAGCGACTGCACCAGGGCGAAGGTCCGTCCTCGCAGCTCGTCGGAGACCTCGGCCTGCAGCAGCGTGTAACCGGTCACCCAGGCCACCCCGGCGAAGGCCCCCACGGCCACCACCAGGATGCAGGCGATGACCAGGTTCGGGATGATCGCGACGATCACCAGGGTGATGCCGGCGCCGGTGACGCAGACGCCGAACAGGCGGGTTCGGCTGTAGTCGCCGAGTAGTTTCGGCCCGGCGGCCATCCCACCGGCCAGCCCGACGAACACCGCTCCGAACAGAATTCCATACGCGGAGTCACCGCCGCCGAGGATCCCGACGTAGAGCCGGCCGAGGGCGATCACGCAACCGGCCCCCGCGAACCCGCCGAGGATGCCCACGACCAGCCCGCGGACCAGCCGGTCCTGCCCGACGAAGCGCCAGCCCTCGGTGATCGACGCCAGGAAGCCGGGTTCGGGACCGGTCTCCGGGCGGGCGGCCCGGCCGATGCCCTTGAGCCCCCAGATCACGATGGCCGAGCCGAGGAAGGTCGCCGCGTTGAAGTACAGCGCGAGATCGACGGAGGAGTCCCGGAAGAACGACACGCTGGAGCCCAGCGTCCGCGAGATCGTCGCCAGCAGGGTGAAGATGGCGGCGGCCAGCGGGGCCGTGCCGTAGGTCATGATCAGGCTGAGCGTGTTCGCCGCTGCGAGCCGCTCCCGCGGAACCAGGTGCGGGACGCTGGCGTCCTTCGCCGGAGCCCAGACCAAAGTGACCGCCTCGACCAGGAACGACGCGATAAGCAGCCACTCCAGCGTGCCGATGAGCGGGATCGAGACGAACAACCCGAAGCGGATCACATCCGTGACGACCATGGTCATCCGGCGATCGAGCCGGTCGGCGAGCGCGCCGGCGAGCGGTCCGAGGACCAGGGCCGGCATCAGCCGGACGATCAGTAGCGAGCCGATGGCGTACGCCTGGCCCGAGAAGCTGTTCTGCAGCTGGGTGACCAGCGCGGTCGTGGCCAGCAGGCCCATCCAGTCGCCGAGGCTGGACAGGCTGAGCTGGATCCACATCCGGCGGAACTCGGGAATCCGCAGCACGGCGCGGATGTCGCTCTCGTCGCCGGCCGCACTGTTCGCCCTGGGGGGCGGGGAGGGGACGGTCGTGACCGGATGTCGGCTCGGGATGCGCCCGATCCGTGGCCGCCGGCCGCCACCACCGCGGCGGCCCTCGCCGACATCACCGGCGGGCCTTACGGTGCTGAAGACCTCGGATCCCTGCTCGTCGGATCCCTGCTTGTCGGCGCTCTGCTCGCCGGTGGCCTGCTCGCCGGTGGCCTGTTCGCCCACGGCCGGCTCGGCGCCGGGCAAGTCGGTGGCGGACGGGATCGTGTCGTCCCCGGACGTCGCCGTCGAGCCGCTCGTGTCCGAGGCCGGCTCTGCAGCCGGCTGGCCATCCGTGCCTGCGGGGGACGTGATGGTCGTGGTGAAGCCGGCCGCGGCGGGTCCCACGGTCGTCGCCGCCGAGCCGTCCCCCGCCGCGTCGGCCGGCCCTGGAGCCGGACGGATCGGCGAGGCCATCAGCCCGTCCGGCGGGTGCCACCGGGCGTCGCGCCCGCGGCGCCACCGCCGTCGTCCGAAGCGGACGACCCGGTGACCGCCGACTCCTCGCCGGCCTTCTTCGCCGCGCTGCTCTTCGCCGCGCCGGCCTTGGTCGAGCCCGACTTCGCCGCCGAGCTCTTGGCGGTGGTGCCGGACTTGGCGGCCGTCTTCGCCGTAGCGGACTTCGCCGCAGCCGGCTTCGTCGTGGTCGACTTCGCCGTTGTGGACTTCGCCGTTGTGGACTTCGCCGTTGTGGACTTCGCCGTTGTGGACTTCGCCGTTGTGGACTTCGCCGTGCCGCTCTTGGCCGTCGTCGACTTGGCGGTGCGGGCCGCGCGCTTGGGAGTGGCCGGACCGCGGGCCCGGCGGTCCGCGAGCAGCTCCGCGGCGCGCTCGTCCGTGATTGATTCGACGGCGTCGCCCTTGCGCAGGCTCGCGTTGGTCTCGCCGTCGGTCACGTAGGGGCCGAAGCGTCCCTCGCGGACGACCATCGGTTTGCCGCTGACCGAGTCGTTGCCGAGTTCGCGCAGCGGGGGCGTCTGGGCGGCTGCTCGGCGGCCCCGCGCCTTGGGCTGAGCGAGTAGCGCCAGCGCCTCGGAGAGGGTCACCGTGAACAGCTGATCCTCGGACTCCAGCGACCGGCTCTCGGCACCCTTCTTCACGTAGGGGCCGTACCGCCCGTTCTGCGCGGTCACCTCCTCGCCGTCCGCACCGGCACCGAGGTTGCGCGGCAGCATCAGCAGTTTCACGGCGTCGTCGAGGGTCAGCGTCTCCAGCGACATCGTGCGCAGCAGGCTGGAGGTGCGCGGCGGATCGGTGTCCGTCGTGACGTACGGGCCGAACCGGCCGGCCTTGGCCGTGATCGTCGCGCCCGTCGCCGGGTCCACCCCGAGCACCCGATCCCCGCTCGGGGCGGCCAGCAACTCCAGCGCGTGGGCGACGGTGAGCTCGTCCGGGGCCTGGTCGTCGGGCACACTGGCCCGGCTTTCCCCGTGCTGGACGTAGGGGCCGTACCGCCCGACCCGCACCACGACCGTCGTACCGTCGTCGGCCACGCCGAGCGGGATCGAGTTCACCTCGCGGGCATCGATCTCGCCGAGTCGTTCGCTCACGAGGTGCTTGAGCCCGGCCGCGGCGCCGGGGTCGGTGCCGTTCCCCGTGCCGTCCCCCGTGCCGAAGTAGAAACGGGTCAGCCAGTCGGTGGACGCCGCAGTGCCGGCCGCGATGTCGTCGAGGTCATCCTCCATCGTCGCGGTGAACCGGTAGTCCACCAGCCGGCCGAAGTGGTCCTCCAGCAGGCCGACGACGGCGAACGCGATGAAGCTCGGCACGAGCGCCGAGCCCTTCTTCCACACGTAGCCGCGATCCTGGATCGTGCCGATGATCGAGGCGTACGTGGACGGCCGGCCGATCCCGAGTTCCTCGAGCGTCTTGACCAGGCTGGCTTCGGTGAATCGGGCCGGCGGGCTGGTGGCGTGCCCGCGGGGAGTCAGCGAGCGGACCTCGAGCGGGTCGCCCTCGCGGACGTCGGGTAGACGCCGCTCGCGGTCCTCCAGCTCCGCGTCGGGGTCGTCCGCACCCTCGACGTAGGCGCGCAGGAAGCCGGGGAAGGTGATGACCTTGCCGGACGCGGAGAACTCCGCGTTCTCTCCGGCCGACGACGTGGCGCTGAGCCGGATCGTGGCACTGGTGCCCCGGGCGTCCGCCATCTGGCTCGCGACCGTGCGCTGCCAGATCAGCTCGTACAGCCGGTAGGAGTCGAGGTCGAGCTCGCCGCGGACCTCCCCGGGGGTGCGGAAGTGATCGCCGGCGGGCCGGATCGCCTCGTGCGCCTCCTGGGCGTTCTTGACCTTCTTGGTGTACGTACGCGGCCGGGCCGGCACGTACTCCGCGCCGTAGAGGCTCTCGGCCTGGGAACGGGCTGCGGCGAGCGCGGTCTCGGACAGGTTCGTCGAGTCCGTACGCATGTAGGTGATGTAGCCGTTCTCGTACAGCCGCTGCGCGATCTGCATGGTGCGTTGGCTGGAGAACCGCAGCTTGCGGCCCGCCTCCTGCTGCAGCGTGGAGGTCATGAACGGCGGGTACGGCGAACGGCGGTACGGCTTGGTCTCCACCGAGCGCACCGCGAACGCCGCGTCGGCCAGCCGGTCACCGAGGGCGCGCGCGCCCGCCTCGTCCAGCCGGGTCACACCGGACGTGGTCAGCTCGCCGGTCGGCGCGAAGTCCCGGCCGGTGGCGATCCGGTTGCCGTCGAGGGAGACGAGTGTCGCCGGCAGCGGAGTGCGCTCCACGCCCGAGCCGGCTCCGCCCGCGTCCGCGCCGTCGGTTCCTGCCGGCCAGCTCTGGCGGGCGACTGTTGCGCCGAACAGGCCCTCGATGTTCCAGTACTCCGCCGAGCGGAACCGCATCCGGGCCCGCTCCCGCTCGACCAGGACCCGGGTCGCCACGCTCTGAACGCGGCCTGCCGACAGCTTCGGCATGACCTTCTTCCACAGCACGGGGGAGACCTCGTAGCCGTAGAGGCGGTCCAGGATGCGACGGGTCTCCTGCGCGTTGACCAGGTTCTCGTCGATCTCGCGGGGGTTGTCGACGGCGCGGCGGATCGCCTGCGGAGTGATTTCGTGGAACACCATCCGCTTCACCGGCACCGTCGGCTTCAGCGTCTGGAGCAGGTGCCAGGCGATCGCCTCACCCTCGCGGTCCTCGTCTGTCGCGAGGTAGAGCTCGGTGGCGTCCTTCACCAACGCTTTGAGTTTGCTGACCTGCAGCCTCTTGTCCGGCGTGACGACGTAGAGCGGTTCGAAGTCGTTGTCGACGTCGACGCCGAGCCGGGCCCACGGCTTGCCCTTGTGCGCGGCTGGGACATCGGCGGCGCTGCGCGGCAGGTCGCGGATGTGGCCGATGCTCGACTCCACCTGCCAGCCCGGGCCGAGGTAGCCGGCGATGGTCTTCGCCTTCGCCGGGGACTCCACAATCACCAGGCGCATGCCCGTACCTGGGGTCGGCTTGGGCGCGGCACCGGCGGAGCCGCTTGATCCGGTCGCCGACCGGCCGGCCGTGGTGCCTCCCGTCGCGGCTCGGCTCGCGGCGGCCCGGCCGCTCGTACGCGTGGTGGGCACCTCTGCCGAGGCCGCGCCCGGGCTCGAGGTGATGCCGGTCCCGGTGGGCTCGCCGGGCTCGGCGACCGGGGCGGCTGACCGCGCGGTCGTCCGTGTCGTCGTCTTCGTGCGCGGTGGCACTTCTCTCCTCGGTGCAGCGTGCTCGGTGCGATGACCGGTGGGCGAAGCGTAGGTCGCCTCTCCGAAGCGTAGGTCCCGGATATGGCGGATGTTGCTTGGGTGGTGCTCGGTGCTGGATCTGGCGTGGCCTGGCGAACGTGCGTCCGGCGGGTGCTGATCGGGCGGGCGGCGGCCACTGGTGTGCAAGCGGTGCCTCGCAGCACCGTACGCCGCTGTTGGATTCCGCGAAGCTTCCCGTCCGGGTAGGACCCCGGTAGCCCGACGCCTACCCACGGCGCACCCGATGACGCCTGGACGGCCCGACCGGGCCCGCACGAGGGTGTGCGGCGGTGGTATGTGGCCACCGCTGCAGGCCCTCGGGCGTTGCTCTGGGTAACTGATTCCCGGTGCCTGTCCCCGTGCCCGGCTGTCTGCGTGCCCGGCTGTGCCGGTGGTCGAGCGCACCGCTGGAGCGGGATGGCGTAATCCGGCCGGTGGCCGGTGGCCGGTGGCCGGCGGGCACGGAGCGGATCTCGTGCCGGCCGGCCGACGGCCGGGATCGCAGTCAGACGTTGATCGTTTCCGAGCTCGGGGTGGCCGCCTGCGCGACCGGTGGATCTCCAGCGATCATCGAGCTGCGCCGCTTGGACACGACGATCACCGCGACGATGACGACGACCGCGGCGAGGGCGATGCCGATGCGCAGCGGCGTGTTCCGGTCGGTGCCGACCGAGTACTTCACCACCGTCGGTGCGATCAGCAGACTGACCAGGTTCATCACCTTGAGTAGCGGGTTGATGGACGGCCCGGCGGTGTCCTTGAACGGGTCTCCGACCGTGTCGCCGATCACGGTCGCGGCGTGGACCTCCGAGCCCTTCCCGCCGTAGTTCCCGTCCTCGACGAGCTTCTTCGCGTTGTCCCACGCGCCGCCGGAGTTCGCCAGGAACACGGCCATCAGGACGCCGCCGGCGATGGCCCCGGCGAGGAACGCCCCCAGCGGCGGATAACCGAGGCCGAAGCCGACCGCGATCGGCGCCAGGACCGCCAGCGTCCCCGGGGTAATCAGTTCACGGAGCGAATCCCTGGTGCAGATGTCGACAACCGCGCCGTAGTCTGGTTTCTCGCTGCCGGTCATGATTCCGGGCCTGGTGCGGAACTGGTTGCGCACCTCCATCACGACCCGGCCAGCCGCACGGCCCACCGCGTTGATGGCGAGCCCCGAGAACAGGAAGACCACGGCCGCGCCGATGACGAGCCCGACCAGAGCGTCGGGATATGCGATGTTCAGTCCGCCGACCGTCCCTCGCCCGTTTTCAGGGCGGGCGCCGGCGTCGCCGAGAGCATTGGTCACCGTGTCGGTGAACGAGCCGAACAGCGCGGTCGCGGCCAGGACCGCGGTGGCGATCGCGATGCCCTTTGTGATGGCCTTCGTGGTGTTGCCCACGGCGTCGAGGGAGGTCAGGATGGCGCTGCCCTGCTCGTCCATCTCGCCGGACATCTCGGCGATGCCCTGAGCGTTGTCGCTCACCGGGCCGAAGGTGTCCATCGAGACGATGACGCCCACCGTGGTCAGTAGCCCGGTGCCCGCCAGCGCGACCGCGAACAACGCGATCGTGACGCTGCCCGAGCCAAGTAGATAGGCGCCGAAGACCGCGGCCCCGATGAGCAGGGAGGAGTAGACCGCGGATTCTAGGCCGACACCGATGCCAGCGAGAATGTTCGTGGCCGGTCCGGTGAGCGATGCCTGGGCCACATCCCGCACCGGCCGGCGGGTCGTCTCGGTGAAGTATCCCGTGAGCAGCTGGATGGCCGCGGCGAGCACGATGCCGATAAGAACGGCACTGATCGCGATGACCCGCGGATTGCCGGACTGGGTGCTGGACTCGAGTCCGGGGAATCCGGCGAAGTCCGTCGGTAGATAGAGCACCGAGACGATCACCACGCCGATCGCCGACACCACCGCGGAGATGAAGAAGCCGCGGTTGATCGCGGCCATCCCGCTGCGGTCGCCGGCTCGTGGCGATACCGCGAAGATGCCGATGACCGCCGTGACGACCCCGACAGCCGGGATCAGCAGCGGGAACACCAGCCCTCGCTCGCCGAAGGCGCTCACCCCGAGGATCAGCGCTGCGACCAGCGTCACCGCGTAGGACTCGAACAGGTCCGCGGCCATCCCAGCGCAGTCGCCCACGTTGTCGCCGACGTTGTCGGCGATTGTTGCCGCGTTGCGGGGGTCGTCCTCCGGAATGCCCTGTTCGACCTTTCCGACCAGGTCGGCTCCGACGTCCGCGGCCTTGGTGAAGATGCCACCCCCGACCCGCATGAACATCGCGAGCAGGGCGGCCCCGAACCCGAATCCCTCCAGCACCTGCGGTGCGGTGTCCCGGAAGACGAGCACGACGACGGCGGCGCCGAGCAGGCCGAGACCGACCGTGAACATGCCCACGACGCCGCCTGTCCGGAAGGCGATGCGCACGGCGGCCCTCTCGCCGTGGGTCATCGCCGCGGCCGCCGTGCGGGTGTTCGCCCTGGTCGCGAGCCACATCCCGACAAAACCAACAAGCGCCGAGAAGAGGGCGCCGACCACGAAGAAGACCGATCTCCCGATCTTGGCCCCGGTATCGTCGGACGGAAGCAACAGCAGGACAAAGGGAATGACGACGACAAATCCCGCCAACGTCTTGAACTGCCGTCTGAGGTAGGCCGCAGCGCCTTCCTGAACCGCCTGCCCGACCTCCACCATCCGCGCGGTTCCGGGGCTGGCGGCCAACACCTCCCGTGCCAGGTAGCCGGCGACGAGCAGCGCGAGGGCTGCGACTATCGCCACACCGGCGACCAGGCCCAGGGCGTTGCCACTAAGGTCGATTCCAGTGCCCTCGGACTGCAGGGCGTGGATCGGGGACATGGCTCCTCCCGGTCTACTCTGTGCTCCCTCCGCGCGTGTCGATGGCTCATGGGTGCCGATTCCGACGGATCCCACGGCATGGAGACGGTGACGGCCGGGCGCCGCATCCGGCGGCACTCGGAGTGAGATCGGCCGGATTCATCCTGATTTTGACGCTTCCGGCAGTTTTCACGGGGGGCACAAGGGGATCTTCGGGCGGTTGGATCAACCGTCCGCGAGATGCGGCGGAGTCTATCCACACTACTGTGATGTGCGCTGCTTTTTCTGCGATCGCCCGCCGGGTCAGCTGTGATTGGGCGCATGACGCGAAGCCCCGCATTAAGGATTATTTATCCAATAACGGGCGGGAAATTTTTATCAGAAAAGCGCGACTCGTGGGCGCGGAGGTCCTGGGCGTCGCGGGAAGCCAGAGCTCCGCGAGTGCCAGGCGACGTCGGTGCCGGCCTGGGGCGGACATGGCCGGCCCGGCGCCGGATGGACGCAGTTCGTCGCCCACGTCCACCACGGCGTAGCAGCCGGGAATCTCCGCCCATCAGCTTCAGGGCGGAGAGGATGTCAACGGGCCGTCTTGTAGGGCGCAGCCTCGACGCCGGTGTGCCAGGTCATCGCCACGACGGTGCCCACCCCGTCGGGCCCGCGGCTGATCTCGACCTCGTCGACGAGGCCCTCGATGAGGGCGAGCCCGAGGCCCGGCGGGAATCCCGCGCTGTCCTCGGCGGAGTCGTCGTCGGACGTATCGGACCACCAGGGCGGGTCTGCGGCTTCGGGTTCGAGATCCAGCAGCGTGGAGGCGGTGACGAGTCCACCGTCGGGACCCGGCGCGACCTCGTCACCGGCGCGCCCGCAGTCGACAACGGTGATCGTGAAGGTGTCGGGCGTGTCGACGAGCGCGACATGCACCGGCGAGTCCGGTGAATGTCGGCGGTTGACGCGCACCGCGCGGGCGCATGCCTCCGTGACCGCCAGCTTGATCTCGTCGGCGGCTCCGGCGGGAACCCCGGCCCGCCGGCTGACCGCCGTGGCGATCATCCGCGCGGTGCGGACGTGTCCGTTCAGGGCGGCGAACCGCAGCTCAACGGTGGGCATACGGCGGTGCCTGCCTTTCCGAAGGCGTGATGTCCGGCTCACTCACTCGCTGGCGGCGAGCGCTTCCTCGATGGAGGAATGGATCGGGAAGACCTTGGTGAGACCGGTGATCCGGAAGATCTTGAGGATGCGTTCCTGGGTGCAGACCAGCCGCAGGGAGCCCTCGTGCGCGCGCACGCGCTTGAGGCCGCCGACAAGGACACCGAGGCCGGTCGAGTCGAGGAACTCGACGCCCTCCATGTCGACGACCAGGTGGTAGGACCCTCCGGAGACAAGATCAATGAGCTGCTCGCGCAGCTTCGGTGCGGTGTACACGTCGATCTCGCCGCCCACCACGACGACCGTGTGGTTGCCTTCCTGGCGAGTCGTGAGGGACAGGTCCACGGATCCTCCTTGGGTGCCTCAGGCCGTCCCGCACTTCGGGCGACCGACATCACGGCGCCATTACCCTCCCAGGAGGGGGATCAACCCGGCGGCCCGCGACTCAGATCGCGGTAACCGGTATTGCGGCGGCGTAGTCGATGACGTCTGCTGGAATCTATCCCTGATCTTGTCTGGGCGGGGCTGGTCAGCAGCGCCGATTCGCGGTTGCGTGACGGGTGGTCCATCGAGTGGCGGCCTGTGGATCGCCCATCGTCCTGCCGCTGACGGCGTCGGGACGCATATCCTCGACGGTCGTGGGCTCGCCGGCGGACATCGGCGGCGCGGACACGGTCCTCGCCGGGCTGCGCCGCGACGCGCGGCGCGCACAGTGCATGACGCACGTCGAGCCGGTTGCGGCCCGGCCGGGGCGGCGGGCGCCCTGGCCAGAATGGGTCGATCCGGTACTGCGTGGGCGGTGGGTCGCCGCCGGGATCGACGAGCCGTGGACGCACCAGGCGGCGGCTGCCGAGGCCGCCCACGCCGGCCGCAGCGTCGTGCTGGCGACCGGCACGGCCTCCGGGAAGTCGTTGGGATACCTGATGCCCGTGCTGTCCCGGCTGCTCACGCAGCCCGGCGCCCGTGCGCTCTACCTGTCGCCGACGAAGGCCCTCGCGCATGATCAGCTGCGGGCGGTACGGTCGCTTCGGCTCACCGGGGTGCGGGCCGCAACCTACGACGGCGACACGCCGGCGGCCGAGCGGGACTGGGTCCGGGCCCATGCCGGCCTTGTCCTGACCAATCCCGACATGATCCATCGGGGGATCCTGCCCCAGCACCGGCGGTGGGCACAGTTCCTGCGCGGGCTGCGGTTCGTCGTGATCGACGAATGCCATGGCTACCGCGGCGTGTTCGGCGCGCATGTCGCCGCGGTGATCCGGCGGCTGCGGCGGGTCTGCGCGCGTTACGGGTCGGAGCCGGTGTTCCTGTTGGCGTCCGCCACCGCCGCCGACCCGCAGTTGTCGGCTGGGCGGCTCACCGGCGTCGACGTCGAGGTGATCGATGACGACGGCGCGCCCCGGGGCCCGATGGACTTCGTGCTCTACGAACCCCCGCTGCTGTGGCGGCGGCCGGCAGAGGGGGAGGCGCAGGGCGCCCCGGGCGAGCCGCGCGGCGCAGGTGAGAACGGCGCGCCGGTCCGGCGGTCGGTTACCGCCGAGTCGGCCGACCTGCTCGCCGATCTCGTCGCCGACGGCGTGCGCACCCTGGTGTTCGTCCGGTCCCGCCGGTCCGCGGAGGTTGTGGCGATCACCGCCCGCCGAGAGCTGGGCCACGTGGATTCGGATCTCGCGGACCGAGTGGCGGCCTATCGGGCCGGCTATCTGCCGGAGGAGCGCCGCGAGCTGGAACGCCGGCTGCGCGCGGGGGACCTGCTCGGTGTCGCGGCGACGTCGGCGCTGGAGCTCGGGGTGGATATCAGCGGCCTGGATGCCACGATCACCGCCGGCTTTCCGGGCACCCTCGCCTCGCTGTGGCAGCAGGCCGGCAGGGCTGGCCGGGACGGGCAGCGGTCGCTGGCGGTGCTGGTCGCCCGGGACGATCCGCTCGACACGTACCTCGTCCACCATCCGGAGGCGGTGTTCGGTCGATCGGTGGAAGCCTGCGTGTTCGACCCGGACAACCCCTACGTGCTCGGCCCGCAGCTGGAGTGCGCCGCCGCCGAGCTGCCGCTCACCGAGGCGGACCTGAGCCTGTTCGGCCCGGCGGCGCCGCGCGTCGTCGACGACCTGGTCCGCCGCGGGCGGCTGCGACGCCGGCCAACGGGCTGGTTCTGGACCCAGCGGACCCGGCCGGAGGTGGATATCCGGGGGGCCGGCGGCCCCCCGGTCCGCATCGTCGAGACGGCCACCGGACGTCTGTTGGGCACGGTCGACGCGGCGGCCGCGCATTCCGCGGTGCATCCCGGGGCGGTCTACCTCCATCAGGGCTCGAGCTTCGTCGTGGATGACCTGGATCTGCCCGAGTCGGTGGCGTTCGTCCACGAGGAGTCCCCGGAGTGGACGACGGTCGCGCGCGAGCACACCGACATCCGAATCGTCGAGTCGTCGCGATCACGAATCCTGCCCGATGTGGAGGTGCACCTTGGGGTGGTCGAGGTTGCCAACCAGGTCGTCGGCTACCAGCGCCGGCTCGTCGCGACCGGGGAGGTGCTCGGCCAGGAGCCACTGGACCTGCCGCCGAGGCAGCTGCGGACGCGCGCCGTCTGGTACACCGTCACCGACGACCTGCTCGCCGGCGCCGCCGTCGAGGCCGCGGATGTGCCCGGCGCGGTGCACGCCGCCGAGCACGCAGCCATCGGCCTGCTTCCGCTGTTCGCCACCTGCGACCGTTGGGATATCGGTGGCGTGTCGACTGCCCTGCACCCGGACACGGGCCGGACCAGCGTCTTCGTCTACGACGGCCACGCCGGCGGCGCGGGATTCGCCGAACGGGGATTTCTGCGCATCGGGGACTGGCTGGCCGCCACCCGGGACGCCATCGGCGCGTGTGAATGCCCGACCGGCTGCCCCTCCTGCGTGCAGTCGCCAAAGTGCGGCAATGGAAACGAGCCGCTCGACAAGGCCGCTGCCTGGCGCCTGCTCACCGCGGTGAGCGGCGCGGTTGGCTGAATCGCGGATCACACCGCGCCCGTGCGGTTCCGCCGCGACCAAAGGCGGGTAAGCCGAGCCCAGCAAGTCTTCGTGGCCGGTTTCGCCCATGTCCATGGTTCTGGAGGTACCGGTGGTAACCGTCGGTGTCGTGTTGTTGCTGGTTGCGGGAGTCTTTACCGCCGATCTGGTGCTGGAGAACAGCGGCCAGACAGACGTGATGATCATGGGGCAATCTCTCTCCTTCGACATCTGGGGCCTGTTCGTGCTGGGCCTCGCCGCCGGGGTGCTGGTGGTCGCGGGAGTGCAGCTGACCCTGCAGGGCCTGGCGCGGGACCGCCACCGCCGGCGGCTCGAGCGGCAGCGGGCACGTGAGCTGGCAGCGATCCGCACGGCTCCGGCGCCTTCCGTTCCGGCGCCGGTTGGTGCTGCGCCGCTCGCTCCCGCGGCGACGCCCCAGGCTCCCGCCGCCGAGCCCGGCAGGCGGTCCGACGAGCGGACCACCGGCGCACCCACCCGGTCC